>JAGLBJ010000003.1 GCA_018260315.1 Moraxellaceae bacterium | reverse complement strand
TGTCCAATTAATGCAATTTGCGTTACATGTTGGGCTTGTTGAGTTACCAAATAGTTTTGTAGCGCCGCATCCTTAAGGTTGGCAACCCGCCCCCATAAGTCAATTTCATAAGCTGTTGAGCCTAACCCCACTTGAAAGGCTTTCCCCGCAGCAGCCCCCACACGATTGACCACGGCGGTGCCATTGGCTGCAATAGAAGGGAGTTCGGCCACCTCCCTAATTTGGTATTGCGCGCGCGCCTGTTCTATATTCAAAGCGGCGGTTCGGAGATCCCGATTATTGGCCAGAGCCCGCTCGATCAGGGTCTTTAATTGCCGATTGCTAAAGAATTCTTGCCAACCTAATGTCGCAATTGAGGCACCCGATTGGGCCTGTTGACCGGCATCGGGTAGCGCTGGAAATTTGGGCGCCACAACATGGGCAGCCAGCATCGGATCGGGCTCTCGCAACACCACATGTTGCGTACAGGCTGCATTCGTTAATAATAAGGCAACTAGTCCTAACCCTGTAAGGCCTTTGACCGATCTGGCTTCAGGTAGCATAATAACATTCATGAAGGATTCTCCACCGTCGGTTCAGGTTTGTCCAGGGTTACAGGATAAGCCTCTCCAGGATTTAAAACAGGGTTTGCCGTCGAAGCCGGTGGCGTGGGGCCTTTCGTATGACGACTAAACAAAGAACGTACCATCACATAAAATAACGGAATAAAGAAAATCCCCAGAATGGTAGCGCCAATCATGCCGCCTAATACACCGGTTCCAATGGCATTTTGACTGCCGGAACCCGCGCCATGACTGATGGCAAGCGGCAGCACGCCTAAACCAAAGGCCAATGAGGTCATGATGATGGGCCGCAAACGTAACCGAACCGCTTCCAAAGTAGCCGGAATCATTGCCATGCCTTCTTTTTCCTGCAAATCTTTGGCAAATTCTACAATCAAAATGGCATTTTTAGCAGCTAATCCGATAACGGTTAATAAGCCTACCTGAAAATACACGTCATTGGTTAAACCGCGTCCAAAGGTGGCCATTAGAGCGCCTAATACCCCTAATGGCACCACGAGCAATACGGCAAACGGAATCGACCAGCTTTCATACAGCGCTGCCAGACACAGGAACACGACCAATAACGAAATGCTGTATAAGATAGTGGTTTGGCCTGAAGATTTCATTTCTTCATACGACAAACCCGCCCACTCAAAGCCAATGCCCGGTGGTAATTTGGCGATCATGCCTTTCATTTCTGCCATGGCCTGACCCGAACTGACACCCGGTGCCGGCGCACCCTGTATTTCAATTGATGCTAACCCGTTGTAGCGATTGAGTGATGGTGCACCATACGACCATGCACCACTGGCAAACGATGAAAACGGTACCATTTGCCCTGCATTGCCGCGTACATACCAACGGTTTAAATCTTCAGGGGCACTGCGCGCATCTGCCTGAGCCTGCATATAAACGCGTTTTACCCGGCCACGGTCAATAAAGTCATTGATGTAACTGCCGCCCCATGCCGATGATAGAACGCTGTTAACATCGGCCAGCGATACGCCCATTGCGCCCGCCTGTGCCTGATTCACATTGATTTTATATTGTGGCGTAGCCTCTTGACCATTGGGACGAACGCCCACCACAGTTTTACTTTTACTTGCCATACCTAATAACATGTTACGAGCGGCGACTAATTGGTCATAACCTACATTACCCGTATCTTCAAGCTGTAAGTCAAACCCGGTCGCATTACCAAGTTCAATCACAGCAGGCGGTGAAACAGCAAACACCATCGCATCTTTTAAGCCTTGAAACGCCCCCATGGCACGCCCTGCAACTGCTTTGGCCGATTGATCGGGGTTAGGCCGCTCGCTCCAGTCTTTTAGTCGAACAAACGCCAGGCCCATATTTTGACCGGCCCCTGCAAAGCTAAAGCCAACAATTGAAAACATACTTTTAACGTTGGCTTTTTCTTTGGTTAAATAATAATGTTCAACCTGTTTCATGGTCGCTAAGGTGCGTTCTTGCGTGGCACCGGCGGGTAATTGTACAAGGGTAAACAATAAACCCTGGTCTTCATCTGGCAAATAAGCAGTCGGCAGGTGCATAAACAAATAGGCCATGGCGCCTAAAATACCGGCGTAAATCAGCCCAAACACGGCGCGCAAGTTTAAAATTCTAGCGACTACACGTTGATAGCCATGCGATAATCGGTCAAAACCACGGTTAAACGCGCCAAAAAATCCTGTTTTATGACCATGGCTACCGTCACTGGGTTTAAGCAAGGTTGCACAAAGGGCGGGCGTTAAAACCAGGGCAACGACCACCGATAATGCCATGCTTGACACCAGCGCCACCGAAAATTGCCGATAAATAACACCGGTCGAACCTCCAAAAAATGCCATAGGTACAAAGACAGCAGCGAGTACCAGGGCAATTCCAATTAGCGCGCCCGTAATCTGCTCCATAGATTTTCGGGTGGCATCACGTGGGCTTAAATGTTCTTCATTGATGACCCGCTCAACGTTTTCAACCACAACGATGGCATCATCAACCAATAAACCAATGGCCAATACCATGCCAAATAACGTTAAAGTGTTAATGGAAAAGCCCAGGAATTTTAAAATCGCAAAAGTACCCAATAAAACCACCGGTACTGCCAACGTGGGAATGATGGTCGCGCGCCAGTTTTGCAAAAACAAAAACATCACTACAAAAACGAGCGCAATGGCCTCCACCAGGGTTTTAATCACTTCCTCAATCGATAACCGCACAAACGGCGTCGTATCGTAGGGTACATCAACATCTAAGCCCTGCGGAAAACCGGCTTTAAGGTCATTGATTTTAGCTAAAACAGCGTCATGCGTGGTTAACGCATTGGCGTTGGCAGCCAGTTTGACCCCAAGTCCCGCCGCAGGCATGCCGTTAAAGCGTGAAACGACATCGTAACTTTCACCGCCCAGCTCGACTTTGGCCACATCACCCAGTTCAACCCGGGCACCATTGGCCGCCGTTTTTAGCAAAATATGCCGAAACTGTTCAGGCGTTTGCAAACGCGTTTGTGCCGTGATGGTAGCGTTTAACTGTTGCCCGGGAGCAGACGGCGCACCACCAATTTGACCTGCTGATACCTGGGCATTTTGGGCCTGCACCGCAGCGCTGATGTCGGACGGCATGAGCTGATAGCTGGCCAATTTTTCGGGATCAAGCCAAATGCGCATGGCATACGACGAGCCAAACACCTGAATTTCACCAACGCCATCGACGCGGGATACCGGGTCAACAATACTGCTTGACACATAATCGGCAATATCGTTGCGCTGCATGGAACCATCTTTAGAATAAAACCCCAGTACCAATAAATAGTTACGCGCGGTTTTATTAACGGTCAAACCCTGGCGCTGGACTTCTTGGGGAAGCAGAGCCATGGCAGCTTGCAGTTTATTCTGGACTTGAACCTGGGCAATATCAGGGTTGGTACCCGAACGAAAATACAGCGTAACCGTTGCTGCACCCGTACCGGCACTCGATGATGCCATATACATCAAGCCATCAAGGCCTTTCATGCGCTGTTCGATAATTTGCGTTACGGTATCTTCAACGGTTTTGGCCGATGCACCCGGATAGACCGCATTCACCGCAATGGCAGGCGGCGCAATGGCGGGATATTGCGCAATGGGCAGCGTCATCATGGACAAAATACCCGCCAGCATGATGATTAAGGCAATCACCCATGCAAAAATAGGCCGGTCAATAAAAAACTTAGACATGCTTACCCCCCCTGGCTTGGGGTCTTGGCGTCTGACCTTGCTGGCGTTGCTGAAGGGTTTACAGGTACATTGGTTGGGAAAGCCGGCTTGTCGTTGGTTACTGGTGAAGCGATTGGGGCAGCCCTTGGAACGGCTGTATCAGTGCCTGTAGAGTCTGCCTTTACCGAATCGGCTGAAATAGGATTAACCATGGGGGCTGGCGCTCCGGGCATTATCCTGATTTTTTGACTACCTTCCAGAATTACTCGTTCACCGGGCTGTAAACCGTCGGTAATCACCCATTGGTCGCCTTGTGTAGAGGGCGCAGTTACCACCCGTTGACTGACCTTATTATCCCCGCTAACAACGAGCACGGACGCTTCCCCTTTAGGCGTATGCGTGACGGCTTGTTGGGGCAACAAAATTGCATTGGGCAGGTTGCCTTGCGGCAATTGCGCCGTTACATACATTCCCGGTAACAGTAAATGTTGCGGATTTGCCACGACAGCCCGTAAGGTAACTGCACCGGTTGCCTGGTCAACGGCTGCATTTGAAAACTGTAAATGCGCTGGCAAGGGGTAAATCGAACCATCGGCTAATTTTAAGGTTAAGGCAGTATCGCCACTGCGTGTTACCGTACCCGCAGCCATTTGCTGACGCAGTCTGAGCATGTCGGCGCTCGATTGAGTAATATTCACATAAAGTGGGTCTAACTGCTGAATCGTTACCAGCGGCGTGGTTTGGCTGGCTGTTACCAAAGCACCGGGTGTTACATTTGAAGTGCCCGTTTGACCCGAAATCGGTGCGGTAATGACTGCATAGTTTAAATTAATGCGAGCATTGGCAAGGTTGGCTTGAGCAGCAGCCACATCGGCTTGAGCCAAGGCCACTTGAGCCATAATATCGTCATATTCCTGTTTGCTGACCGCTTGAGAGCCAAGCAATCCGCGATAACGCTTGGCTTTAACCTCTAAAGCAGCTAAATTGGCCTTTTGGCGTTGCAAGGCGGCAGCATTGGTATTTAAAGTTTGTTGGTAAGTTGAATGGTCAAGCTGATAAAGCGGTTGGCCTGCATGAACTGAGCTGCCTTCATCAAATAAACGTTTTAAAATAATGCCACTGGCTTGTGGGCGCACATCGGCAACCTGATACGGTAATAAACGACCCGCAACTTCAATCGTATGCGTTACACTTTGATTTTTAGCCGTAATTACAATGACTTCAGGTGGCTTTTGTGCAGCAGCGGCCTGGGTTGCGGCGGCTGCCGGGTCTGGTGATTTATTACAACCTGCGGCGAATAACATTGTACTGACTATTAAAACAGGCAAGGCACGCGGGCGGTTTGGGCGCCCATATTGAGAAATGAGCATTGTTTATCGTCCCCTTGCAATAAAACCTTACACTAAAAATAGTATTGACCGTTTAGCCTGCCTTTTAAAGCGATATTGAATGCTAAGAAATGGCACAGCGCAATGTTCAGGCCCTGATTGTACTGTTTAGTACAGTTCTTGAGCAAGCTTATTTTTGTAGTGAAACGGCGTAAACTCGTTGGAACGATAATCCATCATGTCTCACCTATTTTTACAGATTTGCATTTAGTGTCATCATGATATGACCAAGGAAATAGGCTGTATAAAAACGGCATAAAAAAATCCATAGGCTTAAACCACCTATGGATAGCAGAAAAACTTACTTGGGCCGTCAGACCTTTAAGCATTAAACCGAAGCAGGTTCCGGGCTTTCGTGTTCAACCGTTAATTCCAGCCCTGTTCCATCAGGTCGCACCTGAACCCGAACTATACCCCCCTGTTCAGCGAGTTCACCAAACAGGATTTTTTCGGCTAACGGTTTTTTAAGTTCGTCCTGAATCACGCGAGCCAACGGACGCGCACCCAGCAACCGGTCATAACCGCGTTCAGCCAGCCAGGTGCGCGCTTCTGGTTCAACTTCAAGTACGACTTTTTTATCATCAAGTTGTGCTTGCAATTCAGTCAGGAATTTATCCACTACAGAATCGACAATGCTAATCGGTAACGGTTTAAATTGTATGACCGCATCTAAACGATTGCGAAACTCCGGCGAAAATAGGCGCTTCATGGCATCTGTGTTATCGGTACTATGATCTTGCACGGTAAAGCCCATGCTTGAACGGCTCATATTTTCGGCGCCAGCATTGGTGGTCATAATTAACACCACGTGCCTAAAGTCCGCTTTGCGTCCGTCATTATCGGTCAACGTACCGTGGTCCATGACCTGTAATAACAGATTAAAAATATCAGGGTGGGCTTTTTCAATTTCATCAAGCAACAACACACAATGCGGGTGCTTATTGATGGCATCGGTCAATAAGCCTCCTTTATCATGGCCCACATAGCCCGGCGGCGCACCAATCAGGCGGGATACCGTGTGGCCTTCCATGTATTCGGACATATCAAACCGAATCAGTTCGACGCCTAATAAACGCGCCAACTGTTTGGTTACTTCCGTTTTACCCACGCCTGTAGGACCGGCAAACATAAAGGAACCAATCGGTTTTTCAGGGGATTTCAAGCCCGCCCGCGATAATTTAATGGCTGCATCTAAAGCTGCAATGGCCTCATCTTGACCAAACACCACGCGTTTTAAATCTGACGCCAGGGTCGATAAAATGCTCTTATCATCATGCGATACGGCTTTAGGCGGAATACGCGCAATTTTAGACACAATCGCTTCGACTTCAGCCACATCAATGAAGCTCATCTCAGGCGTATGGTCGGCTGTGCGGGCCTGTAACCGTTGATAGGCACCGGCTTCATCAATCACATCAATAGCCTTGTCCGGCAAAAAACGCTCCTGAATATATTTGGCCGCAAGCTCGGCTGCTGCACTGATAGCACCATCGGTATAACGCACCTGGTGAAATTCTTCGAAGCGCGAGCGCAGCCCGTGTAAAATAGCGATGGTATCGGCGACACTGGGCTCGACCACATCGACCCGTTGAAACCGCCGCGACAGGGCATGGTCTTTTTCAAACACCTGCCGTGCCTCCTGATAAGTCGTTGAGCCGATACAGCGCAAGGTTCCATTAGCCAAGGCCGGTTTAATCAAATTAGACACATCCATGGTGCTGCCCATGCTTGAGCCTGCACCCACAATCATGTGAATTTCATCGATAAATAAAATCGCGTCGGGCTGTTCCTTAAGTTCGCCAAGCAGTTGCTTCATGCGCAGTTCAAAATCGCCGCGATATTTGGTACCGGCAATTAATGAGCCAATATCCAGACTATAAATCGTGCTGTTTAGGAGCGGTTCAGGGACCTTTTTCTCAACAATCAACCACGCCAGGCCTTCAGCAATCGAGGTCTTACCGACGCCCGGTTCACCGACCAATAACGGATTATTTTTGCGGCGGCGACATAAAATTTGTGCAGTGCGTTCAATTTCAGCATCACGCCCGATTAACGGGTCGGTTTTGCCTTGCTCGGCACGCTCATTTAAATTCATGGTATAGCTTTCAAGCGCGCTTGCGGGTTTAGTTTCGCTTTCAGGTTCAGCCTCTTTTGACATATTCATAAAAGGATTATCTTCCGCTTCATTGCGGCTAATTCCATGCGACAGGTATTGGGTAATATCCAAACGGTTAATTTGTTGTTTTTTAAGCAAATAAACCGCATAACTGTCGCGTTCGGAATACATGGCAACCAGCACATCGGCGCCTTCAACCGTGCGGTTATCATTGGTAGCGGTTTGCGATTGCACATGAAAAATTGCACGCTGTAAAATACGGTCAAAACTTTGAGTGGGCAAGGGTGAACGGGTGACATCATCAGGCAGCATTAAGGCATGTTGCTCGATATATTCATTTAAACTTTGACGCAGCGCAGGAATATCGGCACCGCACGCCCGCAACGCATTGATAGCCGAGTCATTTTCAAGCAGCGCCAACAACAAATGTTCAACGGTTAAAAATTCATGGTGTTTTTGGCGCGCAAGAGTCATGGCCAAACGTAATGACACTTCAAGATAACGACTCAACATAATACATTTCTCCAACGTAACCGCATTATTCGGGTTCGATTTGGCACAGTAAAGGGTGACCATTCTGGCGCGCGTAACGAATGACCTGTTGCGCCTTGGTGGCTGCAATGTCGTAAGGAAAAATTCCGGCAGTCCCTTTGCCCATATAATGGACGGTTAACATCACATCGGTTGCATGGTCTAACGATAACCCAAACATACTTTGCAAGACCTCTATCACAAATTCCATGGGAGTGTAATCATCATTAAGCAACACAACAGCGTATAAAGGCGGCGGCTTAATTTCTTTTTCAGCCAACAGGACATCACTTTCATGGGTTTCGTGGGTAACCGGTTCATCAGGCCCTTGCATTATGGCAAGCGAAGAGGCTACAACACAATCAAGTGGCCATGTGGACCCATTTAAACCAGGCATGGTCATCACATACATATGGGGCATAGAACGGCAAAAAACAAGGGAAGAGGGCGGCTTCGGTGCAAACGCTTGACGAACAACAGGCGCAGGATTTAGGGTGAACGTCATAGCCTTATCCTTATCATCATATCTGGTTAAATTTTATACGAGTGTAATGCGGTTAATCATACAGTTTATCATCAATGAGTGGGACTTGTACTTCATGGCTAAGCCTCACCTGAACCCTAACAGCTCAATGCCTTACTTGGTGGCCGCATTGGGTAATGGGGGCAAATCATCTAAGGTTGAGGCAGTAAGCGGTACGGTATCGCCTTTTTCCCAGGCAAAGCGTTTTTCACTGGTTTGACCATTACTGTTGACCACAACATTTAAAAATTCAGGCTTAAAGTTAGCGGGCATGGTCCAGCGTCCGGTTAAGCGTTCTGCTGTAGTAAATTTAAATTGGCTGTCAGTAAGCGGAATATTGACCATATTGGCACCGCTTAATAACTGTAGCGTTAGGGTTCCGGTCATTTCATGATTATTGGGGCGAATGCCCAGTAAATCAATGCGATATTCAAAAGCGCGTTGGGGAAGGGGGACAATCGCAATGTCGCGTATTTGTAAATCCAGGCCGCCACGCTTTGAAAGCTCTGTAGCCAAGGTTAATAAACGTGCATCAGCCAATTGGCGCAAATCATTTTCTTCGGCGAGCTTGGCTTGCAAATTATGGTCATTTTCCAGGGCAATATCGCGCTCTTGGGTCACTGTGGTCATGGCCTGAGAAATGCTGGCAATGGCACTCTTTTGAGTTTTCAAGGTTTTTTGTAATTCTGCGACTTGTGCTGCACTTGCACCGATGGCACTCATGCCTTGCTCGTGACCCAGGCGATAACCGAGTACACCACCCCCTAAAGCCGATAAAATACCGGCTAACCCAAGCCAAAACCAGGGCATACGTTTGGCGGCTTTAGACACTACAGGCAGCGCAGCAGGACTTAAGGGATATTCTGGATTTAAATCTGGGGAACTCATGCATCCGCCCTTTACAATAAAACGAAGGGTAACAATACTTTAATGTAACGCGCGCTATAAAAAGCGTTTTTATAACGGATGCCGACTAACACAAGTAACACTATATTTCATAAGATAATAATCACAAAGGTTCGTTAACTCGCGCTAGGGTAGCATAGAATAAATGATAAAATCGTAAAAATTGGCAAATTGCAGTAGCTTCTCGTAACCTCAGTATTTAACCGAGGCTTCTATATGCCTGTTTTTATCAAACCTTGTATAAATGGCTTGCAGCCTACCATACAATTTAAAAAACTAGGCAAACTGCAAGCGTATCTTTAGACAATTAAAAATAAATTGTTTAAAAATCATTCATTTAAGAAGAACGTTTTACGGTAATAAGGCAACATTCATAAGGCCAGCAGTTTCATCTAAACCAAACATAATGTTCATATTTTGGACGGCTTGACCGGCTGCACCTTTGACCAGATTATCCTGCACGACCAACACCGTTAACAGGTCAGGCTGCGTTTTATGCAGGGCAATCCGCAGCATGTTGGAACCGCGTACCGAACGGGTTTCAGGTGAACTATGAGCCGGCATCACATCGATAAACGGTTCGTTTTTATAACAATCATCATAAAGGCGTTGTACGTCGATCGCTTGGCCTGCCTCAGTCAGACGAATATAAATCGTGCTAAACATGCCGCGAATCATAGGCACCAAATGCGGCATAAAGGTAAGGCCCTTAAACTTTTCTGCTAAAGCCTCACCGTTCGCAGATTGGGCTGCAATGTGGGCTAAACCTTGCACAATTTCAGGATGATGCCGATGACCGCGCACGCCATAGGCTTTAAAATTATCGCTGGCTTCAGAAAATAACAATGAAGTTTCAGCTTTACGGCCCGCCCCCGATACGCCCGATTTGGCATCAATAATCAAACTTTCGGGTATGACCAGCGACATTTGCGCATGTTTTAATAAAGGCAGCAGACCTAACTGCACCGTGGTCGGGTAACAGCCCGGATTTCCAATAATACGCGCCGTTTTAATGCGTTCACGGTTAACTTCAGGCAGGCCGTATACGGATTCTTTCAATAACGCAGGTTCACTGTGCGGCATGCCGTACCATTGTTCAAACATGGCGGTATCTTGCAGGCGAAAATCAGCAGCCAGGTCAATTATTTTAGTCCCTTGAGCCAGCAAGGACGCGGCCTGTTTCATGGCGACCCCGTGTGGTGTGGCAAAAAATACCACATCGCAGCCCGCTAACTGTTCAGGGGTATTATCGCTAAATACCAAATCGGTGACCCCGCGTAAACTGGGGAACATCTGGTCGACGCGCTGGCCTTTTTCGGTGCGCGACGTCAAAACGGTTAACTGTGCGTTCGGGTGACGTGCCAGTAACCGTACCAATTCTACGCCGGTATAGCCTGTACCGCCGACAATGCCTACTTTAAGCATAGCTGTTCCTTTTTTACCATAAGTTAAACTATAGGGTTAGTTATCTATGCCGCTAAGCTTACCCCACTTATCGGCACAAAAAAAGCAGTTTAAGGCCTCTACTTTATGTATTCTTGTTATTTATTCTTGTTTATGCTGCTTGATTTTATGAGTTATTTTTTATTTAACGTGTAAAACCGCGCTTTTTTCTGCATTAAATCTCATTTAATTGTGCATAGATAATATAGCGGTTTTGCGTTTAATTGTGCATATTTATGCACAATTAAACACGTCTTATCGAGCTGTTCTTTTTAACTCATCCTGTAATGTTTTCATAAAATCCTTTATCGTATCCTCACGAATTTTACGGATTTCATCAGCTACTAACTGCGCCGATCTAATCACACCGACATCATTACCTGATTGCAACGGATCATTGGGAGTTGGTGGCTGTTCAGGGCGTATTGATGCAGTTTGCTTTTGCTGTTCCAGTTTTTGAGCCAACTGATCATTGGCCTGTTTTTGCAATTCCAACTCACGTTGCAAATACACCTTTTCCTCATCGGCTGTCTTCTTGACTTCGGCAGTGACTGTTTTGGTTTCATCAGCAGCTTTTTTGACGTCATCGGCAACCTTGCCATTGTTACCCATTGAGCCATATCCTTCATGGGCAGCGTGTGCTGTAGCTTCATCAATAAAATCCACTTGATTAAGTGATGCCTCACCTTTCTTTAAAAACGCACTCCACCATTCCCGTGTTACACCTGTAGTGGTTTGCGCTAGTCCTTGGTCTTTTTCCAATGCCTGCTGCATGATGTTCCTGGCATACATGTCTATTTTATCGCTGTCAGCACCTTTACGCTGTAACAAGCCCTTAATATATTCAAGACTTAAGGTCTGTACTGTTACCCCGTCACTACCATGTGACGCCTTGTCTGATGCTTCACTTTTTAAGCGTTTATTAAGCACAGCATTCCACGAGTCATTGGCTTCCTGCGCTGCCGCTTTGGCTTCGTCCCCCATTTGTTGATAAGCACCGCCTACTGTGGATTTAACCGTGCTGGCGTGGTTTTCGGCTGCCGCATTCATTTCAGCAAAAGTTTTTACCGTGGCTTTACCAGTCGCATCAACTGCAACACTCAGGCCACTGGCTGCTGCCTGTGCTTTTGCTTGAGCGATAGTCACAGCATCCCCACTGGCCATTGCAGCGCTCAAAGTACTTTCAGCAGCATGTTTAAGGGCATCTTGTGTGGCCTGACCACTCTGTTTCACCGTTTCCAAGTCGCGTAATTGCTGCTGGGCTGCCAGTTTTAGAGTTTCTTTTGACTTAATACCCAACCGTTCAAATGCCTGTGCCACAGGATCAATGCTATTGGCCACCTGATTAGCCTGATTTTTAATGGCAATCATGCCTTGCTCGACCTGTCCTGTGGATAATTTACCTGCATTACCCATTTCAACCAGCTTGGCGCGGGCCATGTCTACTTCAGCCTGACTGCTGGCGGTTTTTAAAAATCCTGACCATGCCGTATATAAAGCATTTGCAGATTGGGCACCGGTAACACCGGTTTGTTTTAATCGGGCACCAAGCTCATCAATAGCGGCCCCGTTTTGTGTGAAGGTAGCTGAAACCCTGTTAAAAACGGTATTTGTATTGACACCCAGTGCCTGCATGGCTTCACTATATTGCTGCGTATTGGCTTTTGCAGCCTTTTGGACTTCTGCCGTATCTTTGATTGAGGCTGCCAGTGCTGCATTACCACCCGCCACCTGTAATAATTTTGCATTGAGGTCGTCCTGTGCCTCCTTACTGTCACCTGCGGCGTCCCGTGCCGCGTTACAGGCTACTGCCAGTTTGCGTACATCCCCTTCAGCCAGATGCGCTACAGTCACAAACGCCGTTAGGGCTGCCTGTGTTTTGGTGCTGATGCCGCTTGCAAATTCATCCTGGTCAAGGTTTAGCGCCTCAAAGGCCTCAGACGCCTTATCCAGACTGGTTTTAATAAGCTCACCAATGCCGCGTTTTTCCACTTCAGCTTTAAGTAATGCCAGCTTGTTTTTGGTTTGATCAATTTGTGTGCCCAGGTTGTTAAATTCCGTCGTTCCTTTTTTCCCCTCAGTTTCAAGTTTGGCCTGTTGCTGAACCAGCATCTCAAGACTATTTTTGGTCAGCGTGTAACTATTTGCCATCTTCTTATTTGCGGCCGTTTGCTCCTCAGCCGATAATACTGTCTTGTCTTGGGCAGCATTAAGGGTTAGCAACTTTTCCTTACTAGCCGCCAGTTCAGTACCTAATGCCTTATATTCAGCCGAATTTTCCTTTCCACTATCTTTAAGCGCAATCTGTTGGGCCGTTAAGCTGCTGATGGTTTCAATCATCTTTTTAGTGCTTTCGTCCAACTCTTTATAATTAAGTTGTTGCTGTTTGGCGGCCTGGTCAGCCTTTACCATCGCCTGTGCTTTGCCTTCAATGGAATTTGCATGTTTTTTCTCGGCTTCAGCCGCTTTAATCACTGCCTCAGCAGACGTTTCAAAGTTTGCGTTATATTCCTTTAGGCTTCCGGTAGTCAATAATGAAGTATAAAATGCCCCCACTCGTGCCAATTCATCACCAAAAGCGCGCACTGCTGAGCTGCTTTTATATAAACTTTCTCCAATACCCGTACCAATTGTCCAGCCAGCTGCTGCCATAAACAGGCCATTAAGCGTCATCATGTGGCTTGCCATGCCTTTAAGTCCGCTTACTGCACTGCTGGCTGCGTTATCGACTGACAGGCCTTGTAAACTCATCTTGGAAAGTCCTGCCGCCGCTGCCACAGTTGCCTGAGCGACAGGAAGCGTGGCCAGCAAAAGATGTTCCATACCCACTGTCACCAGGTTTACCGAACCCGCACCAGCGGTAAAACCACTGACAATACCTGCACTTGTCTTTATGCCCACTGCACCAGCCAGCGTCATGGCACTGCTAAACGCCACCATTGCAACCTGTGCACTGGCCACCAGTACGGCAATTTGCGTTAAATGCGGATGGGCATCGGCAAAATGCGTTAGCCCTTGTGTCAAACCGCCTACCACCTTTGCAGTCATACTCAAAGCGGGTAACAACAGGGTACCCACATTTTGTGCCATTACCGCAACCGAGCTTTTGACCTGCTCAATCGACTGGGCAGACGTGCTCATCTTGGCATCAAATTCCTTTTGCATGGCGCCAGCGGTTTTGGTTTTATCCTTAACAGATTCAAGGGCCTTGTCGTAACTGCCCAGGCTGCCTACCAGTGCATTCACGTCATCCACATAATCCTGGCCAAACAGTTTAAACGTCGCAACTGAACGCTGCTGTTTATCCATTCCTTCAAGCGTTTTTAAAAAATTGTTTAAAGCCTGCTGGGGATTAGCTGCAATGTCCTTGGCCATCTGGTCGGCATTAAGTCCAATCCCTTTAAGCGTGTTTTGAAAATCGTCACTTTGAACATTGGCGGTTTGCAATTTGGTGAGCAGGGCATTAATTGCCGTGGCTGCTACCTCCGGCGTTTTACCTAATGAAATCATGGCTGCTGCAAGGGCCGCAGCCTGTTCACCAGCCAGTCCAAATTGCCTGGCATTGCCCCCAATGCGCAATATGGCATCAACAATTTCATGCTCTTTGGCCGCAGTGGTATTGCCCAAAACGTTAATGGCGTCGCCCAGTGCACCTACCTGCAATACAGGAATACCAAACACGTTGGCCAGTTTAGCCGCCGAATCACCCGCTTTTTCTGCCGTCATATCAAAGGCGGTAGCCATTTTACCGGCCATTTCGGTAAACAGCGCTATCTTTTCAATAGGAACACCAAGGCCCCCACCTGCGGCTGCTATTTCGGCAACGGCTCCGGACGTCATGCCTAGGTTTACTGACATTTGCTGAATTTTTTTGGATAACTCTTCAATTTGTTCAGGGGTGCCATCGACCATTTTTTTAACGCCAGCCATGGCCGTTTCAAATTCCATGGCTGCCTTGGCGACATAAGCTAACCCGCCTGCTGCCGCTGTTACCTTGCCAAATTCAGCCGTTAAGGTTTCAAGTGTTGGCCCTGTCGCTTTAAGGGATTGTTCTAGCTCATCAACACGTTCTTTATGTGCCTGACTAGCCTGCGCCAGTTCTTTTGAAGACAATGTGCCGCTTTTTTTAAGTTCCTCATAAGCTGCCGTGACTTCGGCAATTTGCGCGCGTGCCTTGTCATCGGTATCTATCCCCAACTTGATTTTGGCCTGTGCTATCTGTTGCAGTTTATGGGCTTCTGCGGTCAGGTCGTTCATGGATTTTGTGGCAGCCGCGCTTTCCTGTTGCAGTGCCTTTTGTTGGGCATTTAACCCTGTCGTGGCAAGACCGACATCGTGCATAGCCGTGCGTGTAGACCCAAGCCTGGCATTAAATTCCTCATACGGTCCTTTAAGCTGTGAAGTCTTAGCTACTGACTCGGCGTGTGCAGCCGCCAGTGCCTTGACTTCTTTTTCGGCAGCTTTAAGGTCGGCAGCCTGTTCTTTGGTTGCACTGCCTTGTGAGGTAATGGCCTGCTGTAAACTTGCGACCTTTTGTTCTGCGTCACCCCAGCTTTGCGCCAGTGTTTTAGTGGTGTTCTGGGCATGTTGCCATTCACTGGTCGCATCGTTCGTGGCTTTTTTGAGTTCGCGAAACTGGTTAATCAAGCCTTGTTTTTGTTCGATTTCGGCAAATTGTTTGGCCAGTTTAGCCGACTCACCCGTTAACCCACTAACATCAAGACCTGCGGCCTCTATACTCTTGGCCAGCGCATCAATGCTTTGCAGGCCCTCAACACCTGCTTTAATGAGTAATGAAGCCTGTAGATTATTACTGGACATAAAAAAACCTTATTTTAAAAATAAGGTCAGTATGTGGCTTTTATGCGGTACGGGTGAGCGGAAGGTGTTCAGTGTTTATTTATTAACCTCATGGACATCGCTCAATGTTCGGCTGGCTTTAACTAAACTAGCGGTAACCTGCTGCGTGACCACTGCATTAAAAGAGTTTTTGCCCCGAAAAGTCATCAATATTCTATAGTGGTCGCCCTTGTCACTAAAGCGTGTTTCAACATGTTCAAATGAACTGGGGTCTTTCATGCCCTGTTTAACATAACTAACTAATTCCGAATTTGAACCGTCCCAACTACTAAAATATTTTGCATCATCTTGGGTACCTTCTCTTGTACCATCAGCATTTCTTTCCGGTGCAGAGGTACTTTGAGAGCTAGGGGCGGAACCATCAGTAGGCCAAAAGCAGGCTTTGAAGCCAAAAGATACTAATATCAGTGCGCCGATTACATATAATATTTTGCGCGTAATCTTTTTTACCTTACTTTCATTTTGTAGATTTATTTCATATTGCTGCTGGTTTACTTTTTCCTGCTCTTTTTTTTGCTGTTGTTTCAGGAGTTCCCGTTGCTGTTCTTGCTTAACCACCTGATAACGCTGAAAATCATTATATCCCACGTCAAAAGATAGGTGACAGCTTGAACATTTTAGTGTTTCACCTATTGAAAAGTCTCCCTCAATCAATGTTCTACATTTTGGACAAGCTATACCTTTAGCCATTTTTATTCTCAGGTTAGAAATTTATTATATTATACTCTAAGCGGCTAAAACACATAGGGTGAATCATCATTTGAGGGCTAAACCCCAAACGCTAAAAACGCCACGTCAGGTGCCTCTCCCAGTACACGGCTGCTTATACGGTCATAGTAAACAGATTTGCCGAGGGTAGCAGTTCCTGTTAAAAGTACGGTGGCCCCTGTTGGTGTGGTGGCAATCAGGCGACCATCGGGACGTAACCCTACAATTTTGGCCATAGCCTGTTCAGTTTGGTTAAATAACTGACTGAACTGGTTTAAAAAATTCATGATTTGCCCCTTTTTAAATCCGATTTAAAGCTGTTTTTATAGCCTCTTTTATAGCCTCATTTTAAATATCAAGATAACGATCAACCGCCAGTGTCTGCCAGAATCCTGGTGCATCATTATCCCATTCGATAGTTACACTTACACTGGTGATAATGCCTTTCCATGCACCGTCAGGGTCGTTAAATTGCCAGATTTGCCCAAGCTCGGCTAGGGGTACATTGTATTGCTGGCCCAACGCATTTTGACGGTATATAGACCATGCGTGCCACTGTTTGACAGTACTTCAATACCGCGTGGTACCACGCAATCGCGGTCAGTATACAGACTGTTATTTTCAATTGGTGCAATTAAATCCCGCCCTTGTCGATTTCGATAAATTTCGTTTGCAGCTATGCCGACCAGCATCACGGTGTTATATCTAGGTTTTACGTCGGTACGGTCAGATATAATGCGTGCCACATCCATGGGCACTACAACATTAGGGCTTGCAGCCGCCACTTCCCAGGCAGGTTTTTTCCAGCGCGGTTTAATGGATAATGTCGCAAGTAAGGGGTCAGATACCACAAAACCACCACAGGCCCTGGCAATATCGGCAATGACAGCAATGGGGGTTTTATTGGTCAGGCTATAGGCATTGGCAGGAATGAGCCAGTCGGCTACGTCAAGGCGGTCAATAGTTACGGGTAAATCTGCCAATTGTTGCTGCACAATCTGGCTTGCATAACTATCCAGATTTATCATGCCGCTACCACTCAGGCCTTGCGCATGGGCATAATCTGCTCCCAGTTGTGCCGTTATTGAGCGCCCTCCAATGCTGTAGCTGTGCTGATTAAACTGACGGGAACGCGTTAAGTCCTCGGCTAAAAAGGCAAACTTAAAACCATTTAAATCGACAATAATTAAAGGTTCCTCACCGCGCGGCACAGCCAGTTTATGTTTGATTTTATTGTATTGGCTCGGCGTCAAATCGATTTTACCCTGCCAGCAGAAGCCTGCCATATCACTTTTAATATCGAAACCAGTCAGGTCGACAGATACCCCGCCAAGGGTTGCGCTGATTTGATTATGCACAATGTAGCTCCGCAGATTTGGAATAAATTTAGGCGTTTGATCATGCCAGCAGGCCAAAGGCAATGGCAACGCACTGGACGGCAATCTATGGCGTTGGCGCGTTAAGCTGATAGGTAATCGGCTTGATGGGGGACGAATACGACAGACATTAACCAGCGGCGGCAATGGCGCTTCGGGGATAGGGTAAAACCGACACGGTACAGGTACAGCTTTTTGAATGTTTGACGTTTGTTCGTTTTCGGTAAAAACGCTAAATTGTTTGGGATTTAAGCACGCGCCATAATTTACGACCAGCTGCACGGGCTCAAGGTTTTCAGTATTAAATCGTTGAATATTGGAGAAACGCGCAAGGCTACATACCGCAAGGCCCACCGTATCACTGATTTTTACCCGTGTTGAACTGCCCAGCAAATATAGGCCACGCAGGCACATGTCGTAATTATTAGCCAATAAAAAAACCGTGCTATAACGTGTGGCATGGCATTTATTGACAGGGATAAAACGCGCTATGGCCATAAAATAGTTATTGTAGATATTAAATACCGCCTGGTGCGGTGCGCTTGTTTCACCAAAAATAGCACGAGCCTGAAGGTTTGCATTGCCACAGTGATTTAGGGCCAAAGCAGGCTGTAGATTAAACTGATAATCATTGGCAGCCCCGGCCATAAGACGTTTGGGTATAGGTACCGTGGGATTTATCGGCATTGCTGCGCTGCCCAATTTACCCAGCTTACGGCTTAAACACAGGGATAGTTGGTTGGCAGGCGGCTGCTTATGGAGGGGTACGCTTAAAGGTAAGGGTAGACTTTTCCCCGTATAAAACGGTTCAAATACAGGCAGCTCGCCCAATTTGCGTGCCATATTAAACGCCAGCCTATTGGGTAGTGGCTGTGCGCTTAACACCTCACGTAACGCAAAAGGTAGCTTACCGCTATCTGTCATTACAACCAGCTATCCCATAACGCCTGCTGTTCGGCTATGCTTAAGTCGGTGGCAGGGGTGACATAATCCCAGACTACAGGTTCAAATTCTTTTTTATAATCGCGACACATCACTAAGTATTGCTTGGCAGGGTTAAGACAAAAAAACATATAGTGACCAGAGGAAAGAGACTGTACCGTGTTTAGAACTTGTAGTGTATCGACATCCAACAACCAGATTTTTCGAGATGCTGGTTGACCATTTACAGTGACAATGCCATCACCTGAACCAGCAATATAAGCTGTATTATTTGTAGCAAAAAAATATAACGGTAAAATCATCCCAGTTCCCAATAATCCGTCGGCACATAAAGGTTGCTTTCAGCCTGATATGAACCGGTCGCATGGTTTATAAAAGTTCGACCGCCTGCTTCAATTATCTCGTAATTAACCCGCACATTATTGGAGGGCGCCAATACAGGCAAAGCCCATATTTCCTGCCCTGCAAAAACCAAAACAGGCGAGCACACCGTATTTTCAGAATTTTTTGTACAGCCGTTAAATATAGATTGAGGAAAGACGGCACTGACCATACCGTCATAAAGATTTAAAAATTTACCGCGAGTGTTTCCATTGTCAATAAGATTAGTCGCTAGTTGCAACAACGAAGCCCGATCGTCATCACTCGTTCCCCATGTGCCACCAGTATGGGTCAAATAACAGCCAGCGGCATTGACCGTATTGGTCGACGTACTGCCGCAATAAAGATAACATCCCGATTTATTGGTCGCAATGCCGTTTTGATTGGCCATTTCTTCAAAAAACCAAAAGCCTTTTTGGGTCGCAAGCAACACCCATTTGCCGGTTAACGTACCAGTGGCATATTTAAACGTCGTATCGCACTTTAGTTTTAAATCGCCGGTTTCTGCATCAGTCATATTGAGATAAACCTGAGGCGACAGCTCTTTACCCGTATCGTCCGACAAGCGAACGTAAAATCCGTCCAGTGGTTGTTTAAAAACTTTAATGCCTTTAACGTTATCTTCGTACGGCATACTCCAACCGGCGCTTTTCTTCGAGCCATAGCCAGTCACCAAGCACGCCTTGATAATAGTGGGATGCTGCCTGCCGTTGCGCTTAGTGTAGGTGCATTTGCATCATCCCAGCGATAAACGGAAACGGGATATTTTTTGCTCGATAAAACAATCATTCAATCACCTAAACCATTTCGTTAAACTTCGGTTGTATCGCCAAACAAACACTGGCTAAAACCGTCTTCAATTTTGGTCACAGTACTGGAAGGCTGCACGGCGCACAGTACCCAAACGGCCATCAGGGTAGCCCAGGTATTAAATCGATTGTAGGCAGCACGTGCCATTATTAAGGTTCCATCCATAGCAGTAGCGCGTATTTGCAGGCTGCCTGGACGAATGGGACTTTGAGGTGTGCGAAATGTCACGGCGTCCACAGGGTTACTGTCAATGCCAGTCACCAGTGAAACCAGGGTTACGGTACCGAGGCTCCCAAGTTGACCATCTGTTAGATTGACCAGGCCAGTTTGATAATGAATGGTACCTGCAAGCTGGGCTGCACCGGTTTTAGGGTCAAGGTCGGTAAAAATCTGGCCCTGTTTATCAAAATACTGTTTCCCGTTCAATATAAAATTGACGCTTGAGGGCATCACTGTTTCATTAAAATCGGGTAGTAAGTCTAATTGCAGTCCGCCAAGGTCAAACGCTTGCACTTGTAGGTCACCGTCGGGCACTGCACCTGATACGTTAAATTGCCCCAGAACGCCATTTACCATAAACAGACTGGTTACTCCGTTTATGGTTTTATAACCTGTGACCACCTGACGCGTTTCGCCATTAACCGTTGAAGGGGTATAGACAGGCACTGTAGAAATGTATGGCAATGCACTATTAAACGTTGCGGTTTTGGCGGTGTAATTCACATCACCGACTATATTGTTTTGCGTGTCAATTAAGTGTCCCAGACCGTCATCATAATAGGTGTACCATCCAGCAAAAACCCCGTTAGCAGCCTGTGCACCCCATGTAAACTGCCAGGCGCCTTTGGTCATGCCCTCTATGCTAAACGTAACCTGCGAGCCATTTACCGTGGGTAGACGTGTTACGTCACTGGCATGGCTTGAGGTGTAATAACTTACATTGACTACGGGCCGCCCTGATACCTTGGCATTTATTTTATTAAGGGTAATACACTGATTAAGCGCATCATATTGTCCATTAAAGGCTCCACTGATAATGCCTTGCCGATTAGCCTGCGCAGTTTGTGTTTGGCCATTATCGTCCGTTACGGTCAAGGTGATGGAACCTGCCACCGCTTTTTGATTTAAATTAAGCGGAATTTGTGCCACAGTGGTGCCACCGCCTCGATTAAAATAATTGGCACGCGTACCAAAGCTTAATAAAATAGCTGAACCCACATCAGGCAATTCACCCGTACTGATTGAGCCAGTACCCGTGATAAAGTTGATGGAACCCGACCCATGCTGCACACTGGCACCACGTAACGCACCGCTCCCGTCATCGGTTAAATCGTACCAGCGTCCCTGACTGCGATATGACACCATCAGGGTACCTACGGCAGGCGGCGGATTTATATTAAACGTATAGCTATCCGAACGATTGTTAATATCCACATTAATGCGCCGGGTATCGGCTACTTTAAGTTCGGCTGCGGCAGGGCGAAATGTCAGGGTCGTTAAGAATCCGCTAAACGTCGGTTCACTCAGGTATGCAAGACCGCGGGCATAGTCAATGCTGCCTACAGCAGTGCCATTGGCATACAATGTGCCCCCTTTATCGGTGATGGCACCTGTTGAATTAGCCAGATTAACGCTGTTTGGGGTGACCGCATTGCCAAAATATAAACTGGTGATTTGTCCGGCCGTATGGTTTTTATTGACTGCTAAAGACACCAGACCGCCAGGCCCGGTACAGCTGCCATCAAATAGCGTCTGACGCTGACCGGCAGCAGTTAAATCCAGTAATTTTGTCGAAATCTGATTGGTCGGTACCAGTTTTTCCATTAAGCCGGTAATGTGAATTTTACTGACTTCTTTTTCAATGGCGACCGCTAAAGGCTTGACGCCATAATATTGGGCTGCATCGGCTACATTGGTTTCCCTGATTTTACAAGGATTATTCACATGGATTTCTTCAGGGTAATCCACCCCGATAAAATCGGCTTCCAGTTTGCTTGATATTTCAAGTTTGACCACCGTTTTTTTAAATTTCTTGCCGTTTTTATCGACAAATTCCCGTTCTTCACTGCTTAAACGTGTGACCTGAATGTATTGTTCAGCAAAGGGATAGCCCGTCTTGTCCTGGCGCAAACAAAATACATCACCGACTACGGGTAAAGGTTCACCTACCGTCTGGTATGCCTGCACGATTTTACTGTTTGCCGACTGGGTAGACATCAGGGTCATACGGCTTTCAATGGTACCTACGTTAAATGCCTCAATGCGCTTTAAAATCTCAGCGCGGCTTTCGCCAAAACGCGTTGCCTTAAATAACAGATAACTGACGCTATCATCTTTAGGCGGCTTGGTAATAGCCATGAATGCACCAATGAGCGGAGCATCGTCAGCGCGTAATACACCGGCATATTCAAGGCGGGCGTAAAATGCACCATTCACACGGGCAATACTGGATATAGGATTAAATAATTCGTTTACTTTGCCAGTCAATGGATGACCCAGTGGCATGCCGCCGCCGTCCTCATTATCGGTTAAGCGTTCGGACGGATAAATTTTTAAATCCTGGCGATTAATGCGGGTTTGCGGAGTCATTTCTGGCTCCAGACCCAGTTGGCATTACGATGATGTAGTTTTTCGGCATACGTTTTAGGTAAAAACATCATCAATGGATGAATCATGGCGTTATGCGTAAATTCCTTTAGCCGACTTTCTTTTAGAGGATTTTACTGGAGATGATTGTACTTGAGATGGTTTCACTTAAAACTCCTTTAAACCGTGAGAAAATTAAGATGAGCAGTCATGGCATCACTATCGGCCTCGTCGCTTGGACGCACAGGTTGCACTACCTTAATATCGGTCAGGGGCGGCTGTTTAAATAGGACGTTAAAGTTGCGCCCGTCTGGGTGAGTCAGCGTAAGCGTATTTTCAGGTATAGCAGCCCATGCCTGAAGCGTTTTAATATCACCACGGGTAATACGTGCAAAACTGCTGTCAAGCGTGATGGGGCGACCCGCAAGTTTAGTACCCTGCTGCACATCGACTGCACCACTAAGCATGTAAACGGGTGCCGACTGGGCAAGTGCTGTCCATGCATATTCATCTGACCAGGTGTATTGCGCGTGCAGGCTTAGGATTTGCCCAGTGTCGTTGCGTTTAAGGTTCCATTCCTTCACTGAAAATCAGCCATAAAAAAGCCCGCATTGAAGTTACGGGCATTTTGGCAGATGAAACAGGAGGCAGTGAGTGGAAGGGGTTCAGTAGATCAGTTATTAGTTATTAGGTGGATATTTATTTTTTAAGTGGGTGAGCTGCCTGATAATATCTTTATAAATCAATCGAATACGAGGCACATCAAATGGTTGAAATGATAAATCTAACAGATAATCTGCTTTAACTCGCTCGGTTTTTAAATTGCTCAATAAGCGCCCCAGCTTAGAAAACTCTAAATCCATATGCTTACGCTGCAATGTATTACAGCATAAGGTAATTTTTTCATGAGAATGACCATCTGTATCTGCTAACTCATTAGCAAAACGTTGCTCCAGCCAAGTTTTTACGTGATGATAGGCCGCATAGTACCACCTGCCAATAATAGTACGATATGCAGCCTCATTATCAGCCCATTCTTTAAGTCCTGCCATTTGTTCGGCAAACTGACATGGGTCTATCACACTAAAGCTTCCTTGGGCTGTTTCTTATACGTTAATGTACAGTAAACCGTTAAATGACTGACCTCTTCTGCAAATACTGCATTGGTTAAACCTGCCATTAGGATTGCTTCATCAATTTCAGTATTGATTTTAAAGGCCTCGGTAGGAGTAATCTCATCAATATAAACCATCAATTCTGCTAAACCCATGTCGGGTTTAACTAATAAGTGATAATGAAAATCTTTTACATAATACTGATTAATTATCTCATCAACTATCGCAAAAAATCTTTGATAGGTTGTACGAGTCACACCTAGTTTTTCAAGCCCAGTCAATTGTGAAGTAATGTAATGACTCATTTTCTTTATTTCATCATCTGATAAAAACCTAGACAACGGCTGCATTTGCTGCATATCTGTCAGATTCGCTAAGCAATACGCCGATAAAAAGTAAGCTTGCTCTTTAAAAATTTCTTTTAAATCATCTGATTGAGCAGATAATGTAAGGTAACGACAGCCTTCGATTAGTACATCTTCAATGCGACCCGTTTTACGCTTTATTTCCAATGCTACATCAAACAGTTCCAAGTTATATCCGTACATCAAATATGCCTTGTTAAGACATTCTAGGGCCTCTTGCGTTTCATTAAAATAAAGATGGTAAGTGATTAAAGCATACAGACCTTCAAACCCCATTTGGTTGGCATAAACCTGTGCAGCTTTGTAAACGCTATGTTTTAAGACATCATTAAGGCGTTTTTTAGCAGGCCCTCTTAAAACGTCGTTTAACAGCTGTACATCAATTTGAGGCTGAATAGCCATTATTTTTCACCAAAAAAAATGAGATGAGTGCTTTTAATTATAGAGCTATTTTAAATGTGATGCACAATTAAACGCAATTATTCATTAAAAGCAAAAACCGCCTCATCTGAAACGGTTTTTTTACCCAATCAAAATTAGTTAAACTCTTTAAATCGCATGGTAGGCTTGCCTTTGTCTTTAACCAGTGTTCCTTTTAGGCCACCTTTCCACCATTTATCGGCAAACCAGTCAATATCGCCATCGGCCGACAGTACCGCATGACCAATTTCCAGTACGCCATCTTTACCGGTAATACGGTCTTTGCCATCCAGATACATTTCCATAGGCAGGTTTTGCAGCGTGTTGGCATCAATCACATAGCCCGCCGTACCCAGCGTTGTACCGGTTACAGTAAAGGCTTCGCCGTTCATCAGCAGGCTATGTTCTGTAAAACGCACCATGCCCAAACGCGGGTTTAACACATACATGGACGGGTCAACCGTATCGCCAGAGCTGTCCTTTAAGACAAAAGTAACGGGGTCGATATCACCAAGTGACAGCTTGATCATACCGGCTTTAACGACATGTGCTTCATCAATAAAAGGTTTGACCACACCGGTTAAATCAACGGCTTCACCCATTAACATGCAAGCAAAGCTATGTTTGTCGAAACTGTCAAAGCCAATGCTTACCTCGGCTGGTTCAGGCGTTGAAATGCTGTCAATAGCTTGTCCAAAATCCTCACGGCCAGTACTTTTTAAAGTATCGGTTTTAACCTTTTGTGAGGTTTTAAGCTCGTTGACGTTGCCCAGTTTTACAAATGCATCGCTGGTGCCCCATTTGCGCAAATATAAATCACCACTGTACTGGCGACCATGAAACTCCTGTGTCATCGTATTGTCCTTTAGGTTAAAAAAGTGAGTTAAAAATCGGTTTAACAACAACGTTAAAATCAGGCTTAATATCAGTGATCTGCATACGTTGCCACTGTGGTCACATAGCGCAGGGCAAAATACCCAAAGCCGTTTTTATACTGCACAGGTAACGGACTGCGTTGCATAAATGGCCCTAAAGTAGTTGCGCGTCCTTCCTGCACTGGCTCGAATCCATTCATGCGGTGTGCGATATGGGCCAAAATACGCCCGATACCAAACCCCGACAACGGCCTAAAACTGTATTTTTTGACCGTGTAAATCAGTGAAAAGCCAATTTCATGCGTCTGATTTTTGCCACGATCACTTTGGTCTGTGGTCGGGATAATGCTGTCAAACACCACATAAAGTGCGCCGTCTAATGGTTTAAGCGTAGGGGTATCACCCACCAGGTCTCCAATATCATCGGCTTCTTTAACAATTTTAACCATGCCATCGGCTACCAGCGTTTGCAGACGTTCAATCATGGGGGCATAGCATGCAAAAACATCGTCATGCCAGAGTGGTTTATCACTCATAATGCACCTGCCAGAAAATCGTTAATCATGTCGTTAATGTCCTGCTCATCTTGCTGCGATAGACCCAAAAATGGACGCGCTACCATATGTTTTGTGCCTGCCTGGTGATATTTGCCATACTCTCGGTCAGTGCCTACCGCGACGCTGTCACCAGCCGCATGAAACGTGATTGAGCGCATTAAATCGCCTCTATCCACCAAAATACCGCCACCACGCCCGTGTTTGGTGTGAAGGGTTGCAGGCATCAGCACGGCCCATGAAACGCCGACGGGCGATTTTTTGGTATTAAACCGTTGCCTCGTAGAGTTTTCCAGTACCGAGCCAATAGCCTGCATTAAAGGCGTTAAATCCCCGTTTAAACGGTCTTTTAATGCTGTTAAATGCTCGTTTAAAGCCGGTATTTGACTGGTAATGTTGATATGCATCAGGTTATCCAGTCACTGGGCACAGGATTAGCCAAAACCACAATACCACCGCCATTCGTGTTTTCTACCGCCACCACGCCTGTCAGCATTGTAGGATTGCGCATTACCAGTTTGAGCCAGTCAACAGCCTGTACATAGCGTTTCTCAACAATGGCTGTCGCACCTTCCTCATGCAGGTAATAGCGGGCAATATCACACGCCTTGACAAACAGGGCATTAGGCATAGTGGCGCTTTGGGTATATATCAAACGACCCAACGCATTACGCCCGACCAGTCCTGTGACATTTAAATAGCTTTCGATTTCGCTTTCTGCGTCACCAATGGCTTTATCAACGACTGTTTGATTAATGGTTTCAAAAGCTTCACGGTCGGTCAGTTCAGCGATTTCATGTTTACCAAAACGTTCAGTCAGGTCGGCCAGGGTAATCATTTTCTTTTCACCTGCTAAAAAAATCTAATCTGGCCAAAACTACAGAAGGCCAGGATAGAGTTAATTCATTTTTAACGTTGCCAGGGCCAAGGGTCGCAATGCCACAGGTAAAACATTACTTTGTGCATGCAGGCTCCAGCCTTTATCGTGCTGAAGTTTTTCGCGGCTGGCGTAATAGGGTATGGCGATTGTATTCACGGTACCATTCATGTCAGCCGGGCAAAATATTCTTTTAACGTCTTTTTGGTTCCTACGGGCGCAATAATGGCTTCACCCGGCTTAATATCCACATCCGAGCCAAACTGATAGTTGTACTCAATAAAATCTACATTACGATGCCGAAACGCTACTTCAGTATTGCTGCCATCTGCCGTATAAGCTTTGGCAGTTTCAGCAAAGCGTGCGTACAAATCGTAAATGGATTTATGATAAGCAAAGGCTTCCAAAAATTCAGGTGAGCAAAACGCCATCCAGCCTTTAAACGTGTCGCCGGTCAGGTTTTTACGCAATTGACGCAGCATGGCATCCATGACAGAACCGGCTTTGGTGGCTTCGCTTGACAAGGCAAAATTGAACACATTGCGCTTAATGCCAAATTCCTTGTTAAAGTCATAAATCACCGAACCATCAGCATCTACAACCTTACCCTGCAATGCGCCAAGCTGTAAGTGTTCGCGGGTATATTCAATATCTCCCTTCATCAGGGCCAGCTTGTCATTGACCTTGTCGTTTACGGCAGTCGCCGTATTACCAGTACCGAATGTGCGCACATTTTGCACGTCATCGGCACGTACCACATCATCCTTGGGCAGGTAAACGGTTTTAAAGGTTTTCAGGTCGCCACGCTTGTCCGCAACAGGTTTACCCGGCGTACCGCGCGGTACCGACTGTACCAGCACCAGTTCGCTATTTTTTGGCCTCTACGTCCACATAAGTCGTGGTCAGCGGTTCCGGCACAAACAAGCCGGATTCACGAATGGTGGTTGGAGTAACCGGTAAATTGTTAATACTTTCGGTCAGGGCCTTTACCCCAAATTGCTGCTCATTGCTTAAAGGCATGGTGTTTCCTTATGGGTTAAATTTCAGTTAAATTCCCTTTTAAAAGGGGGTTAACGGGGTTGGGCTTTGCCCGCCACATATTGAATGCCGTGTTTATCGCCCTGTGCTATCAGGGTTTCCAAAATAACATGCTCGCCATTGCTGCCCACATAGGCACCCAGACTTGCCGTATCAATATTGTCTAGAAAAATCACGCAGTTATGCGGTTGTACCAGCACTTTTCCGTTAATTTCATCAGACAGCGCCACCAAAGGCTCCTTACGCAAGGGATGTTCTACCAGCTGTCCGATTTTGGTGCCTGTAGTTGCAGGAATAGCTTCACGGCTATGCCAGTCGGCTTCACTTTTTAATATATCGCCAATGGTTAAAAACATGGGTTCACCTTTTTAATGAATTGAAGGAATGGTTTTTTTAGGACTTAAAGAAAGCCTTTTTTAGTGAAATTGCGTGCCTGTGCATTGGCCACCAGTGTGTTATTACTAAGCTGCACATCCTGATTCTGCGGCGCCTGTTTGCCATGCGCAGGAAATTGCTCACCCAGCAACGCGCCAGGTAACGGATTTTTATGTTCATGGTTCTGATTTTTGGCCAGGTCGCCAATCATGGCACGGGCGGCATCGCTTCCGGCAGATAGCAACATGGTGTAAGTTCCATCGGATACACCTTGCCATGCCTTGCCGTCATCGGTTTTTTTAAAGCCCGCCTGCGACAATTGCGCATCTACATTGGCCGCTGTTTCCAATTCGGCAAGCTTGGCATTTTCGGCCTTTAGAAGTTCGTTTTCCTTGGTTAATGCAGTGGTTTTCGCCTGCTCATCGGCCAGGGCTTTTTGTAGCTCTTCAATAGTCATAAGGTTGTCCTTTGGGGCTTGGGATTGGGTTTGCGTGGTATGGGTGGCAGGATTTTGGCCCTGATTTTGACCGTTGTCACCCAGCACTACTGCCGACGTTTCGTCATCGACACCGGTTGGTGTAAACGACACTTCGGGAATTTTGCACTTGCGTAAAATGACGATGGGGCCATTAATCGTCTGGCCGTTGACGATTGCAGTCTGGCCTTCTGACAGCACCTCTTCAATACTTGCCTGAACATGCGCCGACATTTGCCAGGGAAACCCTGCATCTGCGTCTTTGGCGACTTCCTCCCCAAATTCATTTTGCAGCAGAGTGCCTTTAATCAACAGTTGCTCATTTTCGACCGATAAAACGCCAAACCCTGCACGCTGGCTGCGGTCATGCTCAATCAGGGCAGGCACTTTATCGTGATAGGTCATTTCAGCCATATCGACAATAATGCGCTGACCAAAATACGAAAAAGGCTTTCCGCTGTTGGCTACACCGTTAAACTGGCGCGGGGCATTGGTGTCAGGTGCATTTTTATCAATCGGTGCTACATTGACATCGCTAAGCAGATAGACATGCGATTTTTTAGTGGAAACAAAGGCTGCGGGCATATTGATTAATCTATTGCTGATTTAACCGTAGTTTGCCAGCGTTTGTGCGCCGTAGTGAGTTGATAGAGTTCAGTGGTCAGGGTTTTTCTGCTTTTTTTAAGTGATTTATGCTGCTTTTATGGCAACGCATAAATAGTCGTTTAAGCGTATTGAATATCGAAGGGATACAAGTGCACCCTTAAACATCTTTAAACGCGTGCTGGGCAATTTAAACGCCTTTTAAACGGTGTGTTTTAAACAGGCGTAAAAAAATCACCGCAGGGGTGATTGAATACCTGGAGGCTAAGTTTAGGTTGTACAGTAGCTCACAGATTAGAAAAACTCAGCGAAAACTTCTGCCCCGTCTATTTCATTTAGCTCAACTGGAATAGAAGTAACCAAAAATAAATTACGTTTACCAATCAGAGAGGTAGAAGTTTGAACATCGGAAATTGGCAGAATCTTAGATTTTGACCCTTTTTTTAAAGTCACATTTTTGATGGTTTTGGTATCAATATGCCCAATTTCTGCACCCACAATACCCCAAAGATTTTGATTTTTTGATTTAATGACATCACCAACTTTCATAATAAGCCTATTCATGGCTCACTCCTTCAAATGGTTCTAACCAAAGTTTACCCCTAATATCAGCGACTTTCAAGCCATTGTTATGTAGCCGTTCAACCGCATCTGTTAGCAACATAATTTTATCAAGCATTGTTAATCCTTTACCATACATTGAGGCACGAATACTGGCTTGCACTTCTTCAAGTAAGTCATCTGTATGCGTTTTACCTATGATTTCTGCATCACGATGTCCTGCTAATTCATGAGCAATCGCCGCTTGCATGGATAGGGCATTATTAGCACGGTATTGAGGGTATTTTGCTGTAGGTTCCAGACTTGGATAAACATCTGTCCCAATATACAAAATTTCATTACCAAATAAGGCTTTATAGCCTGTATTGTTACTTTCAGTAAACCGTATATCAATTTCAGGTAAGTTATATAGTGTAACAGTTTCCTCAACTTGGTTCATTTGCTCATCGGTCAATGCAATTTCATTACGCCTACCATCCGATTCAACTTTTTTAACCATAGGTAAATCCAAAATATTTAATTGTTCAATCGTAACATCAATCCCCAGTTTATCAGCGAACATTTCACCATGTTTATCCTTTGCCAATTTAAGCAACGCTGTTAAACGGTCAAAGTTATGGTTAAAACTTGGCTCAATCCCGATAGGGACTTGTGTTTTTTCGCCTGTTTTGGGATTAATATAATCTTCAGTTTCTAGCGGTTTAGGGTCAGATACACCGACCTGTTCAGCCTGACGTTTGGTCAGTTGTTTTACCCAGCATTTACAGCCGTAACCATTGGGCGGCATGATACTTGACCAAATGGGGTCACTTACAGGACGACAAATCCCATAATATTTTTTATGACTTAAACGCGGGTGTTCGGACATGCTGGCCATATACTGTAAATAGGGCAAAAATTCTTGCGTTTGTTCAATACGTGACCATTGACCTGCCGCATAAGCCGTGTGCAAATTCGTATGAAAAATAGTGCGCAAACGCCGGTCAGACCCTGCCACCAGTTTTTGGGTACCGTCATCAAGGGTTTCGGCCAGCCAGCCCTTACTCATTAAAAAGGGCTTTAAGCGCTGTTTAAACGTTCTAAAATCGGTACCGCTTTCAATGGCTGAGGCGATGGCATCACGGGTATCTTGCAATAAATCTTCATCCATCATGCCCGCAACGGTAAAGGCCAACGCATGCTCGTAGGCCTGCACATCCAGGTAGCCTTCAGACGTTAAAAGCGTTTTGCCTTTAAAATGTATGATGGCTTCTTTATTGGGTAAGGGCTGAAAATTATTGTCGGTCGTCGCAGACTGTGGCATTACAGGTTATTCTCCCCATCTGCGTTTTTTACCCCGTCCAGGCCTTTTACATAAGCCTTGCTGGTTTGCGTGGCTAAATCACCCACCATGCCGCCATCTGGCAAGGTTAAATCCTCTAGCGCTCGGTTAAAATCCTTAAAATTCTCACTGTCACTGAGCAGCGATAAAATCACATCCATTTTGGCTTTGGCTATTTTTTGCAAGTCAGGCGTGTGGTCGAAAGTAGGGTCAGGTGAAGTTACAGCGTTTTGAGGAGGTTTAGCCAAATGATAAGGCCCGTTTAATCCCAGTTTTGTGTCAGAGGTTGAAGCATTTTTAGGGGTAAATTTAAAGTGACTGGCTTCAAAGCCAACCACATTTAAAAAGAAATCGTCCGTAAATTCAAACCCCGCAATTTCAGAATAAGTCTTGGCCGTGGTTGCCAGTGTAGCGTCCAGTTTGGCCTGACTTTCAAATTCAAATATAATGCCCTGTGGTGCATTAATACGCAGGCCATAGTACTGGTTGACCAGCAGCATGGCGTTAATAGCATGCTGTACGCCCTTGGTGACCAGGGTTAAATAACTACTGATGCGGCCTACGCGTGCTGCATCGTCAGTTTCCTGGGCCGACCGGCTGCCACTGCTTAACTCACTGGTTTTTACGCGACCCAACAATAATTTTTGAATACGACTGTTGGCCATGCGTTCAAGTACGTCAAATGCGTCCCCATTGCCGCTAAGCTGATGCAATGTAATATCGTCATCCTTGCCCACGCCAATGGCCCCACCCGAAATAAAACTAGAAATCTTACTGGTAAAATTTTCAAGGGTTACTCCAAAACCGCCCTGTTTACCAATCACATAGGGCTGGGCATAGCGCATGATAAACTGACCTGCATAGGCCCATTCCTTACGGCGCATAGCCACCGCAGGATAGGCCCGAATAATGGTCATTTCACCATAGGGTCGTGCGGGTACTGCCTTGCTTTTGAGGACGCAGAATTTTACAACCTGATTGATGACTTCGGCCTGACCGTTGTTATCAATCGTCACCGAACCATCGCGCTTGGGTGTATATTTGTCCAGCTCACCATCTTTATTGAGCACGCTGTTGATGAAGCAAAGGCCGTCAGTGGTCTGGTCAAACGTATATTCTGCCACTGCATACCCGTTGAGCTTGGCTAATATTGCAACCGCAATCAGTTCGGGTAAAATGTCACGTACGATTGCATAAAACTGGTTAATTAAGGCCTCGTCAAGCTCGGCATTGGGGGCATAAATCCGCCATTTTTCCTTTTTGATTGCCCCGTCAATATCATCTAAGCATGACAGGACTTCATCGTCTGCCATTACAATGTCTAAAATCTGCTGGCGACTTTTGCCCGTTTCGGCTATCAGTTGGTCAGTCGATACTGCTTCGGCGTTATCCATCCCTGTAGTGAAGGCCATAGCCAAGTCGCTGGGCTTTGAAATTGCTTGCTTATTCTTTTTTGACCATGCCATGATATAACCTTAATGTTTGGGTAGTGTCAAAGTCTAATGTGTCGGTTTTTCATAGTCCTAGTACTCATGAGCTCCTTAGGGGGCGTAATACGATAATGTTACGCAATACCAATTTTTGATAGACATAAAAAAATACCGCTAATGTTAAAATGATGTCTGATGGCAATTCATGCCAATACTGAATGGCATTGTTAAAGGGTGCATCTTCACCTGCCGATGGATCATTTTGTAACTCAGAGTCAAAATTATCGTGTCCATCTCGCACACGAATCACCATAAGGGCATACAATGGACGAGCTTTCCAGCTTACTACTGCCCCTTTATCCATCGCTTTTTTATTTTTCTGATAAAAAGCCAGGGCTTCCTCTGAACTATCATTCTCAAATATCGTTTCCCATTCATCCCATAATGTCATATTGTGCGGATATTGAATCAAGGCTTGAAACTTTCGGGTTTTCCAGCCTTTATTTTTCAAAATTCGATTTAGCACGCTGTCATAGTGCAGTATCGTACCGATATATAACACGTCTAGCTTTTCGCCCACCACACCTAGCTTTAGTACAGCTCGCTTAATCCATTTTTCCAGTTTTTCACGTTGTTTTGGGTTTTCGACATTCTCGTCATTTTCCAAATCATCAAGGACAACAAGGTCAGGACGGTGTGCACCATACACTAGACCACGGGTTGATTTTCCTGCACCCATCGCTTTGATACGGATACCATTACGGGTTACGATTTTTTCCACTTGCCAAGTACTGCCTACACCAAAGGCATCAGGAAAGTCGCTTTTTAAACGGGCATTGGCTTCAAGTTCCATCTTGATAGCCAATAGAAATTCTGCTGCTTGGTCACTGGTATCGCTGAAAATTACGATATATTTTTTTAAAATCCTTGCCACACAATATAAGGGAAACAGACGGGTGACAATGGTTGATTTGGCCTCACCACGAGGGGCTGCCAACGCCTCATTTTGACTCTCAGGCTCAGATAGTATTCTTGGCAGTTCGACAAATAAATACTCATGTAGCTGTGACTGAGAATCATGGCGTAAATAGTGCGGAAAGTAGGTTTTGACAAAGTATTCAAAGCCTGTGATAGGGTCATTGACCTTTGCCACTCGTTCTTTGATTGCTTCAGGACTATCATCCCAACCACTAAACGAGGCTTCGATAGTTTGGCGTAAGCTGTCCGCTAGCTGAGTAAGGCTGTTTAAAAACTCTTTGGATTTCACCTATTTCAATTCCTTTTCCATCTGCTCACCAAATGGCAATAGCAACTCGGCAAATTTTGGGGCAACGTCAGGGGCATGTTGCATGACATAATCTTTAAACTTCTCTATTACTTCAAACGCCACGGCAAGCTTACTGGTTTTGGGCATGATTTTCTTATTGGCGGCGATGGCTTTGTTATAGCTGTCAGATAGACTGGTCAGTAGTTGCACTCGTTTGGTAGCGGGCAGGTTTTCATCATGTATTAAATCCATGCTGGCCTTAAACTGCACTACGAAATCGGTCAAAATCTGGCGGCCGATATCTTCAAGGTCGCTGCCCGCCATCGTATGTGCAGCTTTTACCCTGTCCCAGTCGTCGCCATTTTCCCTGGCATCCTTTTTCCATCGCTGGGCCGTAGCATAGCTAATACCCGCCGCTGTTGCACAGGTCGCAAGACCCATGCCGTCAAACACATAGCGCTTGCGTACTTCATTCCTCTTGCCTTTTGCATGCGCCATGTTTTTTGTGTCCTTAAGGGTTATGAGGGTTTATCAGCTTTTTTATCCAGTTTGTTGCCAATTTCTTTGACATCACCTTTAATTTCCTTGAGTGTTTCCATAATCAGGGTCATATCCTTGTGTGCTTCAGTTTTACTTTGATAATTTTCACTTACATGAAGCTTAAACAGACCCATTTCACTTTTAACGTCTTCAAGTTTTTTGCTGTTGTCTTTGCTTGTGTCACTCACGGTAGATACCCAGCGCCAAAATATCGTGGTAATAAATCCAACCACGGCTGTAATGAGCAACATACCGATAGCATCTAAATTCACTGCTTACTCTCCAAAACCGCTTGGCACGCCACATAGCGCACTGCATGGGGTACCACCCGTTTGCGCACCAGCCCAATTGGGCCGCCGCAATCAATACAATGTTTTACGGGATTTGGAGGCTGACCGCATGTCACTGCGCCAATGTTTTGGGCCAGCCATGCTTCGGTCTCAAGGGCTGCGCAATCTACAATGTCACTCATCCCCGTTATCCTTTGTTATTCTTGTAAGGGTCGCTTTGTCCAGCGTCATGACTACTGTCTTTGCTTTGACCTACAAACCGCAGTATCAATCCACACATCGCCACTATGGCAATAAAATGTTTTTGCAAATAGTGCGGTATCAGGTTAAGTACTTCTGGTGGCAGGGGTGTGGTCGCGAAAAATACAATCAGCGCAAAGGCCCATGTACTAAACCACTTCCAGCCTTTTTTCCAGTTTTTAACCAGACTTAACTTCATGGCAGCCCCTTTAAATTTCAAAATGCGGGCTATCCGTTTCGCCCCGTTCGCGTGGGTGTCCATCACTGTCCCAGTCGGCGCCCCAACGCAGGTGCGTATCGGCAGAAATAGCGCCCTCGGCTTTAAGTTGTTGTTCGGCAGTAAACATGGCATGCGCAATGGCATCAAATTTTTTAGGATCATTCCAGTCAATGGGCGAAGGTACCAGGTCTACGGCATGGCCCAGTCCGTCAGCTTGTGGGCGGTGATTGGATGCCAAGGGATTATTGAGCCACGTCACTTTTTTTTTGGCATACTGTTTAAGGGTTACAGTTTTACCCAAACCTGCCTCACCAATAATCAGATTGATATCGGCCATAACGTGTGCCATCGAACACACGTCAAAAATATCCTTGGCGGTAGGGGTTTCGACAAAATCCGTTTTAACGTCACGGGCCTTGTCATTTTGCCGTTCCAGCATTTCGGCGACCTTTTTATCAATACCCGCTACATCGCCCTTGTATTCACCTTTTAGGTACTGGCTCACTACCGCAGGCGATACCCCAATCAGGGCTGCTACTTTGGATTGACTGATGTCCATGCTGTCGATATACTGTTTAAGCGTTTCAATGCTCATTGTTTTCGCTCCTAAGCCGCTATGTCCGTAGCGGTTTAATTAACCTTCTTAAGTGTTTTCACACGCCATTCAAACATTGCCAGCTCGTCATCAGGAACTACATCAGAACCTGCAATCTGCTGATTTAACTCGTTTAACGTTGCCATTTGCGCCTCCTCAAGTACAGGGCGCTTTTCCATTTCTGCCTTGCTTACTTCGTCCTCCAGTTTTTTAATGCGCGTATTGGCACGTTGTTCGCGTTTTTGCTGCACCAGTGGCTTAGGGAAGGCCGCATGTTTATTACCGTCCAGTACTGCATCACAGATATAGCGACCATCTTGATGGCGCACAATGACACTGCTGGCATCATGAATATCCACATAAGCAACGACCAGGGTGCCGTCCAGGGGTTCAAGGGCCTTGTGCCAATAGTTATGGGTGATAACAGACAGCCAGCCGCGTTGCACCTTGCGGGTAAAACTGGGTCTAAACATATCCCTTGCTTCAACCTCACTTAGGGGAATAATTTCCACACCATCGGCTTGCATTTTCTGCATTAACGCCTCACGGTAAGCGGCAGGGGTAGTGCCAAGCACGCTGTGTTCCCACTCATTGTTGTAGTAGTCAATGGCTTGCTCGACCGCATCCAGCAACTGTTTCCAGGTTGGCAATTGACCTTTGGCCTTTTTTTGCAGAGACGTCAGGGTTTCTTTGTATTCACTTTGCGCCTTGGCCAAACTGGCTACGGCCACCAGTGTTTTGCGAGTTGTTTCAGCATCGGCACCTGCGCCATAAAACGTTTCAAACTGCTGGGCAATCCACTTGGGCACAGTTTTGTTAAACCGTTCAATAATGCCGCGTCCTTGCGGATTGCCAGGAATGCCCGTTTCATGGTGAACCCCCACACGGGGTAAAATCCCAATGAGTGGCGTGTCCAATGCTTTATTGGTTTGTCCGCTACCGTTATCACTGTAATAAATCGCTGGTATGCCATGTTTTTCCATGCCAAACCGTAAGGCATCCGCCACCGCAAAGGTACTTTCGGAATACGCAAGCGACCAGCCCACTACAAAACGGCTTGGCGCATCCATAATGATGGTCAATTCAGGCGTAAAGGGTCGTCCATGGTCGGGGTGCTGCACCTTCATTTTGAGACTGTGACCATCACCCACCCAAACATCGTTATTTACAAACCAGCTAGTATTCCAGTCACGTTTTACATACGTCAGCAGCGTTTTCATTTTAGAACCGGTTATGCGTCCTGCCTCACGCACGTAACGTGGCATTTTATTAAGTGCCCTATGTACTGCATCAATATGGGGTACGGCTGCTGCGCCATGTTTAGCCGCATAAGACAGCTCAAAAATCCGATATGCCTCAGACACATTTAAGCCGTTGGTGTTGCGGTAAATCGACATAAAATCGGCAAGCCATACAATCTGTATTGGCATAATCGTAGGCTGTCCCTGCTTTTGCGGTGCCAAAAGTTTGAGCCTGTCCTCTGCGCTGTCGCATTTGTCAGCCAGTAGGCACCACTCATGCAGCTTGCGTATGCCCACGCCAGGCTTATCACGGGTTTTGGCTATGGCACTGGCACAAACTGCGTTGTAATCCATTCCTGCTTCTACAGGTAACGACCTTTGACGGCTTAATTGGCTGACCAATGTAATAGCTTTGGCCCGTCCGCCGGTTTGCGCTTCAAACCGTGCTACCAATAAGGTCATCAATAGCCGAGCATCTGCGGTAGCACGTTGTTCGTGGGTCAATTCGCTAAGGTCGCGCTCTTTTAACATCAGCGCATGGTCCGATGTATTAGGTTTAGGCATTAACGACCGTATTGCCTTGGCTTTAATTTCGGCCTGCACATCTTTTGGCAAGCCATCAACGCTATATTCCAGCCCACCGCCTTTTCCTAATCGTTTTCGGTTTAACCATAATTCTTTTTTAGCACGATAGATGACACCAGCCTTCGTATTTGGTAAACTAATCAGGTTCATATCGGCCATTTGTTGTGCAGTTAGCCAATTTTCCATTTTTTTATCCTTTTTCGGTTAAATGGTTTTTTGAATAACGGCTGGGCCAGATATCCTCAGGTAAAACGCCAATTGCCCCCGCAATAATACGTTCCGCTTTTGGATATGGACGGTATAACGCGTTGCGTAGCCCGTTACGCGTATAACCATTTGCTTCAGATAGTGCTGACATATTGGTACCGGCCTTTTTTAGGGCCGCGCCAATATCAGCTTGATGCCAGTCGATTGACTGTTTTTTTTGGCCCGTGTTTGTGTGCATTCAATTACTCCTTATGCTTACCGAATGCATTTATATTAACCGTAAAGAAATAAACTGTAAAGGGCTAATTAATACTTTACGGTTAAATTTCTTAAATATTTTAACCTAATTGAGGTAAATATATGATTTTAAAGTGTTAAATTTAACTGTAAAGGGAGAATAATTTTTATTATTTTTTTACAGATACCGTTGTATTAACCGTAAAGAAATAAGATGGGAATTATGGGTATGGATAGGCAGCAAATTGGTCACAGACTACTTGAGGCTAGAAAACAAAGTGGGCTATCAAGGGCAGATGTCACAGCCTATGCAAAGATAGGCGCAACCACATTACAGCAATGGGAGACTGGCACAAGAGAGGCCTCCATTGAAGTGCTTGGAAAGCTCGCAACCCTTTATCAAACTACCCCGCAGTACCTTATTTTTGGAATAGATAGCGAACAGGCCAACCCTGTTGCTATACAGGCTCAATCGAACAACGACGAATACGCCTTCATTCCCGCCTATGACATTGAGGCCAGCGCAGGGCCTGGTTTGTTTAATGATGGAAAAACTAGAGCAGACAAGCACCTTGCATTTAGACATAGTCGGCTTCAATCGCGGGGCCTGCACGCCAAAGACTTGGCAGTATTATTTACTAAAGGCGACAGCATGGTGCCCACTATTCCTGAAGGCGCAGCCATCGTTATCGACAAGTCCCGCACGCGTGCACTTGACGGCAAAATTTATGTTATTCGCATAGATGACCGGCTATTTATTAAGCGCACCCAATGGATACCCACAGGCGGGCTGCGTCTTATCAGTGATAATCCCCTGTATGAGGCCTTTGACATTAGCCGCGACACATGGGACGCTGATACTTTCCAGATATGTGGTCAGGTAGTACACGCTTCCTATGACCTGCCTATTTAAACTGGTGCATGGCGCATAAAAAAAGGCAGACCGAAAAGGCTGCCTTTTTAAACGTTTTTTAAAGTGTTTAAACATCGTTTAAACCCCTATCAAACATCACTCATTTATGCATAATTAAATGCTATTCTTATAGCAGGAAAAACCAGTTTTACGCATTTTGGTTTATGCATAATTTTTGTCTTTAAATCTCCTTAACCCTTATGAACATTAAGGTTCAGTAAATTTTTAACTAAACTAAAACTATGCATAATTAAGTACTCCCCCACAAACGCAAGCTTAACTGATGAAAAACGATGACAGGTGTTGTTTTAGGTTTGCATAACCTGTAAACGATTGCAATAACATGTTAAGCTTAATTCAAGTTTTAATGTTAAATGTTTGGTCAATATTCTTTAAAGCGTTTTAGTGTGGCCCAAAGACGGTGCCTATTTTGTTAAACATGGAGCGTTACCAATGCAGCATACTTCCTGTTATGATTGTTCTTTTTATTCGTTTATGGTTTTAAAATTAAGGCATTCGGTGGCTGTTTCCAAAATGCTGCTGTCTAGCATGGCATTGGGCGGGGTCCTGTCTTTAACGGCATGCGGCGGTAATGATGCGACTACACGTACCTCTACTCCAATCAATACTACGCCCACCAATACTATCAGTATGACTGCCCATTCACCGGTCTATATGCAAAATGTAATGGTTAAAATTATTCATGGCCAAACGGGTGCCGTGTTAGCCACACAGACCCTGACTGGAACCGATGTGAAACTGGGACTTAATCCGCTTGATATTGCCCAGAACACGCCGTTAATCACTGAATTTTTGCCCGTCGACAACACGTCACAATATTATGATCCTGCATTAAATCGCCTGGCAGCCTTCAACCAACCGTTACGTGCGTATTCGTATGCTAGCAGTGCTGCCAGTGTGGCATCAACCGTGCGTGTTGACCCGTATTCTGAAATCGCTTATCGCCGAGCATTGGCGCGTAACGGCATTTATAGCGCGTCCATGAACCTGGCCGATTTAAAACAAGTCAATGCCCAGGATATTGATACGGCTAATGGGGAAGTGTATAGCGTTTTTAATGTGACCAAAGATGATATAAGTTATGGCATTGGCGCGCAAAGCGATATTAACGATTCGCATTATCTGGGTGTGGATACCTATGTCAATCGCGGGCATTTATTGGGGCTTGGCTTTACGTTTGGGCATGTGCTGCAATATTATCAAAACCATGCGAACAGCCAAACGCCGTGGCTGGACTTTAGTAACGCGGCTGCACAAGACCTCCTCGACGGGGATTTGGACGGTATGACCATGCGCGGGCTTGGGCAAAGTGGCAGCCAGTTGGATATTTTGCAAGACCGGTTAGTACCCGATGCGCCTATTATCAATAGTGATGGTACGCGCAACACTTCAAATTTGCTGGCACTCGACCAGGCCAAAGTCCGCACCGATTATAACCAGCAGATTGGCGCGCAAATGCTTAATTATTTTGGAAATATCTCGGGGTTTGCGGCTGAGCGTCTAGCGTGGCTTAAAACGATTAACACGACCAACTATACATTACCCGATGGGTCCGGGTTGGCAAATGGTTTTTATCATTTACATACGGCAGGTGCTGGCAATTATACGCGCGCCTTTGGGCTGGATTTGCCCGATAATACGCACCCGTTGTTTAAGCAGGCATTATCGGCCGACGATACCAACATCAATGACATTGAACAATTGGTCGGTCTTTATAAAAATGCGGCAGGTTGCCAACTTGGCATTACGACCAATGGTGTAATTACATTGACGCAGCAAAATGTTACCTCAACGGTGCATGTAAATCGGGAAGTGGGCGATAATTTAAGCCGCCCAAGTGCAGCCAGCCATGATTATACGTTAAATGTTTCAGACTTGGACGCCTCGGGATTACCGCGTTTTATCCAAATTCGGTTAAACGGCAGTCAGGTTTTATCGGCGACGGCAGGCGTATCCACCCAGCAAGTGCCGATGGCTTTAGACCAGGTATCGTTAAGCTGTAATTTCTAATAATGGGCTGATAAACTAAATGCCTGATAATGGTATGAATAAAAAATGGTTTTGCATTGCAAGGCCATTTTTATTTTGATGATTTAAAAATTCCAAAAATTCCAAAATCAAAATAACGCTTGAATCTGAGCCTGTTTTTAACCTAACCTAAGCGCTTTTATATCAGTAGGTGCATTATGTTGGCAAATTGGGTTCGGCGTATTTTGCAAGCCACCGTGTACGATGTGGTTAATGAAACCCCGTTGCAACATGCGCCATTATTGTCCAGTCGGCTGGGCCAGCAGGTGTGGCTCAAACGCGAGGATTTGCAGCCTGTTTTTTCGTTTAAACTGCGTGGTGCTTATAACCGAATCAGTCAATTATCTCCCGAACAGCTTAAAAACGGTGTGATTTGTGCTTCGGCGGGTAATCATGCGCAAGGGGTCGCGTATTCGGCGCAGTATTTAAATATTGAAGCTGTGATTGTAATGCCAAGGACTACGCCACCGATTAAAATTGATGCGGTGCGGCGGCTGGGCGGTGAAGTGGTGCTGGCGGGTGATACCTTTGATGAGGCCAACCGCTTTGCGCAAAATAAGGCATTAGAGCGCGGCATGACTTTTGTGCCACCATACGATGATGAACTGGTGATTGCAGGTCAGGGCACTATAGCGGCTGAACTGGTACGACAATGTCGGCAGATGGATTACGTATTTGTGGCCGTTGGTGGGGGCGGCTTGATTGCAGGTGTTGCGGCGTATTTGGCTGAAATTGCCCCACAGACCAAAATCATCGCGGTGGAATCGGAAGAATCGGCGTGTTTGGCGGCGGCCTTTGCCACAGGTGAGCGTGTCACGTTGCCATCGGTGGGATTATTTGCCGACGGGGTGGCGGTGGCGCGTATTGGAGCTTTGCCGTTTGAAGTGTTAACGCAGGTCAAGGCGGACGGTTCGTCCATTGTTGAGCCTGATGTGGTGCAGTGCAGTAATGATGAAATTTGTGCCGCCATTAAAGCCGTCTATGAAGATTGCCGCGCGATTGTTGAACCTGCGGGCGCGCTGGCTATTGCAGGCATGAAAAAGTATTGCCAACAATATCCCGATATCCAACAAAAAAACATGATTGGCATTATTTGTGGTGCCAACATGAACTTTGACCGTTTGCGTTATGTGGCTGAACGTACGGAACTTGGCGAACAGCGCGAGGCAATTTTTGCGGTGGGCATTGCCGAAAAAACTGGCGCATTTTTGGATTTTTGCCGGCATTTGGCGGGCCGCAGCATTACCGAGTTTAATTATCGTTACTATCCGGACGCCCCAAACCAAATGGCGCAAGTGTACGTCGGTATTGCGTTACGGCAGGCGGGCGAAGGTTCACAATTGCATGATGATTTACAAACGCAAGGTTATAAAGTGGTCGATTTAACTCAAGATGAAGTGGCTAAACTGCACGTTCGGCATTTAATCGGTGGTCATGCACAACTAAACGATGAGCGATTATTGCGGTTTGAATTTCCCGAACGGCCCGGCGCCTTGCTGACCTTTTTGGAAAAGTTGGGGCAGCAGTTTAATATTTCGTTATTTCATTATCGTAACCATGGCGCGGCTGAGGGTCGAGTATTAGCAGGATTGCAAGTGGGCGCGCTGGGGCTTGAACAGTTACATGAGACGCTGGTCCAAATTGGGTATCCGTTTGCAGATGTAACCGATAATCGGGCATACCGATTGTTTTTAAAGTAGACATTATAATGAGTGTCTGCTATAAAACCAAAATTAAATAAAATCATGGGAAAAAAATATGCAACATTTTACAGTCGTACGCCAAGCCTTTAAAGTAGTTGGATTGATTGCGTTAATAAGCTGGACAGGGGCGGCGCAGGCAGACTTTAAGGCAGGTTTTGATGCTTATAGTGGAAATGATTATGCTACAGCGTTAAAGGAGTGGAAACCCTTGGCAGAACAGGGTGATGCGGATGCACAATTTAGTTTAGGAGCTATGTATGATAGCGGCAAGGGAGTCAAACAAGATTATGCTGAAGCAGTAAAGTGGTATCAATTGGCGGCAAAGCAAGGTCATTCAGATGCACAATTTAATTTAGGGGCCATGTATGATAATGGTCAAGGCGTAGCGCAAAATTATACCGGTTAGCAGCAAGTCAAAGTCATGCACCTGCACAATTTAATTTGGGGGGTATGTACGAAACAGGCCGAGGAGTTGCAAAAAATGATGCCGAAGCAATGAAGTGGTATCGGTTATCGGCACAACAGGGAAGTGTAGATGCGCAACTTAAACTCGGTTTTCTGTACGGACTGGGTATAGGTGTGCCCAAAAATAATGTACTGGCATATGCACTTGTTAATCAGGCTATACCCAGAATCAAACCTGCTCAACCTGAAAATACTGCTGTAAAAGCGTTTATAGCTGGCAAACTAACCTCTACGCAACTTAGTTTAGCTAACGATATTAGTACTAGACTGGAACTTAACCAAAGTAATTTTTTTGGCAACGCTGGATGAAGCGGCTAGAATCACGCAAAAATATAACCAACCTTAGCGACTGGACTTTTAATATACTCTTTTAGAACAATATTATAAAATGCACTCATTGAACGAAAAAAATCGCTATGGCGCAGTAATCCTGTTGCAAAGTACAATCTGGGTATAAGGCACGAAAATAAATACCATATGCCTAAAATTTATACCGAAGCATTCATTAAATAGTATCAGTTGCACAATGGCAAAGGCCATATTGATGAGGAGTGTAGGTTGGGTAAATTTTATGTACTTAGTCAGGCAATAGCCACAAACAAGGTGCTGGGTTCTGCTTTAATAAATCGGGCAACTGGGCGAAGGAGAACCGTAATTTACGTTGAATAAAAATTATTTCGGTTGATTTAATCATCGTACGGATTGAAGAATCGCAATGCATGGATAGTATTTAAGAAAGTATAGGCTGACTGCTGTTTTTTTTGAATAGGACTGTTAAATAGAACTATTTAAGATGGGAGTAAAAACTATGTTTATGGCAAGAAAATATATAGGGGCGTTGACGCTACTGGCTTTGTCATTGAGTTCACCGGTCGTTAACGCCGCTTCCTCGGAGGTCGCAAGGCAGGCATATGAACGTAAGGACTATGCAACAGCCCTAAGAGAATGGCAGGAAATTGCAGAGGCTGGTTTTCCTTTTGCTCAAAATGCGCTAGGAACCATGTACGAAAATGGTCAAGGCGTCATAAAAGATGATCAAAAAGCGGTTGAATATTACCGTTTATCGGCAGAGCGAGGTGATGCGATTGGACAAAGAAAGCTAGGTACTAAATATTATTTTGGTAAGGGCGTAAAAACTGATTATTCTGAAAGTATAAAGTGGTGGCGTTTAGCAGCCGCTCAGGGAGATGCAAAGGCTCAAATGAATCTGGGTGCTTCCTATTTTGCGGGGGAGGGCGCGGTAAAGAATTATGTTATTGCTTATGCACTCATGTCTCAAGCGATTCCTCGGCTAGAGCAGGATGATGCTTATACTGATGCTAATAACGCCGCAAAAAGCCACTTAAGTTCTTCTGAAGTAGAGTTGGCCGAAAAATTGGGGAAAGAGTTATTGAGTCATCAGGAGAATTTTTTAAGTACGTTGGATATGATGGTTTCTAAGTATGGTAACTACAACGTGCTATAAGGACCTATCTTTTCCAGTGTGGTCTCCCTTGTTAGAAATTAACAGTAACAAGGGAGTAGTCTTTTAAATCACTTTATTGAACTGGAAGATTTTAAACGTAACGGCTAACCATTTTTTCAAGTGAAATCGGCTTGATTTTATCAGCCTGACCGGCTGCCCCAAACGACTGATATCGTGCAATGCAGATATCACGCATGGCAGTAATGGTTTTATCCAAATACTTACGCGGGTCAAATTCGGCTGGGTGTTCTGCCATAAACTGACGAATGGCCCCCGTTGAGGCTAACCGCAAATCGGTATCAATGTTTACTTTACGCACACCATATTTTATGGCTTCTACGATTTGCTCAACCGGTACACCATAGGTTTCTTTAATGTCGCCGCCATACTGATTGATCACATTTAGCCAGTTTTGCGGTACACTTGACGAGCCGTGCATAACCAAATGTGTGTTAGGAATGGCATTGTGAATGTCTTTAATACGGTCGATGGCCAAAATATCGTCGGTGGGTGGGCGGGTAAATTTATAGGCTCCATGACTGGTTCCAATCGCAATGGCTAACGCATCTACCCCCGTATCCTGTACAAACTGACGCGCCTCGTCCACGCCGGTCAGGAGTTTGTCGTGACTTAATACGCCTTCTGCGCCAACGCCGTCCTCTTCGCCTGCCATACCGGTTTCAAGGCTACCCAAACAACCGATTTCACCTTCAACCGACACGCCGCATGCGTGTGCCATAGCGACAACCTGACGGGTTACATGGACATTATAGTCATAGTCGGCCGGGGTTTTACCGTCTTCTTTGAGCGAGCCGTCCATCATCACTGAACTAAATCCGAGTTGAATCGAACGCTGGCAAATGGCGGGGCTAGTGCCATGGTCTTGGTGCATGACTACCGGAATGTGCGGCCATTCTTCTAAAGCGGCCAAAATTAAATGACGTAAAAAAGGCGCTCCGGCATATTTGCGCGCACCGGCCGAGGCCTGTACGATAACGGGCGAATTGGCCTGGTCGGCAGCCAGCATAATGGCCCGCATTTGTTCTAAATTATTGACGTTAAACGCCGGCACCCCATAGGCATGTTCGGCGGCGTGGTCGAGCAGTTGACGCAAAGAAATTAAGGCCATGTCAGGACTCCGGTTAAGATGGAGGCTAGTATACACCATTTCCCGAAGGGCAAAAATGCGCCGTGTATAGCAATTATGATAAATAGTCGACGGTTTGTTAATTGCTTTTTTCATAACGATAGACTACAACGATAGTCAGGCCGGAATAAATCGTTTAAATTTCAATCTCAGCTTAAGGTTAAAGGCTTCATTGGAGTTAACATCACCTTTGTTAATGCAATAAATTTTTTAAAATGCAGCCCTAAAATCCGCTACACTAAGCCAACTTTTTTAATCCCCGAGTGCCGTCATGCATCATGCCGCTTTACATTCTGCCAGCCAAATTCAATTGAATGCTATCGGGGATTTACGCCATTTTGTTAGTATTGAAGGGTTGTCGCGAACGCATTTAATTCAAATTCTGGATAAAGCCGAAACGTTTTTGGGCCAAGACGGTCAAATTTTAAACAGCCCTCAGCTTGAGGGACGTACCGTCATGAACTTGTTTTTTGAGCCCTCCACCCGCACCCGCACCACCTTTGAGGTAGCGGCTAAACGTCTGTCAGCGAATGTATTAAATATTGACATGCAGCAATCAAGTACCAAAAAAGGCGAAACTTTGCGCGATACGTTATGGAACCTTGAGGCGATGGCGGCAGATATTTTTGTGATTCGGCATTCGTCATCGGGAGCGGCCCATTTTATTGCCAGTCAGGTATGCCCACAGGTGGCGATTATCAATGGCGGCGATGGACGATATGCGCACCCGACGCAGGCCATGCTTGACATGCTGACCATTCGGCGTCATGCCAAAAAACCGTTTGCCGAGTTGACCGTAGCCATTATTGGCGATATTAAACATTCGCGTGTGGCCCGTTCAGATATTCAGGCGTTGCAAACCTTGGGCGTGGGGGAAATTCGGGTGATAGGGCCGCGAACATTGCTGCCGAAAGGGATTGAGGATTTTGGCGTGCGCGTGTTTGAGGATATGGATAAAGGTGTAGAGGGCTGTGATATTTTAATTGCTTTGCGCATTCAAAATGAACGGATTGGCTCGGCGTTGCTTGCGTCTAGCGAAGAATTTTATAAATTGTACGGTCTGACCGAAGCACGTGTGGCGAAAGCTCAGCCTAATGCACTGGTGATGCACCCTGGGCCTATGAATCGAGGTGTTGAAATTGCCTCAACTGTGGCGGACGGTCCGCAGTCATTGATTTTAAAACAGGTCAATTATGGCATTGGCGTGCGTATGGCGGTATTGGCCCTGACCATGCAGGGACAAATGGCCGAACGCGATTTGCGCGCCAGTATTTAAACCATGGTTTGACAAATATTTTGCGGTTTGGTCAATGCTATCCTTAACATTACCATGCAAAAAATGCTCCATATTCAAACATTTATCTTAAGGACTTCCCCCGTATGATTCTCATTCGTAACGTCCGCTTAATCGACCCGGTTTTACAGCGCGATATCATCACTGATGTAGGCTTAAAACATGGGCAACTCACTACTGATTTACCAAAACAGGATCATTTTACCGAATCACTAGACGGTCAAGGATTATGGCTGATGCCTGCTGTAGTTGATTTAAGCGCCCGTTTACGTGAACCCGGCCAGCAGCAACATGGCTCGTTGAAATCGGAAGGATTAGCCGCGCGCGCTGGCGGTATTTTACACGTGGTTCTGCCCCCTGATACGCGGCCTGTTTTAGACAGTGGCAGTTTATTGGCAGGATTTCGCAAAAAAGCCTATGAAGATGGGAAAATTCATTTACATATCATTGGTGCATTAACACAGGGCCTAAACGGTCAGCAACCGGCAAATCTGGCAGGTTTAAAGCAGGGCGGCTGCATCGCGGTCAGTAATGCGCGCGCGCCATTTGCCAATGATGATGTGTTATTGCGCAGCCTGGAATATGCCGCAACGCTGGGTTTAACCGTGTTCTTTGTGCCAGAAGAACCTGCACTGGCCAAAGATGGCTGCGTGCACGATGGTTTTATGGCATCGCGGCAGGGTTTAACCGGTATTCCCGAACTGGCCGAAACCGTGGCCCTGTCCAAACAATTGCTCATGGTGCGCGAAACGGGTGTTAAGGCGCATTTTTGTACGCTGTCGGCAGGGGCATCGGTGGATTTAATTCGGCAGGCCAAGGCCCAGGGGCTGCCTGTGACGACTTCGGTCGCCATGCATCAGCTTTATTTAACCGATGCCTATATTGATGGATTTAATGCATTGGCGCATGTACGGCCGCCCCTGCGTGAACAGCCAGATCTTGAACAGTTACGCCAAGCCCTGGCCGACGGGGTGATTGACGCAATTTGCAGCCATCATGAACCGTTATCGGCGACTTCCAAGCTGGCCCCATTTGCCGATACTGAAGCGGGCATTTCAGCGTTTGATACCTTTATGGCGTTGGGCGTGCAATTAGTCCATGATGAACTGTTGACACCATTGCAACTTGCGCAAAAAATCGTCACTGTTCCGGCTGATATTACAGGCATTGAAACCTTGCGACGTAACGTTGGCGGCTGGGTGCTGGTTAATCCCGAACAGGAATGGACGGTAAACGCACATACCATGGTATCGCAAGGCAAGAATACCCCATTTTTGGGTCAAACATTGACCGGCCGCGTCGTACGTTTATTTGATGAATAATACGTCAATACTTGAGGTCGCAGTCGGTGTCATTCTTCAGAACGATAATGTTTTATTGGCCTGGCGCGATGCGGCGTTGCATCAGGGCGGACGTTACGAATTTTCGGGTGGTAAAATCGAAAACGGCGAAACACCCGTACAGGCTTTAACGCGCGAATTATGGGAAGAATTAACCATTCAGGTGTCCGATCATCGGCCATTTTTAACTTTAACCTACTGCTATCCTGAAAAAACCGTGCGCCTTTATGTGTTTTTAGTTACGCGGTTTAGCGGCATTCCGACCGGTCAAACGGGCCAGGCGCTAACGTGGGTCAATCGTCACGATTTATGGCACTATCCGTTACCGTCGGCCAATGTGGCGATTGTGCGAGCGTTACAGTTACCGTCAATTTATCGTATTAGTCCCAGTCTAGCGTCCAATACAGCGTTGTTGCAGGCGCTTGAATTACTGAATTTAACGAATCTGCCGAAGAGTAGTTTATGGTATTGCCGCCAGCCGCATTTATCTGTAAAGACGCAGTTTTTAATCGTAGAATGGCTGCATCAGCATCGGACAGACGTTAAAGTCATGCTGCGTCAATCCGTATTTAAAGCCTTTATTGCTGAAGATTTAGGCGATGATACTTTTTGGGCCACGTTAAATTACGGTATTCACCTAACCCATGATGATTTATTCACCACTGAAAAAATTAATCGTGACCGACCGGAACGCTGTTATATTGCTGCTTGCCATGATATCGCCACGATTGAACGCGCCAATGCATTAGGGGTTGATGCCCTAACTATAAGCCCCGTGTTACCTACCGCAAGTCATAGCGACGTGTTACCTTTAGGCTGGCAGCAGTTTGCAGCCTTGGCGCAGCATTCAAATGTTCCCGTATACGCACTGGGCGGCTTAATACCACAACATGTAGATTTGGCCCAATCGTTTGGCGCTTATGGCGTGGCAGGCATTCAGGCATTTTTATAAATCGTCGTTTTATACGAGCAAAAAATCTTTATTTTGCCCAAGTGCAGGGCTTAAACAATGGCTAAACGGGTACAAACTCGTTATACTGTGCGCTTGCCGACAGGGGCTATTTTGTTATGATGTATGCTTTAACCCGTCCTGCCTTATTTCGTATAGATGCCGAGCGCGCCCATCATGTCACCCTTGCCAGCCTGGCCGCCGCATACAAAACCGGTTTATTGTCGACTGCTTATCGGCCTATATTTGCCCCGGTGGAGTGTATGGGTATGCGCTTTGCTAATCCGGTGGGACTGGCGGCGGGCCTTGATAAAAATGGCGCTTATATTGATGCTCTGGCGGCGCTCGGGTTTGGGTTTATAGAAATTGGAACCGTAACGCCGCGTGCCCAGGACGGCAATCCCAAACCGCGTTTATTTCGTCTGCCTGCTGCGCAAGCCATTATTAACCGTATGGGGTTTAATAATGCAGGCGTTGATGTGTTAATTCAAAATGTTGAACGTGCTCAATACAAAGGCATTTTAGGCATCAATATCGGCAAAAACGCCACAACGCCCGTTGAACAAGCCGCCGATGATTATTTGACCTGCCTTGAAAAAGTTTACACGCATGCGTCCTATGTGACCGTTAACATTTCCTCACCCAATACGCAAGGCTTACGCAGTCTGCAAAGTGGCGATGCCCTGATTGATTTATTGAGTCAACTGAAAAACCGTCAAGCTCAGTTGGCCTCGCAACATGGCCATTATGTGCCGCTCGTGCTAAAAGTCGCCCCCGATTTAGATGAAGACACCGTACAATTTATAGCCGAGGCGCTGGTTGAATTTGAAATCGATGGTTTAATCGCCACGAATACAACCTTAGCGCGCGATGGTGTGACCGATTTACCGCATGGTGATGAGGCGGGCGGTTTATCGGGCCGACCGGTATTTTTAAAAAGTACGGCGGTTTTGGAGCAGTTTGCCCTTTGTTTGCAGGGGCAAATCCCGTTAATCGGCGTGGGCGGCATTATGCAGGGTTTAGATGCCAAGGCTAAAATAAAGGCCGGTGCCGGGTTGGTGCAGGTGTATAGCGGCTTGATTTATACCGGCCCGCAACTTATCAACGATTGCGTCAAGGCTATTGTCTCATGACCTGCCGAGTGATGGGCTGATGAATCCTTTAGATGCTATTTGCCTCGGTATTATTATTTGGCATACCTGGCGCGGTTATCAAAAAGGCCTGGTTAAAACCGTGTTTAGTTTAATCGGCTGGGTCGTGTCGTTATTTTTGGCGTTGCATTTTGCCCCCGTTGTAGCGCCGCTATTGACCGGCATGACGCCGGGTGTTTTACAGCGCGTGCTGGCCATTATTATCATGTTGCTGCTTAGTTTAACGGGCTTTAGCATGCTCGGCTTTATTGTTAATGCGATTTTTAAAAAATTATCCCTGATGCCCTTAAATCGCCTGGCGGGCGGTGGACTCGGTGCAGCTAAAGGCCTGTTTATTGCAGTGATTTTAGCCGGTATGCTGGCTCCGGTCGCCGGTCACTTCGCCGTGTGGCAGTCGTCGCAACTGGTGAAGGGTCTATTACCCTTTGCACCGTCGGTTCGGCATATGGCAGGGCAGGCGGCACAATCGGCAGCGCATACCCTGCAATATGAGGCCGGTCATGCCTTGCAAACCCGCTAATCCCTGTCGATTTTCGGTCTGGGTTTTTATTTTTGGCAGCTTAAACACCACGTGAGGTTACTATGTGCGGAATTGTAGGCATTGCAGGTCATACACCGGTTAATCAAATGCTATACGATGCCTTGACCATGTTGCAGCATCGTGGGCAGGACGCGGCGGGCATTGTCACCTGTGAGGGTGGGCGTCTGTTTTTGCGCAAGGAAAACGGCATGGTGCGCGATGTGTTTCATACTCGGCATATGATGCGTTTAAGTGGTAACTATGGCATCGGTCATGTGCGCTATCCGACCGCAGGCAGTTCAAGTTCAGCCGAAGCGCAGCCTTTTTACGTCAATTCGCCCTATGGCATTACGCTTGCGCACAACGGTAACCTCACCAATGCCGATGAAATTTCGGCCACCCTGTTTAAAACCGATTTACGCCATATCAATACCGATTCCGATTCTGAAGTATTGCTTAACGTATTTGCGCATGAATTACAAGCGCGCGGCAAGGAAAACCCCACTGACCAGGATATTTTTGAAGCCGTGGCGCAGGTGCATCTTCGTTGCCGGGGTGCGTATGCCGTTGTGGCCATGATTACCGGTTACGGTTTGCTGGGTTTTCGCGATCCGAACGGTATTCGTCCATTGGTCTATGGGCAACGTTTAGCCGAAGATGGCGGTTTTGAGTATATGATTGCGTCGGAGTCGGTGGCGCTGACATCATTGGGGTTTGCCGTGGTGCGTGATGTTTTGCCCGGTGAAGCCGTTTTTATCGATATGCAGGGCCGTTTGAGTACGCGGTTATGTGCCGAAAACGCCCGTTATACGCCGTGTATTTTTGAATATGTTTATTTTGCCCGGCCCGATTCTACGATGGACGGCATTTCGGTATATAAATCGCGGTTGCGTATGGGAGAAAAACTGGCCCAAAAAATCCTGCGTGAATGGGGTCAAGATCATCAAATTGATGTCGTTATTCCTATTCCCGACACCAGCCGCACCGCCGCGCTGGAATTGGCCAACTTGCTTGGGGTTAAATATCGCGAAGGCTTTATGAAAAATCGCTATATCGGTCGCACGTTTATTATGCCGGGGCAACAGCAGCGCAAAAAATCGGTACGGCAAAAATTAAATCCTGTCGAGTTAGAATTTAAAGGTAAAAATGTCTTGTTGGTCGATGATTCGATTGTACGCGGTACCACCTGTCATGAAATTATTCAAATGGCGCGCGAAGCGGGTGCCCGTCAGGTATTTTTTGCCTCGGCTGCTCCACCGGTTAAATTTCCCAACGTGTATGGCATTGATATGCCTGCTAAAAATGAGCTGATTGCATCGGGCCACAGTGTCGAAGAAGTACGGCAGATTATCGGTGCAGACCGTTTGATTTATCAGGACTTGGCCGATTTAATCGATGCCGCACGCGAAGGCAATACTGCCATAGAAACCTTTGATTGTGCTGTCTTTGACGGCAAGTATGTAACCGGTGATATTGATGAAGCGTATCTTGCGCGCCTTGAACACAAACGTAACGATAAAACCCACGGACAGGAAACCCATAAAACCGTCGAAATCATCAGCGATAATGCTCCAGTTGATATGACGGGCGTTAAAATGGAAGGCTAAGTTCATGTAACCATAGCCACGTTATAAACACGATTGAAACGTCAAGTCTGGCTTATAAATCGGCGTTTTAGTCTCCGGTTTTTACTATATCAGCCGCAGCGCGACAGGCAGGCAGGCTGCAAACACCATATAAATACAGCGAATGACCGGTGAGCGTAAAGCCGTGTTCCACTGCAACATCATGTTGTTCCTGTTCGATGCGAGGATTGGTAAATTCGACCACTCGCGCACACTTAACACATACCAAATGGTCATGATGCAGTTCTTTTCGCATCTCAAACACTGAATAGTTATTTTCAAAATGATGGCGTTCAATAATGCCTACCTGTTCAAACTGGGTTAAAACGCGGTATACCGTGGCTAGCCCGACATCTTCCCCCTGTTCGAGCAATTGCTTGTAAATATCTTCAGCGCTTAAGTGTTGTTCGGGACAACGGTCCAGGAGCTCCAGTATTTTGATGCGCGGCAAGGTGACTTTAAGGCCAACCTTGCGTAATTCCTGATTGGTCATCGACATGGCACTCGTCCTGTAAAAAGGTTTATAAATAACGTTATTTTACGCATAATCCATGAAGCTTGCTTGAAAAATTACTGCTAAACTCAAGTAATTAAGGGCCAGATACAGTATTATGCGGGTCTGATGGACTTGTTTAGTCAAACTTTAGTTAAATTAGTTAAAAGAGTATCACGCCATGTATAAAGCGCCTCGCTTAACCTTAGCCCCACTCGCCAAGCCGCTAGCTTTTAGTGCCGTGGGCCTCATGCTGGCTGGTTTAACAGCCTGTAGTGCATTGTCAGTCTATCGTATTGATATTCCACAAGGTACGCCCCTGACGCAAACGCAAGCCACGCAGGTACAGGTCGGCATGAGTCAGCAGCAGGTGCGCTATTTACTTGGAACGCCTAGTTTAACGGACACCTTGAACCCGTTGCGCTGGGATTATCTGTATGATTATAAAGCCGGCACGTATGCGCGCAAAGCCCATACCGGTGATGCACATGGTCAACATCTGGTGATTTATTTTGATGCCGGCGGTAATGTGGAACGCATTGAGGGCCTTCAAACCCTGCCCACCAAACAAGTTGGCTTACCCGCCAGTCGCGATATTGACCTAAATGCGCCACCCCTGTAACAGGTTAAGTCCGTTTAACTAAAGGCCTGCGCCGCCCAACCGCATGCCGTTCGGCTCGTGCGCGACGTACCGTTTTGGGGTCGCGCTGCAAAGGCAAATATAATTCCAGTCTATTACCCTCTTTCAGCACGACTTCTGGTGTAATGCGTCGTCCAAAAATCCCCATGGGTAACGGTTGACTAATGCCCCGTTGTGCGAGTTCTTCGGGTAGATTTAAGTATTCCAAAACTTCGGCTGCTGTAGTTCCTGGCGCAATCTTAATACATTGATAATATTGCCAGTCAGGTAAAACGACAGCCACCGCAACGTTTATAAGGGAAATATCAGGGTTTACGTCAGCTAGGGCCAATATTATGGTTCCATAGAGGGTTAGCGATAAAAAGGGCAATCAGGTACATACACACATTTTCCTCAGACGTTAAGACATAGGGCATTACGGCGATTGGTAATATTGCTGGACTTCAAACCCTTGCGTCCATACTCCAAGTAATGCGGCAATAATTGCCAACGGTATCAAAACCCGTACTGCAATACGCCAGAGATTATAAATGCCTTCAGAATTAAAATTCAAAGCTTTACGCATATGGCTGATTTTCATTTTCCAGCCAACGAAAATGGTAAAGCCCAAGGCGGTCAACAGCCCTAAACTGTCCAAAAATTCGATATAAATCCGGTTAGAAAATAGCGCAAATGCAATTCCACCAACCCACAACAAAACTGCTGCTGCAAGCCATGCCTTATGATGGCGAATTTGGCGCAAAACGTTGGCTGCTAAAAATCCGGCCATTAAAATTTGTGCAATACCAAAACTTAAATCGACGGCGCCAATTTGCCTGTGAATGCCATGCAGGGCTACATAACAGACACCAGCCAAAATCTGCAACAGCCACAGGACTAACACGTGTTGTTTAACAGGCGCTGTTAGCGATTTGGAGGAATCATCAGCGCTGTCTTGGGCAAACTGCTGCCAATATAACCCAACGCCAAGCCCGGTCGCCATTAAGGCGCTGCTTAGGGCGATTTTCCAGTCAGCCAGCCTAAAGCCATGCCAGTGCCAAGGGAGATAAGCTCGTGCCGATTCATAGGTATGGGCAGGTTCAGGCAATACGGCACCTAAAATGGCAGTTAAAATTATCAAGGCGGCACCAATCCACACACTTGGGCGCAAAAAATATACGGATGCAATAAACAATAATCCACCAGCAGCAATATTGAGGATCGTAAACCCGCTGCCTGCCGCAAACAGGCCCAGTAAACTGACCCCGCCCGCTAAGGTCAGCCATAACCCGCTTACCAACAAACCACTGCTAATCAATACCTGCCATAATAACGCGAGCCAGCCCAGGCTACGCCAGAGCGGTTTGGTATCGGCCTCACGGGTTAAAGGGGGCAGGGCATTAAGCGGTGACTGCTTCATACGACGGGCCAGCGCCCCTTCAAGCAGCAATAGCGGCAAATTAACGACCGCCATACAGGCCAGCCACGCCAGCCACACATTTAATTCGCTAAACTGCTCGGCATTGACGGGCGTAAACCACGGCATCAGGGCCCATGTTAACAGGAGCGCCAAGGCCAGCGTATAAAATCGGTTTATGGATTGAGGGTGGGCGGAAATGGTCACAATAGGCTCCTTTAAAGACTGCGGGCGCTGGTCTATTTTGATGGTTGCACATTGTACAGGGGAATGCAGTGTTTAAGAATGCTTGCGTAACATACGCCATAAAAAAAGGCGAATTATTATAATTCGCCTTTAGGTTGCCTCAGAATAATCTAATGAAGGTTCAACCCACTGTATAAATCGCGGGCAGTCGTTTGTTGTGCAGGATTACCCTTTTGCAATACATCTTCTAGCAAAATGCGGGCGCTGCCTGTTTCACCAAGTTTAATGTATTTTTCTGCCAATTCTAGATTGACTTGCTGCTCATCTTGACCTAGCACGTCACTAAATTCAAATCCTAAACTTTGGTTAAAGTCATCAATCGGAATGGCTACATCTTGGCTTAGACTCGGCGTAGCTTCAACTGTTGCAAAAGGGGTTATAGCTTGCGTTGAAGCAGGCATGACCGTTGGCGTTGGCGTGGCTAAAATAGCATCATCAACAATACTAAACGTTTCACGTGTCGGGGTAGGTGGCGTAACTGAAGCAGTCGGTTTAGGTGCAGCAAAACTAAACGAGTCATCTAGGTCAAAATCTAGGTCATGACTGGTCGTAGGCGCAGCAGTAGTTGTAGGGGGAGCAACTGAAGCCGGTTTTGCATCATCTAGGGCTAAATCAAATGTGATGGGTGCCGCAGTTGGAGTTGTTGGCGTTTTAGCATCGGCTACATTTAACGGGCTTAAATTGAGTTCCGGTAGCTCAGTTTGCGGCGCAGCGTGTGCAGGGCTCGGTGATTTTGAAAATTCGGCTTCAAGTGCATCTAGGTCTAAATCCTGTAATGCACTAACACCGGCTGCTACACCCCCTAAAGCTGCTGCACCGGCTACGACGGGCGCTACTTTGGCAGCAGAAGCAGGCGTATTTAGGGTAAAGTCCAAGGACGCTGCTACGGGCTCAATTTTGGGCGCAGGCGCTTCAAACTGTAACGGCTTAACTTCCGATTTAAGTTCTGGCTTCGGCTCTGCTACTTTAGCCGAAGGGGTAAATTCCAAATCGGCTTTGGGGTCATCAAGGCTTAAATTCGATACAGGTTGAACGGCAGACGTACTGA
>JAGLBJ010000039.1 GCA_018260315.1 Moraxellaceae bacterium | reverse complement strand
GGATTTTAGGGGCTTTGCTGGAACGATTGCGGCCGGTTCAGTAAAACCGGGTGATACTTTGCTTGCCCTGCCTTCCGGTAAAAGCAGCCGTGTGGCCGATATTATCACCTATGATGGTAAATTGCCTGAGGCCTTTGCAGGGCAGGCGGTGACCTTGACCCTGACCGATGAAATCGATATCAGCCGTGGTGATATGCTGGTGCATGCCGATGCTAAACCGTTACTGTCGCAGCGTTTACAGGCGATGGTCGTTTGGATGGCCGAACAGCCGTTGGTTTTAAATAAACTATACGATGTTAAACTGGGCACACAAACTATACCGGCACGCGTGACGGCCATTCATTATCGGGTCGATGTTAATACGCTGGAGCAATTGCGGGCAGAACAGGTGCCCTTAAACGGCATTGCGCAAGTGGTGGTTCAGCTTGATGCGCTGGCTGCGTTTGATGCCTATCAGGACGGACGATTAACGGGCGCATTTATTTTTATTGACCGGTTGACCAATGGAACGGTTGGCGCGGGTATGATAGAGTCGGCCATTACGATTGATACCGACATCACGGAACCGGTTACGGGGTCTGAGCGGGCGGCGCGTTTAGGGCAAAAATCGGCCGTGATTGCGGTGGCTCATGATGTGCTGCAACAGGCTGATATTCTGGAACGTGCCTTGCTGGATATGGGCTTGGTGGCGTTGGTGTTATCTCATGCAGTCCCCGAGCAGATTCAATTATTGCAGCGCGCAGGTGTAATTGTGCTGGTGGATAAGCCTGAACTGGCCGATTTAACGTTAACTGAAACGACGCTTGCTGATGTAGTGCAACAGGTGGTTAGTCAGGCGCGCTTATAAAATACAGCTTGATTTAATAGGTTAATAAACTGGATATTGTAAAAATAACGATATCCAGTTTTTTTTAACGCCTAAAATTTTAAAAATACTGAACTCTTCAGGATAATTTAAGCATGATTCATGTGATTTTGTATGAACCCGAAATACCGGCCAATACCGGCAATATTATTCGGTTATGTGCCAATACTGGCGCGCAATTGCATTTAATTGAGCCATTAGGATTTACGCTAGAAGATAAACAGTTAAAACGCGCAGGCCTTGATTATCATGAGTGGGCCGATATCAACGTATGGCCCGCATTAAGTGCCTGCCTGGACTATTTGGACAGGTTTAGCATGGTGAAAACGGTTTTTGCCATGACCACAAAGTCCAATATAAATGCGTTTACGGCCGATTTACAGGGCGCTATTGCTTTATTATTTGGACCCGAAACACGCGGACTTCCTGAAGATGTTAGACAGTATTTCCCTGAAGAACACTGGCTTAAATTACCGATGCAGACCAATTCGCGCAGTTTGAATTTATCCAACAGCGTGGCGGTAATGGTCTATGAAGCATGGCGCCAGCAGGGTTTTTTAGATAGCAGAATAGTCAGTAAGAATAAAGCATTTTAGTGGAATCATAAAACCAGCCTATTCATTGTTATGAATAGGACTGATTTTTTTTAATAAATTAAAAAATGATTCACTTAACCCCACGCTTTTTCCAAAATAGCCATAATATCCGACAGTTTGGCATCACGGGCATTGTAAATAATCGACCCATCATCTAAAGCCTTTTTAGCGATATCGTCAAACATATCACGGCTCACTTTATGGGCGCTAGGGCCGCTATTGACTTCCTGTAAGGTACGCGGCAATTGCACTTTATCGTATAACATATCGCGCAGTGCCTTGATGGCAGCGATGGCGGCTTGCGGGCGCTGTTCGGCCGGTGTCTTGGCATAGACATCTGCACCCGAAAGCGGTAATAATAATTCACCAATACGCGCACCTGATACCGGCACATTATATTCAAGCACATAGGGTAAATACAAACTCATGCATAAACCGTGCGGCAAGTGGGCTACTGCCCCTGTAGCATGTCCTAAAGCGTGTACTAACGCAACCATGGCATTCGAAAACGCAATACCGGCCATGGTCGAAGCTTGCGCAAGCTCTAGACGGGCATTGGGGTCTTTCGGGTTTTCCATAACGTTTGGTAAATGTTGACTGATTTTTTGAATAGCAGCCGTAGCATATGCATCGGAAATAGGATTATTCGCTAAACTTAAATAGGCTTCAACGGCATGCGTCATGGCGTCCATGGCGGTCATGGCGGTAATAAACGGCGGCAGCGTTTGCGTCATGCGCGGGTCTAAAATGGCAGCATTGGGCATGATAAAATACGACACAAACGGCATTTTAACGTTATTGTCGATATCTGAAATTACCGCCACGGCGGTCACTTCTGAACCTGTACCGGCAGTGGTCGGAATCACATAAAACGGCTTTAACGGTTTACTTAAGTTATGCGCGCCTGAATATTTTTTTAAATCGTCGCCGCCTTCCGATACTAAAATATTTACGCCTTTAGCAGTGTCGATGACGGAACCGCCCCCCACGGCAATCAGTGCATCACATTGTGCCGTACGATACTGCTGAGCAGCTTCACGGACGGTGCCTAGGCTGCTGTCGGGGGGGACATCATCAAAAATAACCGCAATCGTACAATCGGTAGAGGCAAACGCTGCTTCTATATGTTCGAGCAATCCATTGCTGCGTACACCTTTATCAGTAATAATCATGACCGTTTTGGCATTAATCGTGCTTAATTCGAAGGGAATATGCTCAAGCGCCATATGACCGGCGATGACTTTCACAGGACAAAAAAATTCATAGTATTGACGGCTCATACCATACTCCGATTAAATAAACCTTGGGCCACATGGGCATAAATGCGCAATGCAGTGGGAACTTTTTCCTTTAAACTTAACGCGGGATACTCTTTAATGGCTAGTGCGGCAATCGGTTTAGGCAAAATCAGGGCTTCCATACGATCCAGCGCCCGCACAAAACGCAGGGCATATACGGTTTGACCATCGGCCACCAAGCGGTCATGCGCGAATGACAGTACGGTACTTTCCTGAAATGCCATGACTAAAAAGGCATGAGTAATATGCTTGAAGGTAATCGTTAAATCAGGCTTGTACGGTGGCTTAACGAGCTTGGTGAGGTGACCATGATCATCAACCTGTAGGGTAAACTGGGGGCCGTCGGCTAGCACGCGCATTTGAATGATAAAACCAACCGGAAAGCCCTTAAACTCATCTTGCACGGTGCTATCTAGACGACTTGCTGACACTAAACCACGTGCAACCACTTGCATCATCAGGGCAACATAGGCCTTTTGGGCTTTGGGTTTTAATGCGGTAAAATAGCTTAACGAAATTTTTTTCAAGGGAAGCAATAAGGCCGGCGCTTTCATTATAGGGTCTCCTTAATAGGGGCGTGCTAGGCATGGTAACGCCATATTCAAAAAATGCTGCAAGCACTCAATCGCTTTTGTCGGCTATCAACGTTTAAATACAGTTGCAGTTTAGAGTATTTATTCTAACTTTGCCAAGTTTTTTTAACTGGCCTATTTTAGCTATTTTAAAATTACCAAAACGTCTTAAAAAGCATGAATAAGCTGCTTGAGAAGCTAAAACCGGTTTGCTAAAGTCTGTTATAATGGATTGTTTAATGGCTACAGTATCAGTATGATTTTTTATAGGAATGTCTGCCGTTATGTCCGATGCGCCCGAAAAAATTGACGAACTTAATACGAGTTCCCTTGGTCGAAAACTCTCTTTAGCACGTGCATCGTTTGTAGCCGGCAGTCGTTGGGCTGCTTCAAGTGCAGGCAATATGTTTGCAAGCGGTGATGCCAAGGAAGAACGGCGTAAGCAAATTAACAGCGAACAAGCCCAGTATTTAGTTAGTGAAATGGGTAAATTAAAAGGCTCCGTGGTTAAAATTGGGCAAATGATGGCGCTATATGGCGAGCATTTTTTACCTCCCGAAGTGACCGAAGCCTTACATACCCTCAATAATGAAGCCGCACCCATTGCATGGCCGGTTATTGAGCGGCAGTTGCGGACAGAATTAGGCAACCGCCTAGATGAGTTAACCGTTGACCCACAGCCGCTTGGGTCGGCATCGTTAGCGCAGGTTCATCGGGCAGTGCGTAAATCAAACGGGCAAGAATTAGTGCTGAAAGTGCAGTATCCGGGCATTGCCGATGCCATCGACTCCGATTTAAGCCTGTTTAGAACCCTTATTAAAATGTCGCGGGCTGTACCTCAAACCCGGGAGTTTGAAGACTGGTTCGATGAAGTTCGCAGCATGATGCATCGTGAAGTCGATTATGGCCTTGAATCCCAAACCATGCAGCGTTTTGCTAAGCGTCTGGCCCATGATGCACGCTATGTGGTGCCTGCCGTTCAAGCCGATTTAAGCACCAATCGCGTGTTGTGCATGACGTTTGAACGTGGCGTGCCTATTAACAGTCCGGTCATGCTGTCGTTACCGCAGGCGCGCCGCGATGCGCTGGGGCAAGCTTCACTGGAAATTACCATACGGGAAATTTTTGAATGGGGCGATATGCAAACCGACCCCAATTTTGGCAATTATCTGGTTCGTTTGGGCAATGGCCGAGATATTGGCGACAAAATCGTTTTACTGGATTTTGGTGCCATTCGTGAGTTTGACAGTCATCTGCTTAACGTTGCGCGCGGTTTGATTTATGCAGGTTACCATCACAGTATGCCGCACATGTTAAGCGCCATGAAAGGCTACGATTTTTTTGACCAGATGCCGGAAAATGTTAAACCGAGTCTGGCTAAAGTATTTTTAATGGCGACCGAGCCCTTTAGCACACCGCATAATAACCCGGAGGCACCACCGCAAAGTTTTGATGATAAAAGCTGGTATGTCTGGAAAAGCAGCCAGTTGCATACGCGCGTGATGACTCAAATGAAAGATTCGGCGATGTCGGCGTACTTTTCGGTACCGCCTAAAGAATTTATGTTTATCAGTCGTAAATTTATCGGAGCTTATACGTTTTTAACGGTTATCGATGCGCATACTAATGTGCGGGCGATGGTTGAGCCGTATTTTACTGATATAAAGCCCGTAATTTAATCACTTAGTTTAAGCAGAACATTCTAAAAAGCCATAAGCTGTTAAAAACTTATGGCTTTTTTATGCTCGCCTGTTTAAATTAAACAATGAACCATCGTAAATTGACTAAGCGCCTGGTGAAAATATCAATCCAGCGATAAACCATAGGCTACATAACACCCAAACCGTCAGTAAATATAGTTTAACCTTTGGAACCGTCCAATCGGATAACGGCAGGCTGTCAAGCCACTGACTCAAAGGCATTAAATAAGCTTTTAAAGGCCCAAACGTCAAGGCCCAAATAGCCAAACTTAACAGAACATAGGTGCCAGTCCACCAAAGCCGATGCTCAATAAGGATATTTAAAAGATCCATCGTAAGCTATGATAAGTTATCACAATAGGTACTTATTAGAGACATGGGCTAATTATCGCGTTTTTGTTGACGTAAAAATCCGCCGCGGCGTGCCTGCATCGGTTTGTCAAACTGGCGTTCGATGCGGCGTTTGGTATCGGGATTAATCGGTACATCACGCGGCGCCATTTTAACACTTTGCGCCAACTGGTCGACCGTGTGTTTTTCAAGTTCAACCCAGCGTCCGGTACGTAATTCACGCGGTAAACTTACAGTGCCATAACGGGTTCTAAGCAGCCGGCTCACCTTTAAACCTTGTGATTCAAACAGGCGCCGCACTTCACGATTACGCCCTTCTTTAACAACGACCTGATACCAACGATTAATGCCTTCGCCACCCAAATCACTAAACGATTCAAACTTGGCCGGGCCGTCTTCAAGCACTACGCCTTTAATCAAATTATCGCGCATTTCCAGGGTTACGTCGCCCATCACGCGCACCGCATATTCTCGTTCTACTTCACTTGAAGGGTGCATTAACCGGTTCGCAAGCTCGCCGTCATTGGTAAATAGCAACAAACCGGTACTGTTAATATCCAGACGGCCTACCATTACCCAGCGATCATTAATGATTTGCGGCAGTTGGTCAAAAGCCGTCGGGCGGCCTTCAGGGTCGGTTTTAGAGCAAATTTCACCTTCGGGTTTATAGTAGGCAATGACACGGCGCCGCGTGTCCTGTAGAGTAGGGATCGTGATTTTACGGCCGTCCAAACGCAGCTCATCGGTTTCCTGAACCCGTTGTCCCAAGGTCGCGATAGTACCGTTGACACTGACGCGCCCTTCAGAAATAATATCTTCCATATAACGACGCGAGCCTAATCCCAAACGCGCCAGTACTTTTTGCAATTTTTCGCCATTTTCATTCATAATTAAACCTCAAAGCTCCGTTACCGTTTGGAACTTTTTAAAAATTGAGCCTCCTGTCGATGAACCGGCACATCCATTATGCCGGTGGAGATGATGTTGCCTTAGGCATTGGCGGCAAGTCTGCCAGCGATTTTAGCCCAAATGCATCTAAAAAAATGGGAGTGGTATACAGCAATGCCGGTCGTCCTGCTATATCACGATGGCCGCGCTCTTCTATCCATTGCCGTTCAAATAACTGGCGCAATACCTGACTATTGACCGTCACACCGCGTATTTGCTCGATATCGCCTCGCGTAACCGGTTGTTTATACGCAATAATCGCTAAAATCTCAAGCAGCGCATTGGACAGCTTAAGCGTGCGTTCTGGCCATACCTGCTGTAAAACGTGTGCATACTGGAGCCGAACCTGCACTTGCCAGCCGAGCGCCGTTTCAATGACCTGCAAAGCGGTCGCTGCATAACGCGCATTTAAGGCTTGCATGTAAGCATTGACCATTGTTTGCACCTGTCGTGCCGGCATCATAGCAGGAATTATAGGCACTTTGGCTGTTGTCGCATCATTTTTATCGTATTGCTGAATAATTTTTTGCAATACAGCCGTACTGATGGCGTGTTCACCGCTTAGCAAAGCCGCTTCCAGATAATTTAACAATTCTGCATCAATCAGTATCGGTGCCATAAGATTAAATTAAGGTCCTTTGCATGATTTTTAGATAAAACCTTGATTATTAAAAAGTTATGCTGTCAATCAGACAGGATTCATCATAAGCTGTAGCGGTTGCAAAGGGGCACTGATAATGCACAGTTCGCCCTGTTTTAAAAGTTCCAAAACGGCCATAAAGCTGACAATCACCCCTAAGCGACCTTGTGTGGGATTGATAATATCCTGAAATAACAATGGATAACCCTTTTGAAATAACGCACGAATGTCGGCTAAACGCTCACTTAATTGGAGCACATCTGCACTAATCTGATGCTCACGCACTGTAGAACGCTGCAATAACGCCTGCAAATGGCGGGTTAAATCGTGTACATCAAAACTCCTATCCTGCAATGGTGCGGCGGGCATAACCGCTTGGGGGCTTAGCAACGCCATAGCCTTAAAAACATCGCGTTCCAACAGGGGCAAATGGTTTAAAGTACGGGCAGCCTGCTTAATCATTGCATACTGTTCAAGCTGTTGCTGCAAGGTTTGGCGTGGGTCTTCCTCAATAGGCGTTTTGATGGGTTTGGGCAATAGCAGTTTGGACTTAATGACGGTTAATAATGACGCCATCAATAAATAGTCGGCTGCAAGTTCAATATTTAAAATCTGCATCACCTGAATATACTCTAAATACTGAGCAGTAATCGGGGCAATTGGAAGCATGCGCAAATCGACGTTATTTTTGCGCACCAGATACAGCAAAAAATCCAGCGGGCCCTCAAACTGTTCAAGCCACACGGCAAAGGCATGCGGCGGAATATATAAATCGGGCGGCAAATCGGTATACCATTCATCGCCTAAGCGCGCACTGGTGTCAGAGACGATCATACGGGCTGCATTAGAGGGTAAGCCGTTTCATGAAAGCCCAGAAAAAGCGCCTTAAGATGACCAACGACCAATAAGTCCCATGCTCTGCCGTACTTCTTTTAACGTTTCCTGGGCCGTATCACGAGCGCGCGCGGCCCCTTGTTTTAAAATAGTATTGAGCTGGCCGGTATCTTCTTCAAAAGGCCGGGCACGTTCCCGCATAGGGGCCAAAATCTTATTTATTTCGTCAATAACGGGTTGTTTACAATCCAGACAGCCAATACCCGCAGTCGTGCAGCCTGTAACTACCCACTGCTGTACTTCCAGCGAACTGTAAACTTGGTGCAAATTCCATACAGGACAGCGTTCAGGATTACCGGCATCGGTACGGCGCACGCGTGCAGGGTCGGTCGGCATTTTGCGAATTTTATCGCGCACGGCATCGGGGGATTCGCGCAGGCTGATGGTGTTACCGTAGGATTTACTCATTTTTTCGCCATCTAGACCGACCATTTTAGAGGCTGTGGTCAGTAATGCTTGCGGTTCCGGCAAGATCACGCGTCCACTGCCGGTTAAATGTCCGCTCAATACTTCACGTTCTAGCGCCGATAAACTGCCCGACGCTGCCAATAAAGTTTGGGCCTGCTGTAGCGCCTCGGTATCGCCTTCTTGCTGATACTGCTTGGCCCACTGCTGATATTGTTTGGCGGCCTTTTTGCCCATGTTGCTATAAGCTTGTGTTTGCACGGTTTCAGCATCTAAAGGCTTGCCATATAAATGATTAAATCGGCGCGCCACTTCTCGCGTCAGTTCAACATGTGACACCTGGTCAGCCCCGACCGGCACCAGTTGCGCGCGGTACAGTAAAATATCGGCAGCCTGCAACAAGGGATAACCTAAAAATCCATAGGTTGCCAAATCTTTTTCACGTAGTTTAGCCTGCTGGTCTTTGTAGGTTGGAATACGTTCAAGCCAGGAGAGCGGCGTACCCATGGACAATAACACATGTAATTCGGCGTGTTCCGGCATGGCTGATTGCACAAATAATGTGGCTTTTTCGGGGTCAACCCCGGCCGCTAACCAGTCAATCACCATATCCTGTGTATGGGCCGCCAAACTTTGCGGATTATCATAATGGGTGGTGAGGGCGTGCCAGTCAGCCACAAAAAAATAGCAGTCGTACTCGTGTTGCAACTTAACCCAATTTTCTAAAACGCCATGATAATGCCCTAAATGCAGCCAGCCGGTCGGGCGCATACCGGACAACACACGGGTCATTTTGGGATTGATTACGGAATGAGCTGTTTGGGGTTCAATTGTAGACACGATACCAACCTTTTAAAATAAAAAACAAGATATATCAATACATGACATCGGCTGCATGGGACATCGCAGTCAGTCAGTCGGGCTATTTTAACGCATTGACCCCTACGCTTAAAAAGCCACACCGCCCGCCATAAAAATTCGTCCAATCAGCGCCATGCCGATTATTCCCAGTAACATGGACGCCCACCATAACGGCCGTTTACGGGTTAATGCCGCCACCGCACCCAGCGCAATCGCTACCTGAAACAGGGCTACGGCATTGGCAAACGCATGGTGTTGATGCATCAAATGTTCGGCTTCGGTATTACTTTCATCGCGCTGTTTTTCCAGTTCGCGAGCCTTTTTGTTCAGTTCGGCCTGTTCATCGTTATAGCGTTGTTCGGCAGCTTGCAGGGCAGGCGGTACAGGTTGATGTTGCGCCGTCCAAACGGCTTCTTGAGTTTGTACGATGGCCGATTTAATGCTTTTGGCCTGATAAAATGCCCATGCGTCCGAGGCCTGCGCCTGCAACTGACTGGCATGGGTTTTGCGTATCAGGGCTTCATTGACCGTACCGCCTGCCTGTAGCGCGGCAATCGCTGCAATCGCTGCAAAAATGGACGTGGTGAGGGCAATGGTGCGCAATAAGCCCCCGCCTTCTTTTTCCATTTCTTCCTCAATGGCTTCATGCAGTTTATCGGTGTCGATATCGATTTCTTCAGGCATGGTTTGTACTTCCTTAAACCTTAAAAGTAATGTAGAGGCCTTAGTTAGAGGGCTGGCTATTCCAGATTGGGGGCCAGCCAGCGTTCGGCTATTTCAAGCGTCCAGCCTTTACGTGCAGCATAATCGGTCAGTTGTTCGCGGCTGATTTTTCCTACGTTAAAATAGGTTGCCTCGGGGTGCGAGTAGTAAAATCCGCTTACCGATGACGGCGGCCACATGGCATAATTTTCGGTTAAGAGCGTGCCAATGCGAGCCGTACTACCCAGCCAATCAAATAAAACTGCTTTTTCGCTGTGTTCGGGACAGGCCGGATACCCCGGAGCAGGACGAATACCTCGATATTTTTCGGCAATCAAATCATGATTGGTGGCCACTTCATCGGGTGCATAGCCCCAGTGAATTTTACGAATATCCTCATGCAACCGCTCGGCCAACGCTTCGGCCAGACGATCTGCCAGCGATTGCACCAAAATGGCATTAAAATCATCACCCTTGGCTTTATAGTCGTGTGCCAATTCTTCAGCGCCAAAAATTGATACGGTAAAGCCGCCTAGATAATCGGGAACGTTGGCCTCAACCGGTGCAATAAAATCGGCTAAACTATAATTGGGTTTGCCAGCGGCTTTATCGGATTGTTGGCGCAAATGTTCAAAACGATGGGTTTGTATGCGGCCTGTTTCGTCAAAAATCGCCAGACTATCGGGCGCAATACGAGCTGCAGGCATCAATCCAAACACGGCTTTGGCGGTTAGTTTTTGTTCATCAATAAGGGTTTTCAACATGGTTTGGGCATTGCTAAATAAATCGCGTGCCGCTTCGCCCACCACGTCATCGGTTAAAATTGCCGGATACTTGCCCGCCAGACTCCACGAGATAAAAAACGGGGTCCAGTCGATATAATCCACCAGCGTTTGAAGCGGATAATCAAGATGAGTCTGAATGCCCAGTTGCTGCGGCTTAGGCGGCTGGTAGGCCTGCCAATCGGTTTTAAATCCATTGGCGACGGCTTCGGCATAACTGACTTTGGCGGCCTTTGGGGCACGGTTGGTAATGCGTTCGCGCACTTCGGCATATTCGGCGCGGCGTTCGGCAATATAGGCCGGTTTCATCTCTTTGGATAATAACGTTGTTGCCACTCCAACCGCGCGCGATGCATCGGTCACGTACACCACGGCATCATTGGTATAATGGGGGTCAATTTTAACTGCCGTATGCGCCTTTGACGTGGTTGCGCCGCCAATCAAAAGCGGAATTTGAAACCCACGGCGCTGCATTTCCTTGGCGACAAACACCATTTCGTCAAGACTTGGAGTAATTAAACCCGATAGCCCGATAATATCGACTTTTTCATCAATCGCCGTTTGCAGAATTTTTTCAGCCGAAACCATCACGCCCAAATCGACAATATCATATCCGTTACAGCCCAACACCACCCCGACGATATTTTTGCCGATATCGTGTACATCGCCCTTGACCGTTGCCATCAGCACTTTGCCTTTGGTCTGTCCAACCACTTTTTCGGCTTCAATATAGGGGTTAAGCCATGCGACGGCCTGCTTCATGACGCGCGCCGATTTAACCACTTGCGGTAAGAACATTTTACCTGCGCTAAATAAATCGCCCACAACGTTCATGCCTGCCATCAACGGCCCTTCAATAACATCAAGCGGGCGGTTGGCCTGTAAACGCGCCTCTTCGGTATCGGTCTCTATAAATGTGGTAATGCCTTTAACCAGCGCGTATTCCAGACGTTTATCGACCGGCTGCTGTCGCCATTCTAGGGTTTCGGGAGCGGCTGTCTGACCGGTTTTGCCGTGTTCGCGATATTTTTCGGCAATAGTTAACAGATTATCGGTAGCACTTTCGCCATTTTGCGGGCGCTTGTTTAAAATCACGTCTTCAACGGCCGTTTTAAGTTCGGCGGGAATGTCATCGTACAGGGCGAGCTGACCTGCATTCACAATGCCCATCGTCATACCTTGCTGAATGGCATAATACAAAAACACCGCGTGAATGGCTTCGCGCACCGGTTCATTACCGCGAAATGAAAACGACACGTTTGACACGCCACCCGAAATCATGGCATGCGGTAGGTTTTGCTTGATCCAGCCGGTGGCCTCTATAAAATCGACCGCATAATTGTTATGTTCTTCAATGCCTGTGGCGACTGCGAACACGTTGGGGTCAAAAATAATGTCTTCGGCCGGAAACTTTAAATCATTTACCAGAATATCGTAGCTGCGTTTGCAAATTTGTGTTTTACGCTCAAAGGTATCGGCCTGACCCGCTTCATCAAACGCCATGACAATGACGGCGGCACCATAGGCACGGCAAAGGCGCGCTTTGTGTACAAACTCGTCATAGCCTTCTTTTAGGGAAATTGAATTAACAATCGCTTTGCCTTGCACGCATTTTAAACCGGCTTCGATGATGTCCCATTTGGACGAATCAATCATCAATGGGACACGCGAAATATCGGGTTCTGAGGCGACCAAATGCAGAAAATGCACCATGGCACCTTGCGAGTCCAGCATACCTTCGTCCATGTTGATATCCACGACTTGCGCGCCGCCTTCGACCTGATGTTTGGCAATATCAAGCGCTTCGTTATACTGTTCATCACGAATTAACCGTGCAAATTTTTTCGACCCAGTGACGTTGGTTCGTTCGCCGACATTAACAAACAAACTGTCGGCCGTAATGTTAAATGCTTCAAGGCCCGATAACCGACACGCCGGCGCTACAATCGGCGGAATACGAGGTGCAATAGCAGCTACAGCGTGTGCAATAGCAGCAATATGCTCAGGAGTCGTACCGCAACAGCCGCCAGTTAGGTTGAGTAAACCGCTTTGGGCAAATTCGGCTAAAAAAGCAGCCGTTTGTTCGGGCGTTTCGTCGTATTCACCAAACGCATTAGGCAAGCCCGCGTTCGGGTGTGCCGAGACAAAGATATCTGCCCGGTCGCTCAACACTTTAACATGCGGGCGCATTAAATCGGCCCCTAACGCGCAGTTTAAACCTACCGAAAGCAGAGGCGTGGCGTGGCGTACCGAGTTCCAAAAGGCTTCGGGGGTTTGTCCCGACAAGGTACGACCCGACGCATCGGTAATCGTGCCTGAAATCATGATCGGCAGCGCTTCACCCCGTTGGCTAAACACCTGTTGCAGGGCAAAAATGGCGGCTTTACAGTTGAGCGTATCAAATACGGTTTCGATGAGTAAAATATGCGCGCCGCCATCAATCAGGGCATGGGCTGCTTCAATATAGTTGTGCACCAGTTCATCAAAGGTCACGTTACGAAAAGCCGGGTCATTAACATTGGGCGACAAGGAACAGGTACGCGATGTCGGACCCAATACGCCAGCCACAAAACGTGGTTTAGCCGGATTTTGTGCTGTAAATTCATCACAGGCAGCGCGTGCCAGGCGAGCCGCTTCATGGTTCAGTTCAGGCACCAAATCTTCCATGTGATAATCGGCCATTGAAATACGCGTGCCGTTAAAACTGTTGGTTTCAATGATATCGGCGCCCGCCGTTAAATATTCCCGATGAATTTCGCTAATAATAGTAGGCTGCGTTAAGGACAATAAATCATTATTACCTTTGACATCGTAGGCAAAATCGGCAAATCGGGTACCGCGATAATCGTCTTCTTCAAGTTTGCTCCGCTGAATCATGTTGCCCATGGCGCCGTCAATAATTAATATGCGCGACTTTAAC
>JAGLBJ010000038.1 GCA_018260315.1 Moraxellaceae bacterium | reverse complement strand
TCATTGCCGCCGCCTCACCCGCCGGGCCTGCGCCTAACACAATGGCATCATATTGATATGGAGAATTTCGAGTCGTTTTAAGCATGGTGGTATCCTTAAGTATCCGTTAATATTGTTAAAAATCAACCAAAATAAAGCCTAGCATACGTGATTCAGCCTTTAAACTGTAGGGCCTAAGATGGAAATTCGCAAATTCGCTACAAAACGGCTGCATTTTTATGGTAGCGTGCAGCCTGACCCCACGTTTATTTGTGTCAGTGTACTTGTTTAAGGTGACCAATCGATGACTTTTACGGTTTCTTCCTCTGCTGCGCAACCCGCGGTTATTACGGGACAAAAACTACGCGGCGCCGAAAAAATGGCGCGTATTCCGGTTAAAATTATTCCGACCGAAGAAATGCCACGTAAACCTGACTGGATACGTGTAAAGCTTAGCGAACCAGCCGAAGTGCAGCGTATTAAAGAGACCTTGCGCACCCAAAAATTACACACGGTTTGTGAGGAAGCGGCTTGTCCTAATTTGCCTGAATGTTTTGGCGGCGGTACGGCTACGTTTATGATTATGGGGGATATTTGTACGCGTCGCTGCCCGTTCTGTGACGTGGCGCATGGCCGTCCTAAAGCGCTTGACATTGATGAGCCCCGCCATATGGCTGAAACCATAGCGGGTTTGGGGCTAAAATATGCGGTTATTACCTCGGTCGACCGTGACGATTTGGCCGATGGGGGTGCGCAACATTTTGTCGATTGTATTGTGCAGACGCGCCAATTAAGCCCGCATACCCTGCTTGAAATTTTGGTACCCGATTTTCGGGGACGCATGGATATTGCACTAAAAATCATGCAAGACAGCCCCCCTGATGTGTTTAATCATAATATTGAAACCGTGCCGCGTCTATATAAGGCCATGCGTCCTGGCTCGGATTATCAACATTCCCTTAATTTATTAAAAGCGTTTAAAACTCATTGCCCCGATATTCCGACTAAATGTGGCTTGATGGTCGGTCTTGGCGAAACTGAAGCCGAAGTGTTGGCATTACTCGATGATTTGGCCGCGCATCAGGTCGATTATGTGACGATTGGGCAGTATTTACAGCCTTCAAGACACCACGCGCCGGTAGAGCGATTTGTGCACCCTGATGAATTTGAACGCTATACCGCCCATGGTCATGCCCTGGGGTTTAAGAATATTTGGGCTGCGCCGATGGTGCGTTCCAGTTATTTTGCCGACCGTCAATACTATGGCGACCTTGTTCCACCGGTACGTCGGGGTAAAATGGCTGGTATGAGCGAAGCAAGGGGTTTGGACGCGATCAGGTGAGGTTAAATTGAACGTTTAGAAATTAAAACGGACGGTTTCAGTCCGTTTTCTTATGTTTAAATGACGGCATTAAACAGAGTCATGCCCAATATTGCCTAAATCAAACTTTATAATGGCCGCATGCTTCAATCTCGTTATAAAACTACTGTATTGTTGCCCAAAAAACCGTTATACTTCAAGGTTTACACGTTCCTGATGATTTAACAACTAAACGCGTACCCATAAAAGCCGGTAAGGAGTTTGTTTGTGTCTTCCGTTCAAAGTGCTGCCCAAATTCGTGAGGCTTTTTTACGTTTCTTTGAACGTAAAGGGCATCGCCGCGTTGCATCGAGCTCTTTAATTCCCTTTAATGACCCGACTTTGTTATTTACAAATGCGGGTATGAACCAGTTTAAAGACTGTTTTTTAGGGCTTGAAAAACGCGACTATGTGCGGGCTGTTTCGAGCCAAAAATGCGTTCGGGCAGGCGGTAAACACAACGATTTAGACAATGTTGGCTATACGGCCCGGCATCATACATTTTTTGAAATGTTAGGTAATTTTTCATTCGGCGATTATTTTAAAAAAGATGCCATTGCCTATGCGTGGGAATTTTTGACCAGTTCAGAATGGCTTAATATTCCCAAAGAACGCCTGTATGTCACCGTGTATGCGACCGATGATGAAGCCTTTGACCTGTGGCATAACGATATTGGACTGCCACCTGAGCGTATTATTCGTATTGGTAATAAACCGGGCGGCGTTGTGGACGGCATGCCGAAATCGGATAATTTTTGGGCAATGGGCGATACGGGACCTTGTGGGCCTTGTACCGAGATTTTTTATGACCATGGCGACCAGATTGCGGGGGGGTTGCCGGGAACACCGGAAGAAGATGGCGACCGGTATATCGAAATTTGGAATAACGTGTTTATGCAGTTTAACCGTACCGCCGACGGTGTAATGCATGATTTGCCTGCACCGAGCGTCGATACCGGCATGGGTCTAGAACGCATTAGCGCCGTATTGCAACACGTTCACAGCAACTATGAAATCGACATTTTTAGTTGTTTGATTGCGGCAGCAGCACAGGCGGTCGGAACTACCGATTTAACCCAGGCATCTTTACGGGTGATTGCTGACCATACGCGGTCATGCAGTTTTCTGATTGCCGATGGGGTGTTGCCGGGTAATGAAGGGCGCGGTTATGTGTTGCGCCGTATTATTCGGCGGGCGATTCGGCATGGTCACAAATTAGGCGCACAAGGTTTATTCTTTTATAAAATGGTTCAGCCGCTTATCGACGTCATGGGCGAGGCGTATCCTGAATTAGTGACAGAACGTAGCCGTATTGAACAGACCTTGCGAAAAGAAGAAGAACAGTTTGCACGTACGCTGGATCAGGGCATGCGTTTGTTAGAAGGCGAACTTAGCCAATTAAAAGGCACCGTGATTGGTGGCGATATCGCCTTTAAACTGTATGATACCTATGGTTTTCCGCTCGATTTAACGGCTGATATTGCTCGTGAACGGGGTCTTACGATTGATTCCGCAGAGTTTGAGCGGCATATGCAGGAACAACGTCAACGGGCACGTAATGCTGGTCAGTTTAATGTGGATTATAATAACATTGTCCGCATTGATGAGCCGACCCGGTTTGGCGGATATGACGCGACGCACGGTGAAGGAACTATTCTAGCCTTGTATAAAGACGGCCAACGTGTTGAGCAGTTGAGTGAAGGTGATGAAGGCCTGGTCGTGCTTAATCATACGCCGTTCTATGCTGAAAGTGGCGGACAAGTGGGCGATAGTGGCACGTTAAAAGCGCAAAGTGGCATTTTTGAAGTGCAGGATACCCAAAAATCAGGCCCGGCCTTTGTGCATCAGGGGCTGGTCACCGTCGGTCAACTAACGGCAGGGCAAAAAGTGGCGGCCCATGTAGAGCCGGCCATGCGGGCCGCAACCGCGCGCAATCATTCAGCCACGCACTTACTGCATGCAGCGTTACGGGAAGTATTAGGCGAGCATGTTAATCAAAAAGGGTCATTAGTGTCGAGTCAGGGGTTACGCTTTGATTTTGCGCATGACCAAGCGGTAACCTCTGAACAATTGCGCGAGCTAGAGCAGCGGGTCATGTCGGAAATTATTGCCAATACGGCGGTGACTACTGAAGAAATGGACATGGAACAAGCCCGGGCGCGAGGCGCAATGATGTTGTTTGGTGAAAAATACGGCGAGCGCGTGCGCGTTTTGGCAATGGGCCAAACAGGTGCACATAAACAGGAGTTTTCGATTGAATTGTGCGGCGGAACGCACGTTAATCGGACGGGTGATATTGGGGTGTTTAAAATTGTCCAGGAAAGCGGTATCGCGGCCGGTATTCGACGTATTGAAGCCTTAACGGGTCTGGGCGCACTCAGTTACATACAAGCAGCCGATAGCCAGTTGAATCAGTTGGCACTGTTGCATAAGGTCAGCCGCGAACAGGTCAGTGAGCGTATTTTAGTGGGGTTAGAAAGGCAGCGAGAGCTTGAGAAACAGGTCGAGCATTTAAAGCAGAAAATGGCCGGTATGCAGAGTGTTGAGTTAATGCAACAGGTACAAACGATTGGCGGCGTGCCGGTACTCATTGCCCAACTCGAAATGGACGCCAAGACCTTACGCACTGTACATGACAGTCTAAAATCTCGTTTAAATGATGCAGTGCTGGTGCTTGTTGGGCAAGAAACAGAAGCGCAAACCTCTAAAATAAGTCTATTGATCTCTGTAGCCAAACAGCATACAGCCATGATTAAAGCTAGCGATATCTTGTCGCATATGGCACAAACTCTGGGCGGTAAAGGGGGCGGAAAACCTGATTTGGCCCAGGGCGGTGCGGTGCTGGCGCCTGAACAAGTACGGCAAGTGAATACGTTGGTACACGATTTACCGTCGTGGTTGGCTCAGTATTTAAAGGCTCAACCATAATCCAATTGATGGTTAGCATTAAATCGTATTGTTAGAAGGTGTAAAAGTCCCATGGCGTTAATTGTACAAAAATACGGCGGTACTTCAATGGGTACACCGGAACGCATTTTAAATGTTGCGGCGCGTGTTAAACGCTGGCATGAGCACGGACATCGTGTGGTGGTTGTCGTATCGGCGATGAGCGGTGAAACAAACCGTTTGATTGCGCTTGCCCATGCAGTCACCGACACGCCAAATGCGCGTGAGATGGATCAAATGCTTGCAACGGGTGAGCAGGTGACGATTGCGTTATTGGCAATGGCGCTGCAATCCATTGGAATTGGCGCAAAATCATACACCGGTGGGCAAGTGGCTATCAAAACCGATAGCAGTCATATGAAGGCGCGTATTTTAGGCATTGAACATGCCGCCATCGAACAGGATTTAAGCGCCAATCGGGTCGTTATTGTTGCAGGTTTTCAGGGCATTGACGATAAAGGCGACGTTACTACCCTGGGTCGTGGCGGTTCAGATACCACGGGTGTGGCTATTGCGGCGGCCTTAAAAGCTGACGAATGCCAGATTTATACCGATGTCGATGGGGTTTATACCACTGACCCGCGCGTAGCCCCTAAAGCCAGCAAGCTTGATCGCATCACCTTTGAAGAAATGCTGGAAATGGCCAGTTTGGGCTCCAAGGTACTGCAAATCCGTTCGGTAGAATTTGCAGGCAAATATCAGGTACCCTTACGTGTGTTATCAAGTTTTGACACCGGTAAAGACGGAGCATTTGATACCGCCTGGCAGCAACAAACGGGTACTTTTATAACGACAGAACGCGAGCACGATATGGAACAACCCATTATTTCTGGAATAGCTTTTAATCGAGATGAAGCCAAGTTAACGATACGTGGTGTGCCGGACCAGCCCGGTATAGCATCGCGTATTTTATCGCCGATTGGTGATGCCAATATTGAAATTGATATGATTGTGCAAAATGTAGCGGCAGACGGCACGACCGATTTTACCTTTACTGTGAACCGTAGCGAATATAAAAAGTCGCTGGCGTTATTGCAAAACATCGGGCAAGACATTGGCGCCAAAGACGTGAACGGTAAAGATGATATCGTTAAAGTGTCGCTTGTCGGAGTCGGAATGCGCTCGCATGCAGGCGTTGCGAGTAAAATGTTTAGTACGTTAGCGGCGCAAAACATCAATATTCAAATGATTTCAACTAGTGAAATTAAAATCTCGGTGGTGATTGCCGAAAATTATCTGGAGTTGGCAGTGCGTGCGCTGCATACTGCGTTTGGGCTGGACCGTAAAACCGGCGAAACGAGCGTGCCGGCTTAATATTAAAGCTGTTTTCTATGGCTGCTCTTGCATGCTTGAGGGGTATAGCTCTCAACATGAGAGTCACTATAACATTTTTGAGGTTTATAAAATGCAAGGAGCAATAACATGTTAATTTTAACGCGTCGTGTTGGCGAAACATTAATGATTGGTGAGCAGGTCAGCGTGACCATTTTAGGCGTAAAAGGCAATCAGGTTCGCATTGGCGTTAACGCGCCTAAAGAAGTTGCGGTGCATCGTGAGGAAATTTTTCAAAGAATCCAGCATGAACGCGCCGTACATGAGCATTTATTGCATCTCGAACAGGATTATCAGCCATCGTTTGAAGAAGATGAGTTTAATCGTTAACTGGATTAAGAAGGTTTCCAGGTCGAAGCAGGGTCTTATAAATTAAAAATAATTTAGAAAACGCTTGCTTTTTTTTTAATCCTTGTTAGCCGTATGTCACTTACGGCTATGGCTTTAAAAATTCATTCTATAGCTTATGCATACCATCATCTCAGCAATCATTTTTTATAACAGGAGGGCAAAAAATGCAACAGTTAACGACCCTTCGGGCAATCATCTCACGTTAATTTTTCTTTAATGATCATCAATAGTGGTTAAGTTATATTCATTAAAGTTCTTGTCTTTAATTTTTATCATGAGCTAGGCGAAACTGGACATTTGAAGTTTTTCAGGTAGACCGTATTGCCCAGGCTGTAATCTATTAAAAATAACCAGACTGTTAACGGGCTTGTCCGATTTTTATAAATTCACTTTATATTCTAGGTAAACGCAGGTTTTTAACCTTTTGAGCGTTTAGGATTTATTGACTTTAAAAAGGACAAAATCGTGGGCATATCCTTGATTTTAAATGAAAATAATGCAAGAGTAGGGTTTGGTGTATCGGTTAAAATTTATACGGACGATATTGAACAAGCCGCTTTGAATCAATTAAACGCTATGGCACAACTTAATTTTGTTTACCCGCATATTGCCGTTATGCCCGATGTCCATTTAGGGCTTGGGGCAACGGTCGGCAGTGTGATTCCAACGGTTGGCGCCATTATTCCGGCAGCAATCGGGGTGGATATCGGTTGTGGCATGCATGCAGTACGTTTGCAGTTAAATGCAAGCCAGCTACCTGACCAATTATTTAGCCTGCGCAATGCCCTAGAACGTGTGGTGCCAGTGGGTTTTAATCAACATAAAAATGCCAAAGCGCCTGCTTCAACCTTAGACCCGTTGGCAAAACGTTTGCGTTTAATCACCGATAAACATCCGGCGTTGTTGCGCATGCTGCGGCAGTTTGAACAAACCTGGCGTAAACAACTGGGTACGCTGGGCGGCGGTAATCATTTTATAGAGCTGTGTCTGGACGAACAAAACCAGGTGTGGGTGATGCTTCATTCGGGCAGCCGCGGTTTAGGCAATGTAATTGGCACTTATTTTATAGAATTGGCTAAACGCGAGCGCCAAAACCGTTTTGGGCATGTGCCCGATAAGGACCTGATGTATTTTGCAGAAGGCTCGGACAGCTTTAATGATTATGTTGAGGCGGTACAGTGGGCGCAGGATTATGCTAGAGAAAATCGGCGTGAAATGATGCGCTTGATTTTAAAAGTGTTACATGAACGCCTGCCACCGTTTCAGTTGACTAAAGAAGCAATCAATTGTCATCACAATTATGTGACGCAAGAGCAGCATTTTGGTAAAGAGGTCTGGGTTACCCGTAAGGGTGCGATTCGGGCGGGCGAGGGTGAACTGGGGATTATTCCGGGTTCAATGGGGGCCCGTTCTTACATTGTAAGTGGCAAAGGTAATCCGGAATCCTTTTGCTCATGTTCGCATGGGGCGGGCCGCAAGATGAGCCGTACCCAAGCCAAGCAGCATTTTACGACACGTGATGTGGAGCAGCAAACTCAAGGGGTCGAATGTCGTAAGGATAAGGGCATTATTGATGAAATTCCGAGTGCTTATAAAGATATTGATCAGGTGATGGCACATCAAAGTGATTTAATCGACGTTGTGCATACCTTGCGGCAAGTCTTATGTATCAAGGGGTAGACCATGAAACTAAAACCCGAAAACCGTTTGCACGTGCAGCACCCTGACCGTAAACTGTTAGGGCTGCACCCTTTACTAAAAAAAGGGGGGCTGCATAAAGCCGATGATGTCGATAGTGCGCGCCAAGCCGAACGCCGTAAAACGCGGCAAGCCTTGCGTAAAACTGCCTGGTTAAAGCATTAGTTTTAGCAGAGTGATTTAAGCGTAATGAGGCCTCAAGATTACAATGAGTGAAGCAAAAACGCCGGTCTAGATTGGCGTTTTTTTCTTATGAAATGTATAAAATAGACGACACTCAATACATTACATTATAAGCAATTGGCCGGTTTAGGCAGCCCTGCCAGTTTAGACAACGTCCGAGCCACCAAACCTGTTTGAAAAAGTTGCATTAAATAAGCATTGGTCCAGGCGGCATTCTGCGTCTGTAAAAATCGAATGAGGGGTCGACTGGCAGGAATATGCCCAAATTTTACATAAAAAATGCGTACGTGTTCCAGAATACTTAGATGTTCGGAGATGAGGGTTAATCCGTGTGTTTGAGCCAGTAGTTCAGCAATAGCAGGTGTCCATAGTTCAGGATTTTGCAGGTGACCATCGGCATCAAGGGGTGGCAGCAGTGCAGTCATTATTTATGGGATTGTTTTAGGTAAATCAGATCCACGCAATGTCGATAAATAGGCGATAATCGCTTGACGTTCTTGGGGATTGTTCACATCATCACTTAGCATTTTGGTATCAGGAATGACACTTTTAGGCCGCGCAATATAACGATCAAGAGTAGCTGCGTCCCATATCAAATGACTTTTTTTAAGCCCATCACTGTAACGCGCTTGGTAATCAGCCAAGGCGGCGGCCGGCGCGCCATAAATACGGTCAAGTTGTGGCCCCTTACTGTTATGCCCGCTTATTATCTGATGGCACTGGCTACAATCAGCGTTAAAAGCCTGTTTACCTTCAGCAATATTACCTGCCAAAACAGGTAGGGTGACTTGGGGGCGTTGCGCCGGAGGTAACTTCTGACTGCAACCTGTCAATAGACCACTTGCCAAAAGTGCAAGCCATACGCCATTATTCACTTTCATTAGTCACCATAACGGTTGAAGGCGGCTGCAAATAATAGCCTTGTAAATAACGGGCACCAACGCTCCAAGCTTTTGACATAATTGCTGGTGTTTCAATATAACCAATAATCGCCTCTTTTTCTTGTGCGGTAATTTGCTCAATCATGCTTTGCACAGCCTGAAAATTCTCGGATTTATCCATTTCTCGAATATAGCTTTTGTCCAGTTTAACCATGCTCACATCTAGCATGGTCAGTTGTGTCAAGGCATTAAGCGATTGACCAAAATCGGTAATCGAAACCCCGCAGCCTCCCACTCGGTAACTGGCGATATTTTCTTTAGCAAGCTGTAAATAAGTCGTAATATCGCTTTCATGGAACTGTAAAACCAGCGGATTACGACCATTAGGACCAATGGTCGCACCTAGGCGACTCACCAAGGCCGGTAGGGTCGAATCTTGTAGCGATTCGGCGCTTAAATTAAGCAGTAATCGGCTATTAGGATAAGCCTGCAAATGAAGTTTAAGCTGTTTGCAAGCATTTAAAATGAGCCAGCGGTCCAGTTTTCCCTCTAAACCAAACTGTTGAACCACGGGGATAAATTCAGCCGGTTTCATCGTCTTGCCATCAGTTAAAGGCAGACGAATAAACACTTCATAAAATAAATTTTCTTCATTTTCAGTGTCATATAACGGTTGATAGAGCAGTTCAAACTTATTATTGATTAAAGAATGTTCAATTAATTCACGTAACGCAGTATCGGAGGTCGTGGCGTGTTCCGCCGGACGATAGACATCAACGCCATTACCGACGCCTTTATTTTTAAGTTTAACTTTATCGGCTGCTTCAAACGCGCGTTTAAATATATCGGGGCTACTGGGCGAGGTATCGCTGATAATAACAATGCCAATACTGACCGTGGTTTGAATCGTGCGTTTATCGACGTTAATTAATGTAGTCTGGGCACTTTGCACTAAAGCTTCTGCGCTTTGGACTGCCTGCGCTTCGTCACTATCCTGAATTAAAACCGTAAAACTGGCATCACCGAAGCGATAAACCAAGGCTTCATCAAATTGAGTTTTGAGTTGTTCAGCAAGCGCTAAAATAACGGCATCGTTGCCGGCTAAACCATGCGTTGCATTGATTTGTCCGATATTATCCAAGCTAATAAATAACAAAGCGGCAGATTTTTTAAGCGCAATTGAGCGGCTGCGGGTTTCTTCAAGTTGTTCTTCAAATGCAAGACGATTTTTTAACCGGGTGAGCGGGTCAATCCGAACGGCTGCGGCTACTTTGGCAGCAACCATGGCCTGCGATTGTTGCGCTTCATCTGGCTGTACCACCATTTGCAAACACGGTTCACCATTTTTAACAGCCGTAAATAATTGAAAATTGGCTTTAAACTCGGAACCATCTAAGCGCACGCCATGAAATTCTTGTCCTTCGTTATTGCGTTCGCCTTTACTGTATTGACGTAATAACTCTTTAAATGGGCCTACATCGCTTGATTTAACTAAATCAATCACGGGCACACCAAGCAAATCATCTGGCTTTACATAGCCAAACAATTCAACATAGGCTTCATTGGCTAAAATATGCACGCCTTCTTGAATGGTCGCAACTGCACTGCGCGAATTTTCCAAAAAGGCTTGTGAACGGGCATCGGCATCTTGTAAGCGGGTGATTGTAGTACGCAAGGTCTGGCGGGTGCGCAAATTATTGACTTCACGCCAAATAGCTGCCGTTAAATGACTCATTCTATGCCGCTCAATGACGTCAGCAGCACCTACTGCAAAGCCTTGCTGGGTCACAACGTCTGTAGTATCGTCGCCTAAGCTTAGCGGCGTGTCGGGTTCGTCCGATTTTAGCGCAATAACCGGAATATCCTTTTTGGCGGCTGCAATGGTATCTATTGCATCAATTATAGTTAAATCGTAGGCATTGCCAAATAAAATCGCGTCCCACTCTTGCTGACGTAACGATTTATTAAATTCTTCGGTATCATCAATTAAATGTAAGCGAGCAGATAGTACATGCTCTTTAACAGATTTTGTAATTTTTTGTACAAACAGGGGGTCGTCGTCAATGATTAAAAGATTTAAAGCTTGAATCGCTTGAGTCGACATAATAAGGGACCTACAAAAAATTCATATCTATGGATAAATGCTGCGATTTATACGGTTATCCGCATGATTTAAAAGGATAAGCGGCGCGCATTATAGCATTTTCCATAAGTCATCATCGTGAAGTTGTGTAGCCGATGGCGTCGTCAGGGTTGTTAAGCTACGCCCTGCATTTTTAAGGGGGTCTAGGGTAAATTCAAATTCTACAAAACTTTGAGTGGTCTGAACAGCCTCTTCTAACTGGCCGCGAAATTCTTCCTGACCAAGGCGCAAGCTAATTTTACTGCCGGTTTTAAAGGTCAATACCGGGGTAATTAACGTCGCAGGACGGTCCGGAAAACGCGGGTCAGACATTAAAAAGGTCCGTAAATAATCGCTTGGGTCTCGATCTTTAAATATAACCCGGGCACCGCACGCTTGCGCTTGACGAGTAAACACTTCAATTCCAAAATCGGCACCTTCATTGGGAATTTGCGTAATCCAGCGAATAACGGCCAATTGCCAACGCGGGTCGCTGGCTTCACGAACACACAAAAGCTCGCCGACGCGCAGTTGAGCGGGTAGTTGACCTTGCCAATGAACGCAGTAGCCATTTAAACTGATGTTAATAATATTTAAATTGTAAGTGGTATTGAGTTCTTCAACACTTTGCTCAAGCGATGACGCGGGCAGTTGATGAACGGAGGGTTGGGTATAATCCATAAGGCCCGGGTTTTGTAAATCCAGAAGCGGTGTAATTTCTTCAACAATACTTTTTAAATCAATCACTTGATCAAAGGTACGACGCTCGGCTAATTGATAATGGACGTGATTTAGTCCAAGCGCCAACAGTAATTGCCCATGATACCGGTGGCGGTGTTGTTGACGTTCAAGCGGTGCAGTCAAAAAGTGAATCAAATGCTGATATAAATTAGGCGTCAGCAGATTTTTTTCAGCATGGAAGCGTTGCTGCCCGTCGGGGGAATTTACCTCTTCAACATGCCAAAGCAGCGGTTGCGTGTCCAAAAAATATAGCGCCTGACTGCCGGTTTGCACCTTGGTGATATAAACGGGCGGTGTATCCTGTTGTAAATCAACTAAAAATAAAGCATTCTCGCTTGCTAACGAGGTTAAGCTGATAAATTCTGCCCAACATTCACCAAGCTGATATAACTGCTGGATTTCCGACTGACGTAACGTATATGGGTCTGCAATGGACAGTAAAATACTACGCAAATAAACCTGACGAATATCTAAAATTTTTCCCATGAGCATGTGTTCATCAGCTAACGAATGACTGGTTAACTGATGCTGCATGGCCAAAGCATATAAATAATGATTTTTAAACCAAAAACCTTTAGGTAAAGGTAAATAAAGCCTATATAAATCATAGGCTAAATTGCCAAAAGCATCCAAAGCCCGATGAATAGCGTGACCTAAGAGATCAAGTAACTGACGTTTTTTAGGTAGGGCAAACAGACCAAAATTTTGTGTTGTGAGCTGCTCGCTGACCGTTTCGGCAATATATGCATAGGTTTGGGCTAAATAGGTATGCATTAAATGGTTTAAATGTGCTACCTGTAATGGACGCTCAATCAAAGGTAACGACTGGCTCATAAAATGTTTAGCTAAATTTTGCTGCGTACTATGAATCGGGTCGCGCATTAATTCAGCCAGCGCCATACGATGGGGTTCATCGGTATTAAGTTCTACCAGCTCTTTTAAGGTAATAAATAACTGACGGGTTGATTCACCACTGCTAACCGATTTTAGCCCATTAAGCCAGTTAATCATGTCGGCTGTAGTACGCCCGCCGAGTGACAAGGTTTGTAAAGCTTGCGGTTGAGGTGGCTTTAACAAAAGGTCGCTTAGCTGGACACGATTGGGCATATTGTTATTTTTCCTAGAATGTGGGTTTAAGCTTAATGAAGCTTGAGTAACTGGTTTATTTGAACGGCTTGGTTAATGAATGGTTTAAAATAGCCTTCATATCAAAAGTACGTCAATCCATTTAATGTTTTAATATAATGGACACCCGTTATAAATCCTCATGAAAGCTTGTTTGAAAGATAATTCGAAAGATAGTTTGCAGGTTTCTAACGCCATAGAGTATTAGATTTAAGCGTAAGTTTCAACTGCTAGCGCAAAGTTTTAAAGGATTTTTGGCTCAAGTATCACGGCGAGTTATGCCTGATTAACACTCTTCATAGTGAAGTGCTTTATAGCTACTGCACACCATAGCGGTGCTTGTCAGTCTGGGGCCAGGCTGCTAAACTTTGGCTTTTAAAGGTTGCACTGGCGGTTTGGTCAAATTGGCCTGGTTGTTAAGGCCCTGTTTTTTTTATAGTGATATAGTCGCTGTTTTTATATTGAGACTCCATGTTATGACTATGCCCAACAATGCTCAACTAATTGACCCCACTTTAACAGGTTCACCTGCAACCGATTTAAGACCGAACGCTTTAAACCACTGGCTTACGGAGCGCATTGCTGCGGGTGCATTACCCCATATTGCTCCGCATACGCCTTATGAGTTGGAGGCTTTGGCAGGCGATGCAAGTTTTAGGCGTTATGCGCGTTTAACGGTTTTGGGCCAACACTGGATGGTGATGGATGCACCGCCTGAACGTGAAAATAGTCAGCCTTATATTGCCATTGCAGCATTATTTAATGAATTTGGTGTGCGTGTTCCGCAAATTTTTGCGTACGATTTAACCCAAGGGTTTATGATTTTAGAGGATTTTGGCAATGTCTTATTAAGCCAATTATTAACGCCTCAAACAGTCGACAGCTTTTATAGTCAAGCGATGAATCAGTTAATGGGTATTCAAAAAATACCGGTACCCATAAATTTTCCGGCTTACGATACGCAGCGATTAATGACTGAAATGCGGTTGTTTACCGATTGGTTTGTTCCTGCACTTGGGCTTACGTTAGACCCGGCCGAACAGGAATTATTGGAAGATACCTATACGCTGCTGGCCCAAACAGCGCAGGCTCAGCCGCAGGTCATGGTTCATCGAGATTATCATAGCCGTAACCTAATGGTGCTAAGGGCCGAAAATCAATTGGGAATCATTGATTTCCAAGATGCAGTCGTGGGCCCCATGAGTTATGATTTAGTGTCATTATTGCGCGATGCTTACGTGCATTGGCCGCATGAACAGGTTGCACATTGGGTAAAAATCTTTTGGCAACGGGCACAAATACAAGGCATGATGCCGGGCGTGCCTGAACACCAGTTTATGCAGTGGTTTGACCTGATGGGCGCGCAACGGCATTTAAAAATTTTGGGCATTTTTGTGCGCTTAAGTCAGCGTGACGGAAAACATGGTTATTTAAATGATCTGCCCCTGGTTTTACATTATCTACAACATGAAATAAAACCTTATGCGGTCTTAGGCACTTTTAGTCAATGGCTTGAGCAACGTGTAGTTCCTGCGTTCAATGCTAAATTTCCAAAAACTCAGCCGGGTAAGCCTGTATGAAAGCCATGATTTTAGCCGCAGGTTTAGGCACACGTTTAAGGCCCCTGACGCTGCATACGCCCAAGCCGTTACTTAAGGTGGGCGGTAAACCGTTAATCGTATGGCATATTGAGCAATTAAAACGCCTTGGCATAGTTGATATTGTTATCAATACGGCATGGCTTGGCGATAGATTGGTGGAAGGCTTAGGTAATGGTTCAGCGTTTGGGGTCAATATTTTATGGTCGCATGAAGCCGAGCCGCTCGAAACGGCTGGCGGTATCTATAATGCATTACCCTTGTTGGGGACTGCGCCGTTTTTGTTGATTAATGGCGATATTTGGACGCGCTTACCATTTGGCGATGTGCTAGAACAAGCACAAGCCGTGCTGCAAGGTCAACAACAGGCACATTTGGTGTTAGTCGATAATCCTGCGCAACATTCTGAGGGAGATTTTTATTTAACCCGGCGAGGTCAGGTGTTAAGTGAAGTATCGAGTCTACAAACGGAGCCTGCCCAACGGTTAACCTTTGCGGGCGTCAGTGTGTTATCGCCTAAGTTATTTGCACATTTAAACCCAGGTAAAGCGCCGTTAGCGCCTATTTTACGAGCCGCCATGCAGACTGGGCAAGCGCAGGGGCAATATTGGCCGGGGGCGTGGGTTGATGTAGGTACACCAGAACGTTTGGCCGATTTGGATGCGCAAATTTTAGCCCAGCAGATTTAGTCTTGCTATTATTAAGCAGAGATTCACTAAACAGGGCTTTGTTAACCTAGGGTCGACCCTGCCTAAGTTAACCATGCCTCCTGTAACCTGTTAAAACGCTGGGCAATCAAGAATGTCCGGTTTGCATGTTACGTTTTAAAAGGGTCCATTTTTCCCATAAATCGGCAATTTGTCCTGCAAGGCCTAATTTAACGATATCATCTAAGCGGCGCAAGCCCAGCACCAAATGATAAATATTAAGGCCCTTTTCATAAAAAAAGTTCATA
>JAGLBJ010000037.1:340-16319 GCA_018260315.1 Moraxellaceae bacterium | reverse complement strand
TAGTGAGGAAATCATCGAGATTAAGGCGGTAGCACGTCTGCCGGGGTTACGGGCTAAAATCGCCGTTAAAACCAATGACCAACGCATTGACCCGGTTGGGGCGTGTATTGGTATGCGAGGAACGCGTATTTTAGCGGTTCAGCAAGAACTGGGCAATGAGCGCATCGATGTTGTGGTGTGGTCAGGTGACGACGCTCAATATATTGCCAGTGCCTTAGAGCCAGCCGATGTGAACCGTATTGTGCTTGATGAAGATACGCATAGTGCCGCGATTACCTTTTTAGCCAGTGACCAGTTGGCGCGTGCTATCGGAACGCAAGGGCAAAATGTGCGTCTGGCGTCTGAATTGACGGGCTGGAAACTGGATATGATGCTCGAAGATGAGTATCAGGAACGCCAGGCTAATGAATCACAACAATATATTGATGAATTTGTAGCACGCCTTAACATCGATGTGGATTTAGCCCAGGCCTTATTTGAAGAAGGGTTTACGACCCTTGAAGAGGTGGCCTATGTTCCGGCTGAAACCTTTGATGTACTGGGTTTAGAGCCTGATATGGTTGAGCTTTTGCAAAAACGTGCGCAAGATGCAGCACTTGAAGATGCGTTGGTTCAACAGGAAAATATACAGGTGCCAAGTGATGAATTGCTGGCACTTGAAGGCATGACCCATGAGTTGGCGTATGCATTGGCGGCGCATGGGATTATTACAGTAGATGATTTGGCCGACCAGGCGATTAATGATATTGCAGATATCGAAAACCTCGATAATGCGACAGCGGGCAAGCTGATCATGAAGGCCCGCGAAACGTGGTTTAACTAGGGGGAACGCAAGCATATGGCGGAAAAGACTGTAAAAGAATTAGCGCAAACTGTGCGGACACCCGTGGAAAAACTGCTTGAGCAACTCACTGAAGCCGGATTGCCTGAACGCAATGCTGAAAGTCAGTTAAGTGATACTGAGCAAACAGTTTTATTGGATTTTTTACGTCGTTCACATGGGCAGTCAACAGCCGACCCTAAAATTACGATTAAGCGTAAAACCACGACGACTGCTAAAGTCGCGAGTACGACAGGCAAAGCCAAGACTATCAATGTCGAAGTGCGTAAACGACAAACCTTTATCAAGCCTGATGCAGCCACCATGGCAGCCGATGCTAAAGCTAAAGTTGCTGCAGAAGCACAGGCACGTGCCGATATGATTGCACGGCAAAAGGCTGAAAATGAAGCGCGTGAGCAGGCGCGGGTTGCAACAGAAATGCATCAGGCAGCAGTACAGGAGGCCGCCTTAGCTCAAAAAGAAGCAGCCGCCGCCAAAGCCGACAAAAAGGAAGCGGCCAAAAAACGAACGGTTAAAGTGGAAACCCCTGAAGAAAAACAACAACGTGAAGCCGAAACTGCACGCCTTAAAGCGGCAGAAGAAGCCGCAAGACGTGCAGCTGCCGAGGTCGCGCAAGAACGTACTCTTGAGCAAATGCGGCAAATGGCCAATAAATACGCCAATAAAACCGATGCTACGCCAGCGCCTTCAGCTGATGCACCTTTAGCGGCTGGTTTGGTTGGCCGAGCGTATGAAGAATCGTTTGAGAAAGAAAATCGCGAAATTAAACGCGGTGTGGCTACCACCACATCACCCACGACACGTGCCAAAGCCGGACGTAACGGACGTGGACGTGGACAGGAAGAGCAAATCATTCGGCCGGGTAATCGCAGTTTAAAAACCACACAAACGAATCGACATGCGTTTGAAAAGCCGGTTGAAAAACAGGTGTATGATGTGCAAATTGGCGAACATATTTTAGTGGCCGATTTAGCCCAAAAAATGGCTGTCAAAGCCCGCGAAGTCATTAAAACATTGATGAAAATGGGTGAAATTGCCCGCGAAAGCGATATGATTGACCAGGCAACTGCTGCTCTGGTGGTTGAAGAAATTGGACACAATCCGATTTTGGTCAGTGATACTGCGGTCGAAGACCACCTGATGGAAAGTGCTGGCCAAAATCGTGGTGATTTAAAACCGCGACCGCCTGTCGTTACTATCATGGGCCACGTTGACCATGGTAAAACTTCATTGCTTGATTATATTCGTCGTACCAAAGTGGCGGCGGGCGAATCGGGCGGCATTACGCAGCATATTGGCGCGTATCATGTTAAAACCGAGAAGGGTGTCATTACCTTTTTGGATACTCCGGGACATGCGGCGTTTTCTGCCATGCGGGCACGAGGTGCACAGGCGACCGATATTGTAGTGATTGTGGTTGCGGGTGATGACGGCGTTATGCCGCAAACTGCCGAAGCTATTGACCATGCACGCGCTGCCGGAACGCCGATTATCATTGCTATCAATAAGATGGATAAAGAAGGGGTCGATATTGACCGCGTCTTAAATGAATTATCGGTTAAGGGCATTACGCCGGAAGATTGGGGCGGTGATACGCCGGTGGCGCGCGTATCGGCTCATACGGGCATGGGTGTCGATGAATTGCTTGATTTAATCAGTATTCAGGCCGAACTTATGGAATTAACGGCTTCCGACGAGGGCGCGGCACAAGGCATTGTCATTGAAGCCCGTATCGATAAAGGTCGTGGCGCGGTTGCTAGTGTTTTGGTGCAAAAAGGCACATTGCGCACCGGCGATTTGTTGCTGGCGGGTGAATTTTATGGCCGGGTACGGGCCATGAATGATGAACTTGGACGTAAAATAACGTCGGCAGGGCCTTCGATTCCGGTCGAAATTTTGGGTTTGCCTGATGCACCCAATGCCGGCGATGAATTTTTAGTTGTATCGGACGAGAAGAAAGCCCGTGAAGTGGCTGAGTTTCGCTCGGCGCGCGAACGTCATAAACGTCTTGAACGTCAATCAGGCATGCGTCTTGAAAATATTTTTGACCAAATGGGCAAGCAAGACGTTCCGACCGTTAATATTGTCTTAAAGACTGATGTACGCGGCTCACTCGAAGCCATCAGTAATGCCTTATTGGATTTAGCGGTCGATGATGTTCATGTGCGCATTGTGGGCTCGGGCGTGGGTGCGATTACCGAGTCCGATATTACTCTGGCGGAATCGACCAATGCAGTCATGCTGGGCTTTAACGTGCGGGCCGATACTGCCGCGCGGATAAAATCGCAGCAAGATGGCGTAGATTTACGTTATTATAGCGTAATTTACGAAATGATTGACGATGTCAAAGCAGCCATGAGCGGTATGCTGGCACCGGAACATCGTGAAACCATTTTGGGGATTGCGCAGGTGCGTCAGGTGTTCCGTTCGAGTCGGTTTGGTGCGGCGGCTGGCTGTATGGTGATGGAAGGGACCATTTATCGCAATAAACCGATTCGCGTATTGCGTGACGGTGTGGTGGTGTTCCAGGGTGAGCTTGAGTCATTGCGTCGTCATAAAGATGATGTGAACGATGTGCGTGCCGGAATTGAGTGTGGCCTTGCGGTTAAAGGCTATAACGACATCAAGGAACTCGACCAGATTGAAGTATATGATGTGCAGCAAATTAAACGCACACTGTAGGAGTGTGTCTAACGCTGCCGCAAAGATTAGGACATTACAATGAGTCAACGATTACGGCGCATGGGCGACCAGGTGCAGCGCGAATTGGCCGATTTGATTCGTACCGAATTAAAAGACCCGCGCATTCACGGGTTTATAACCGTTTCGGCGGTCAAATTAAGCCCCGATTTGGGTTATGCCGATGTATATGTGACAGTGATGCAGCAGTCACTTGAGCAGGACGTGCAAACTGAAGAAGCCAATGCCAAAACGTTGGACGTGTTAAATAGTGCGGCCGGTTATTTGCGCACCGAGCTCGGACATCGCATCAAAACGCGGTTTACGCCACGGTTGCGCTTCCATTATGATACGGTGACGGCCCACGGTAACTATATGAATGCCTTAATTACGAAGGCTGTGGCCGATTTACCGCCTGAAGATGCCGATTATTCTGCTACGCCGCTTGATTAGGCGTGTAGAGTGCCTGTTTGATAAAAAACCATCGTTCGCGGTGGTTTTTTTATATGCTTTTTTATGATGGATACTTTACAAGCACTAAATTTGAACCTAAAAAGAGTTATTTAATCGGTATCATAGGGTTGAAGGCTAAATTTATTTCGCCATGCTCTGGAAAAGTGCTTTAAAATAATTCAACTAATCCGGAGAACATTTACATGACTCAAGAACAAAACGCGAGTATGGGTAATGAAGAAGACCCGGAAGCAGGTGTCTTTCAAAAGCGCTACGACCATATTTTTACCTTCAACCACATTCATGAATTTTGCATATCGAGCCACGAATATTCTTGGAACGCTCTCCTAGAGGAAGAATTTCCGGATTATCCGGGCTATCGTTTTATCGCACAGCATATGACGGAGGGCATTGGATATCTAGTGTCTGATGTGCCCTACTGCCGCATTTGGCATGAAAATGTGGGCTACGATTTTACGTTTGATTTTATGACAGGCGTGGCAACCGAGTATAATTCGGTTACGCTTGCCCATGCCGATATGGTGGACGATTTGGAACGTATTTGGCGAGCCACGCAGGTGCTGGCTCCCTCTGTGTTACTAGATTGTTTTGGCCTTAATTTTAAGCATTTTAATAGTATGCCGGTACCGGTTACGTTACTGGAAGATGTGCCCGAACCGATGTGTAGTACGATTTTGCAGCAGCCAACGTTTGACTTGCATTTTGGGACTGATAATCGGACTTATATGCCTATGTGGGTGCGCAACCAAGTAGAATACTTTCAGAGCACCAAATATTTTTCCCCTTGGATAAAGGTGGGACAGTTAGATAATCAATGGTTTGGCATTTTGCAGGGTGAAAAAATCGGACCAGATGCCCAGTTTTTAACAAAACATCGGTCGCTTGTTACCAATCCGGAACTGTTTACATGGTTTAACCACCCGCTTGAAGTGGCCTTTGAGCAATACCTTTATGCCGATTTAATGATGCGCCGTTCGGGCGTGGCATTTGCGTCGTCGCTTATATTTACATTAACCGATGAAACGACCGAGCCCAATCACCATATGGTCTTTTTGCCAAAGTCAATTTCATGATGTAATGAAACAATAAAACCTAATAGTCCTAGCAGGGCATCAAAATGACAGAATTTTATGCCAACAAAGCCGAGTAAAGATCCAAACTTCATATTTACTTCATTATTAAATGGGTTATCAATTAAACGATTAAAGTACAAGAAACTCCGGTTGTACGGTATAAGTTAGTTGATATCAAGGCCTAAAACGTCTGAACGCACTCTACACCATAGTGCATTGACCTAAGGGAGATTGCAATGAATCAAGAGCCAAACCACGATCATGAAAACGATGATGAGACGATGGCAGACGGTATTATTCGAAGACGTTACGAGCATATCTTTACCCTCAATCGCCTGCATGATTTTTGCATATGCGACGAGGCATATTTTCGGTATGAACTTGAAGAGAGTGAATCTGCTGATTATCTGGGCTATCGTTTTGCTGCGCAACACCCAACACAGGGTATGGGATATCTGGTGTCTTATGAGCCACAGTTCCGTATTTGGCATGAAGATGTAGGGTATTCATTTCCGGTTGAGTTTATTACGGGTGTGCGAAACGAATCTAATTCGGTCACGCTCGCCCATGCTGATATGGTGGACGATTTGGGACGTATCTGGCGAGCCACACAAGTCCTTGCTCCCTCTGTGTTACTTGACGGTTTCGGGCTTAATTTTAAGCATTTTAACAATATGCCAGTACCGGTTACATTGCTGGCAGATGTTCCTGAACCCATGCGTAGTACCCTATTGGAGCAGCCAACATTTGATTTACATTTTGGTACCGATAATCGTACCTATATGCCCATGTGGATACGTAACCAAGTGGAATATTTTCAGCGAACTAAATATTTTGGTGTTTGGATGAAGGTTGGGCAGTTGAATAATCAATGGTTTGGCATATTACAAGGCGAACAAGTTGGACCAGATGCGACGTTTTTAGCCGAACTTCGGTCGCTTGTTACCAATCCGGAACTGTTTACATGGTTTAACCACCCGCTTGAAGTGGCTTTTGAACAGCAGCTTTATGGCGATTTAATGATGCGCCGTTCTGGCGTAATATTTGCGCCGTCGCTTATATTTACATTAACCGATGAAATGACCGAGCCCAATCATCATATGGTCTTTTTGACGGGGCCGATTGCGTAGCTCATGACCTTATTGGTTCATAACGTTTGACTTAGTGTACCGTTGTTACACAAGTTTGCTTAATTTCGCCTAAAATATCTACTTAAAGGGTGGGTAAGCACGCTAAAATCGTACGACCATTAGCGTTATGATAGTGTTGACTTAAAGTTTATTTTTTTGGAGAAAATCGTGGGATTATTCAGCAGTTCAAAAGGTAAGATTTTATTCGTTGTAACCAGCCACGCTATAAAAGGCTCGACAGGTCAGGCAACAGGCTATTTTTTGGCGGAAGTCTCTCACCCATGGGACGTACTGAACGATGCGGGTTACGAAATCGATTTTGTCAGTCCCAAAGGCGGTGCAGCGCCGGTTGATGGTTTTGATTTAACCGACCCCGTCAATGCCAAATTTTGGAACGACAAAAAATATCAGGAAAAAATTACGCATACGCTCAAGCCTTCTGACGTTAACCCCAAGGATTATGTCGCCGTGTATTTTGCAGGCGGTCATGGTGCCATGTGGGACTTACCCGAAAATACCGAAATTCAGGAAATTGTCACCAAAATTTATGAGCATAACGGTATTGTCAGTGCGGTATGTCATGGTCCAGCCGGTCTGATTAACGTCAAGCTCTCTAACGGCGAGTATTTAATCGCAGGTAAAAAAGTTAATGGCTTTACCAATGAAGAGGAAGAACAGGCCGAATTGCAGGACGTTGTACCGTTTTTGCTTGAGTCGAAAATGATTGAGCGTGGTGGGCTGTTTGAAAAATCGGGTAAGTGGCAAAAACATGTAGTAACTGACCAGCGTTTAATCACGGGACAAAATCCGAGCTCGGCTAAAGGGGTAGGCGAGGCATTGATTGAGGCTCTTAAAGCTTAAGCCTATTAGCAATGGTTTAGTAGTTAGAGTAAATATCAAGTAATTTGTGTCAGCCTAAAGAATCAAAAACCGCCTAGTTTAACTAAGCGGTTTTTTATTGCCGATCACTGATAACGATTATTTGCGGTCTTTTTCGGGTGTAAAATCGCGTTGCGGACTACCGGTATACAATTGGCGCGGACGGGCAATTTTATATGGGGCACTGTGCATCTCTAACCAGTGACTGATCCAGCCCACGGTACGCGCCAGGGCAAAAATAACTGTAAACATGCTGGTCGGAATGCCGATGGCTTTTAAAATAATGCCTGAGTAAAAATCGACGTTCGGATAAAGTTTACGCTCAATAAAGTAGGGGTCAGACAAGGCAATGCGTTCCAATTCAAGCGCAAGCGTTAACTGGGGGTCATTAATGCCTAACGCCGCCAACACTTCGTCGCAGGTTTGTTTCATAACTTTGGCGCGTGGGTCAAAGTTTTTATAAACCCGATGGCCAAAGCCCATCAGTTTCACTTCTTTGGTTTTAACTTTTTCCATAAATGCAGCGACATTTTCAACCGTGCCGATTTCGTCCAACATTTTAAGCACCGCTTCATTCGCGCCGCCGTGTGCAGGTCCCCACAGGGCAGCAATGCCCGCCGCAATGCACGCATACGGGTTGGCACCGGTTGAGCCCGCCATACGAACGGTTGAAGTTGAGGCGTTTTGCTCGTGGTCAGCATGTAAAATAAAGATGCGGTCCATGGCTTTGGCCAGTACCGGATTAACTTTATAATCGACATCGGCCGGTGTGGCGAACATCATGTATAAAAAGTTTTCGGCATAGTTTAGGTCGTTGCGCGGATACATAAACGGCTGACCTGACGTGTACTTATAGCTCATTGCGGCTAAAGTCGGGATTTTGGCGATTAAGCGAATCGCGGTAATTTCACCATGTTTGGGGTCGCTAACATCTAATCCGTCATGATAAAATGCGGATAACGCACCGACTACACCACACATAACAGCCATTGGGTGGGCATCACGGCGGAAGCCTTCAAAAAACTTGCGCAATTGGTCATGAACCATCGTGTGCGTTGAAACCAAATGTTCAAATTCAGCCTTTTGCGTGCTATTGGGCAATTCCCCTTTTAATAATAAATAAGCGACTTCTAGATAATTGGCCTGTTCGGCAAGTTGGTCGATGGGGTAGCCACGATGCAGCAAAATGCCTTTATCGCCATCAATAAAGGTAATTTTAGACTCACAAGACGCCGTCGCCATAAAACCGGGGTCAAATGTAAAATATTCACTGGTTAAAACATCTTTAACATCAATGACATCGGGCCCTAATGTACCACTTAAAATCGGTAAATCGATTTGCTTGCCATCAAGGCTCAGAACCGCTTTTTTACTTGACTCGTTCGTCATGCTACCTCTCCAGATTACACAAGATTAAAAAAACAGATGATGACACACCCCATAACGCTGCATTTTAAACACAAAACATTCATCAAAACGTGTATTAACGTAACACAAGCGCCTAAATGCTCGTTAGGCGCTTGTGCTTATAGATGTGCTAAGCAGCTCGTTGAATCAATCATTTTTTAATTGACCTTTAAAGCTAACGCGTCAGTAGTTTAGGCTAAAAATGACTGTAAGTACTCTATAAACTTTTTAGACACATGCAAAAAACGTGCTAAATACCAGCAAGTTCTTGTTGAAATGGAGTGCTTGAACTCAATAGGACGCGCCCACTTGAGTATAATACATCTTGAAGATATTGTGCATAGTAAACCATTATGCAAGCAGATTAAAACCTTAAAGCAGGGTCTATTCGGTTTTTATTTAATGACCGCAAAATCAAACTGTACGGGTTCGTCAGACTGAAGTTCTATAGTCAAAAAAGTTTTTATAAATGCATGAGCGCATAAATAAACTTTTGGTTAGTTGCATAAAAAGACGTGCGCTAAACTGAGCTTTTCTCTATACTATGACTTTACAAAATTGGCTGTGCGTACGTCGGGTCTGGCGGCGCAATAGGCTATTGTCATTTCCTCATACTCCCATTGGGGGTTTATCTACAGGATGCCGCCGTGAAAAGCAACCGACCTGTCAATTTGTCCATGGGGCAAATTCTGAGCGTAAATTTACGCTCGCCTGTGGCTATTGCATCAATTTTACACCGTGTTTCTGGTTTAATCGTATTTTTGCTTATACCCTTACTATTATGGGTGCTGGACCGTTCATTACGCTCGCCTGAGAGCTTTGCTTATGTACATGATCATATTTTTGGCAACTTGGGCGTACGGTTTTTAATTTGGGTGTTTTTGTCAGGGTTAATTTACCATTTTGTAGCAGGCATTAAACACTTATTGGCAGATGTCGGAGTTGCTGAAGGATTACAAAGCGGGCGACATGCGTCACTTGCGGCCATTATTATTGCAATATTAGGCATTTTAGCCGCCTTTTTTTGGATATTTCTATGAAAAGTGCAACAGGTTTAACCGGTTCAGGGACTCGCGATTGGGTTGTGCAACGCATTTCAGCCATTGTTTTGGCAGTGTATACGCTGGTCATTTTGGGCTGGATTATGACACATAATGGCTTTACATATGATGATTGGTATCATTTTATGATGCGCCTGCCGATGCGTATTTTTAGTTTGATTGCGATGTTGTCGCTGGCCGGCCATGCGTGGGTTGGTGTTTGGACGGTATTAACCGATTATATTACGTCGCGCCAAATGGGTTCGAGTGCGACCGGTTTACGGTTTGTGCTGCAAGCCGCTATGGTGATTGCCATATTGGTATTTACCCTTTGGGGTATCCAGATTTTCTGGGTTTAAGAGGAATAAATCTATATGGCCAGTTTATCTAAAGATGATTTAAGCAACGTTCAAACCCTCGATTTTGATGCGGTCATTGTAGGCGGCGGCGGTTCAGGCATGCGCGCATCATTGCAGCTGGCCCGTGCAGGCCTTAAAGTTGCCGTATTAACTAAAGTATTTCCGACCCGTTCACATACGGTTGCCGCTCAAGGGGGTATTGGGGCCAGTCTGGGCAATATGAGTGAAGATAATTGGCATTATCATTTTTATGATACCGTCAAAGGCTCGGACTGGTTAGGCGACCAAGATGCGATTGAGTTTATGTGTCGTCAAGCGCCCACGCTCGTCTATGAGCTTGAACACATGGGCATGCCGTTTGACCGTAACGCTGACGGTACTATTTACCAGCGCCCCTTTGGAGGCCATACTGCAAATTATGGCGAAAAAGCGGTACAGCGTGCCTGTGCAGTTGCCGACCGTACCGGACATGCGTTATTGCACACGTTGTACCAAAAAAATCTGGAACTGGGCACGCATTTTTTTGTGGAATGGATAGCCCTTGATTTGATTCGCGATGAGTCCGGTGATGTTTTGGGCGTGACCGCTATTGATCAGGAAACCGGTAAAATTGGCGTGTTTCAAGCCAAAGCGACGCTGTTTGCTACCGGTGGTGCAGGACGAATTTTTCAAGCCTCAACCAATGCCTATATCAATACGGGTGACGGCTTGGGCATGGCGGCGCGTTCAGGCATTCCATTGCAAGATATGGAATTTTGGCAATTTCACCCGACCGGTGTGGCCGGTGCAGGCGTATTGCTGACTGAAGGTTGCCGGGGTGAAGGCGGTATTTTACGCAATAAAGATGGCGAAGCGTTTATGGAACGCTATGCGCCGACCTTAAAAGATTTGGCACCCCGCGATTTTGTGTCGCGTTCAATGGATCAGGAAATTAAGGAAGGCCGTGGCGCAGGCCCTAAAGGCGATTATGTCTATCTGGATTTAACGCATTTGGGTTTGGCAAAAATCATGCAGCGCTTACCCTCGGTTTATGAGATTTGCAAAAAATTTGCCAATTTAGACTGTACCAAAGACCCCATTCCTGTGGTGCCGACGATTCATTATCAAATGGGCGGTATTCCCACCAATATCCATGGACAGGTGGTGGTACCGCAAGGCGATAATCCTGTGTCTGTGGTCAAAGGTTTATATGCCATTGGCGAATGTTCGTGTGTTAGCGTGCATGGCGCTAACCGGCTGGGAACCAATTCATTACTGGATTTGATTGTATTTGGCAAAGCTGCCGGCGACCATATCATTGAAACCGTCGGCAATGCGACCCGCGACTATAAACCATTGCCCAGTCATGTATTAATGCAAACGACTACCCGTTTAAACCGTCTGCAAAATTCGACCACGGGTGAAAACGCGCAAGATGTCGCTGATGAAATTCGGGCGATTATGCAGCAACATGCCGGTGTGTTCCGTACTCAGGCCAGCATGGATGAAGGCGTACAGAAAATTTTGGCTATGGAACAGAAGGTTAAAAACATTCATTTGGGCGATAAATCGGCTGTCTTTAATACAGCACGCATTGAAGCTTTAGAAGTTGAAAACCTGTATGAAGTGGCCAAGGCCACCATGATTTCGGCGGCTGCTCGTCATGAGTGCCGTGGGGCGCATACCGTGATTGATTATGACCGCCCTGAAAATGACCCATTGCATCCAAACGGCCGTAATGATACCGAATGGCTTAAACATACATTGTGGTATTCAGTGGATAATCATTTGGAATACAAACCGGTGCGTATGAAGCCGCTGACCGTTGATACGGTTCCACCTAAAACACGTACATTCTAATTTCTAGTAGGGAGATGACCATGAGTCGGGGTACCCGCGTATTTGAAATTTATCGCTATGATCCAGACAGGGATAAAGCGCCCTACATGCAAACGTTTAAACTTGAACTTGCAGATAATGACCGTATGCTACTTGATGCGTTGATTAAGCTGAAAAAGCAAGATGAAACGTTGTCGTTCCGCCGTTCGTGCCGTGAAGGGATTTGTGGTTCTGACGGCATGAATATCAACGGTAAAAACGGCTTGGCCTGTTTGCAAAACTTAAATGATTTGCCTGCCAAGATTGTGCTGCGTCCATTGCCGGGGCTGCCGGTCATTCGCGATTTAGTCGTCGATATGAACCAGTTTTATGCGCAATACGAAAAAGTGCAGCCGTATTTGTTAAACGAGCAACCTGCGCCGCCAACCGAACGCCTGCAAACCCAGGCCGACCGCGAAAAACTCGACGGCCTGTATGAGTGCATTTTATGTGCGTGCTGCTCGACGTCATGCCCGTCGTTTTGGTGGAATCCTGATAAATTTTTAGGACCCTCGGCTTTGCTGCATGCTTACCGGTTTATTGCCGACAGCCGTGATACGCATCAGGCCGAACGGTTAGCACGTTTAGATGATCCGTTTAGTTTATTTCGTTGTCGCGGCATTATGAACTGTGTGGCGGTATGTCCTAAGGGATTAAATCCGACACGTGCTATTGGGCATATACGCAGCTTGTTGCTAGACCAAGCGGGTTAAGAGTTGATAGGTGTTTGTAAGCCGATAATGCTTTAGGACATTATCGGCTTTTTTATTTTAAGTGGAGAATGTTAAAAATTAAAGCAGCTTTAATTTTAGTGCTGTGCGCTATTATTCTATATAAAAAATAGTTCTGCCTAAAAATGAATAAAACAAGTAGGATTTAGGCCAAAATTAGCCTACACTTTTAATCCAGATTAATCAGGCGGAGTAAAACATGGGCAGCACAGCCAGTACGGCATTTATGTTTGGCGGGCAGGGCAGCCAGAAAACGGGCATGTTAAAAGAACTAAGCGAGCAGTTTCCGCAGATTTTCAAGACGTTTGAGGAGGCCAGTCAAGCGTTAGACATGGATTTATGGGCTATTAGTCAAAGTGCTGACGGACGCCTTGAACAAACGGCATTAACCCAGCCTGTTTTACTGACGGCAAGTGTTGCCTTGTGGCGCTTATGGCAAGATTTAGGCGGTATTAAGCCGGCTTGTATGCTGGGTCATTCATTGGGCGAGTATAGTGCTTTAACGGCGGCCGGTGTTTTGACGTTATCGGAGGCCGTAGCGTTAGTGCATCTACGTGGCCAATTAATGCAGGACGCGGTACCGGCAGGACTGGGCATGATGGCAGCTATCTTGGGTTTAAGTGATGCCGAGGTACAGCATATTTGTGATGATATCAATGCCGCCCAGCCAGCCCTGAACGGGTCTTGTATCGTTCAGGCGGCCAATTTTAATGCGGTCGGTCAATTGGTGATTGCGGGTCATCGTGAGGCAGTTCAAGCGGCCATCAGTGCGGCTAAAGTGCAGGGCGCTAAAGCCATTATGGTACCGGTCAGCGTGCCGTCACATTGCAGTTTAATGCAGCCCGTCGTTATTCCATTACAAGTTGCCCTCGATAACATTACCTTTAACGCACCAACGGTGCCGATTGTGCAAAATATCAACGGGGAAATGACGCGTTCGCCTGAATTATTAAAAGCGGGACTGTTAGCCCAGATTACTGCACCTGTTTTATGGCGGCAAAGTTTACAGACTCTGGCAGAGGCTGGCATTACGCAGTTGATAGAATGCGGCCCGGGCAATGTGTTATGCAATTTGGCCAAACGTGCCAGTCAGCCATTGCCTGCCTATCCGACTGATAATCGCCTCCGGTTAGAGAGTGCCTTAATGGCTGCCGGATTGGCCGAAGGCAAACTATCTTAAAGGTTAAATTAACGATTGGTTTTGGAAGGTGATGATGAATCAACCGGTTATGTCTGAGCAGCAAAAAATTGCGGTGGTTACGGGCGCAAGCCGAGGGATTGGTGCGGCTATTGCGACACAATTAAGGCAACAGGGTTATTTTGTGCTTGGGACCGCAACGACTGCTACTGGCGCCGATGCCATTTCTACTCGTTTAGGGTTACAGGGTCGAGGCTCAGTGCTTGCACTGGGTCAGCCAGATATGAATCTGACTATTAAACAATGGGTTAAACAGGTTGAAAGTGAATTTGGGCCCATTCGTGTTTTAGTCAATAATGCGGGCATGACTCATGACCAGTTATTGATTAAAATGCAACCTGAAGATATTCAAAACGTTTTAAATGTTAACCTGATGGCCGCCATGCAACTGTGTCAGCAGGTCTTGCCGGGTATGAGCAAGGTGCGTTTTGGGCGTATTATCAACATAAGTTCAGTAGTTGCACGCATGGGTAATGCCGGTCAAACCAGTTATGCAGCCAGTAAAGCGGCTTTGGAAGGCTTTAGCCGCTCACTTGCACAAGAAATGGGACGACGTCAAATTACCGTTAATTGCGTGGCCCCGGGCTTTATTGCAACCGATATGACGCAAACCTTGGCTAGTGAACAACAAGCGGCACTGTTGGCTAAAATACCCCTGGCACGCCTTGGACACCCTGAAGACGTGGCTGCCGCCGTGGGATTTTTAGCCAGCGAGGCGGCGGGTTATATCACGGGCATGGTATTACCCGTCAATGGCGGGCTTTATCTGGATTGATTACAACAATGCTGGTTTAGTGTATGATTTACTTAATGATGTAAGCGGGCTAAATATGTTGGCTTGTAACCTTTGTAGTTAGCACGATTTAGAATATACTAGCAGCGTGTAATTGATGAATGATTTATTGTGCTGGGTGCGGTTACCGTTTGCAGCAGCGCCACATTTTTAAGGAGAATCCGTGTGAGCGATATCGAACAACGCGTTAAAAAAGCGGTTGCGGAACAGTTAGGGCTAGATGTGCATACGATTCAAAATGAAGCCTCGTTTACCGATGATTTAGGCGCCGATTCACTTGATCTGGTTGAATTGGTGATGTCGTTTGAAAATGATTTTGATATTGTCATTCCCGATGAAGACTCAGGTAAAATTACCACGGTGCAAAGCGCCATTGATTATGTAACCCATAAAGTCAGTCATACCAAAGCTTAATGAAGCTGCGACATGGGCTGATGTTAAAGAGTCGTTGCTAAAAGCAGTTGCTAAAAGCAGTTGTTTAGTTAAACCCTACAATAACCTGCCTTAGTGTAGGTTATTTTTTGTGGGTACAAAGTCTTTAAAATAATGTCATAAAAAATAATTTAAAATTACATAAACACTGCAAAAACCTTAGTTTGATATGTACCAATTTTAATGGGCTTATGGTTTGATAGCGCTTGATGATGAGATGTTATACAGTTTAATGGCCTTAACAAGCAAGCGTCTTGTATGTTGTTATTGTAAAGCGTTTTAAGGTTAGAGCTTAATTAAACTAAGTCGTAAGCTAAGATATTATCGTGTTATGCAAGCGTTACCAATCGTTTAATCACTGGAGTATAAAACATGGGTATTTTTAATTTTGTAAAAGGTATTGGCGAGAAATTGACCGGTCATCATAGCGATGAGTCTACTGATGATACCGCACAACCGATTGCAGCCCCTGCTGCTGAACCTACTGCACAGCAAATGGCGAATAGTTTGTTGGCCCGTGTGCAGGGTTTAAACTTAAATATTTCAGGGCTAACCATTAACTATAATTCAGATACTGATACTGCTGAAATCGCGGGTACGGCTGCAACTCAAGCGGACCGCGAAAAGGCCATTTTAGCCATGGGCAATGTTGACCATGTTAAAACCGTCGTAGACAGTATTAAAGTAGAAGATGGTCAGCCGGAAAGTAAAATGTATACCGTTCAATCAGGTGATACGTTATCGAAGATTGCTAAAGAAGAATACGGCGATGCCAATGCTTACAATAAAATTTTTGAAGCCAATCAACCGATGTTAAGCAGCCCAGATAAAATTTTTGTAGGTCAAATGTTGCGTATTCCTGCATAAGCTTCCTGCATAAGCTTCCTGCATAAGCTTCCTGCATCAGAAGCCGGGATACGGTTGCACTTAGTTTAGCTATCATAAAAAAAGCCGCTTGATAAATGAGCGGCTTTTTTATGCACATCATTTAAATGAGCTTAGGGTGTGCCCTTATTTGGGAAATGTAATGAAAACGACGATAAACTTTAAGGCAAACAAAGCAAATATTGCAGGAAATATTGGAAT
>JAGLBJ010000037.1:0-330 GCA_018260315.1 Moraxellaceae bacterium | reverse complement strand
CCGTTTTAGTCCATTTAAGCCAGAACCGCCCAATTGAGGACACGCCCTAATCAAACTTGCGAAAATTAGCAGGCCGCTTTTCTTTAAACGCCGTTAACGCCTCACGCATTTCAGGTGATTGGGTACGCTGCACAAACACAGCCGCTTCTGCATCTATACGTTCGGGAACGTCATTTTGTTTCATTAATCGTTTGGTAGCTGCTAATGATTGGGCAGGTAAACTGACTAGACGTTGCGCCTTTTGCAGGGCATACACATAAACCTCACCGTCGACAATATCATTAACCAAGCCGGCTTGGAGCGCCTTTTGTGCGTTAAACGGTTCGGCCA
>JAGLBJ010000036.1 GCA_018260315.1 Moraxellaceae bacterium | reverse complement strand
AAAAAGTGGCAACTATGCAATGCTAAAGTAAACGTAAAGTTAAAAATGTAAAAAATCCCGTAACACCGTAAGCCCGCATTAATTTTTTAAGCATTTAAACGATGGAGTATGCCCCTTGAACACCTATGTGATTGGCTTAGAAAAACTTGGTAAAAACGATGTCGAGCGCGTTGGCGGCAAAAATGCCTCGTTAGGCGAAATGATCAGCAACCTAAGTAATGCGGGCGTAAGCGTTCCCGGTGGATTTGCAACCACTGCCGATGCGTTTCGTCAATTTCTACACCAAAGCGGTCTAGATGACCATATTCAAAGTGAACTCGCTACACTTGATGTCAACGATATTCATGCCCTTACCGAAACCGGTCAAAAAATTCGTCAGGCGGTGATCAACACCCCATTAACTCCCGAGCTTGAGCAGGCGATTCGTAGCGCATTTACTGAGCTTGCAGGGGATAATCCGGCTATGGCGGTTGCCGTTCGTTCCTCAGCGACCGCAGAAGACATGCCCGATGCGTCGTTTGCAGGTCAACAGGAAACCTTTTTAAATATTCGCGGAATCGACAACGTTTTAATCGCCGTTAAAGAAGTATTTGCGTCATTGTTTAATGACCGCGCCATTGCCTATCGCGTGCATCAAGGCTATGCGCATCAGGGCGTGGCGTTGTCGGCGGCTGTGCAGCGTATGGTACGCTCTGAAACAGGCGCGGCGGGCGTTATGTTTACCCTCGACACTGAATCGGGCTTTCGCGAAGTAGTCTTTATTACCTCAAGCTACGGTTTGGGCGAAATGGTCGTGCAAGGTTCGGTCAATCCTGATGAGTTTTATTTGGCTAAAGATTTAATCAAAGCCAATAAGCCTGCGGTTATTCGTCGTACTTTAGGCAGTAAAAATCTAAAAATGGTCTATGGCTCTGAAGGCACCACAGGGCATTCAACAGCAACGGTTGAAGTTGATAAGGCTGACCGTCAAAAGTTTTCCTTAAATGATGAAGAATTGACTGAACTGGCGAAACAGGCTCTCATTATTGAACAGCACTACGGCCACCCGATGGATATTGAATGGGCTAAAGATGGCGAAACCGGTAAAATTTATATTGTGCAAGCCCGCCCCGAAACCGTCAAAAGTCGTCAACATGTAGGCTCAATGGAACGGTACCTGCTCAAACAAAAAGGCAAACTACTCGTTGAAGGGCGCTCAATTGGGCAACGTATCGGCGCCGGTAAAGTACGCATTGTAACGTCTATTAAAGAAATGGATAAAGTGCAGCCTGGCGATGTGCTCGTGTCTGACATGACTGACCCCGATTGGGAACCTGTAATGAAGCGTGCCGCAGCGATTATTACCAATCGTGGGGGCCGCACCTGCCATGCGGCGATTATTGCGCGTGAATTGGGCGTGCCGGCCATTGTGGGCAGTGGTAATGCAACAGAATTGTTAACAGACGGTCAAGAAGTTACGGTGTCATGTGCCGAAGGCGATACTGGTTATGTCTATGAAGGGGCACTGCCGTTTGAGATTCAACGCAATTCTATTGAGTCGATGCCCAGCATTCCGTTTAAAATCATGATGAACGTGGGAAACCCGGACCGGGCGTTTGATTTTGCGCAAATTCCTAATCAGGGCGTGGGGCTTGCCCGTTTAGAGTTTATCATTAACCGCATGATTGGTGTGCACCCTAAAGCATTGCTTAATATTGACAGTTTACCGCGTGAAGTCAAAAATAAAGTGCTTATGCGCACTGCGGGCTATACCTCGCCGGTCGAATTTTATGTAGAAAAATTGGTCGAAGGAATTGCTACATTAGCGACTGCGTTTACCGGTAAACCTGTTATTGTGCGTATGTCCGATTTTAAATCGAATGAATATGCCAATTTAATCGGTGGCGAACTATACGAACCACCCGAAGAAAATCCGATGCTTGGTTTTCGGGGTGCAAGCCGTTATGTATCGGCTAATTTCCGTGATTGTTTTGAGCTTGAATGTCGCGCCCTTAAAAAGGTACGTGATGAGATGGGCTTAACCCATGTTGAAATTATGATTCCCTTTGTGCGCACTGTCGATGAAGCGGCACGCGTGATTGAATTATTGGCCCAAAACGGCTTAAAACGCGGCGAAAACGGTTTACGCGTTATTATGATGTGTGAATTACCGACCAATGCATTATTGGCTGAACAATTCCTGGAACATTTTGACGGATTCTCAATCGGTTCTAATGATTTAACCCAATTAACGCTTGGTTTGGACCGTGATTCAGGGATTGTGTCGCATCTGTTTGATGAACGCGACCCGGCCGTTAAAGCGTTGTTAAACATGGCGATTACAGCGTGCCAAAAAGCCAATAAATACATCGGTATTTGTGGTCAAGGCCCTAGCGATCATGCTGATTTTGCATTTTGGCTGATGGAACAAGGCATTGACTCGGTCTCCTTAAACCCTGATTCTGTCTTGGAAACATGGTTTTTCTTATCAGAAGGTAAAAATTCACCATCGCATAAGGGCTAGAAATCCTAGAAAAGTCTTGACTCATTGAAGTCTTTTCTAAGGCAATCTTCAGAAGTCGGCCTAAGCCCTTTGCTGTTTAGGCCAATTTCTTTGTTTAATCCAAGGTGCACCCTGTTTAAATATATTCTTTAAGTCCAGTATGCTTAGTTAGGCTTAACTGACTGGCCCGGTTCATTGCTTCTAGCCTATTTTATAAAAAACTTGCTTAAATCATCTGCCATTAACTTTAAATTGACTATAATAAACCCCATAATGTTTTCCCTCTCATCGTTTAACTCTGCGGTGCTCCAATTTAAGATGATGCCAAAGCTGCACAGGATTAATTTACATGGAAATTTATTTAGCCCGTAATAACCAACAAGCCGGCCCTTACAGTCTCGAACAAGTTAACCAAATGCTGCGCGAAGGGCAAGTTGTGTTAACCGATTTAATGTGGCATGTCGGCATGCCAAACTGGCTGCCAGTCGGACAAATGACCAGAGGGGAGTATCAGTATCAGCCTGTATCCATTGCGCCCAATCCTGTTATTTCGCCGGTCAATACGTCGACCCTCAAAACGCCTATTTCTATTTTGGCCGGCGCTAAACCGGCAACTCAATCTATCAACCTCGATAAAACCAATGAGCGATATAATGTACGTATTGCCAGCATTGCCAAACGTTTATTGGGTGCAGCCATTGATAATGTAGCCGTTTTAATCGCCTTACTGCCCTTTTTAGATAAAGTTAAAGATTTAAACTCCAATCAGTTTTCCAACAATCCCGAAGTCATGGCACAATATGTAATGCAGCACCCTGAATTACTAAATGCCTTTGGTTTTAGCTTTGTTTTAATGCTCATTATGTCTGTTATTCAAATTTTACTCTTGGTTAAACGTGGTCAAACCTTAGGCAAAATGCTGGCGGGGACGCGAATTGTTGATTTTCGTACGGGTAAAAAAGCTGCCGCGCTTAATAGCGTCGTATTACGCTCTATTCCTACTCTGTTATATACGTTCTTATATATTGGCATGATGGTGTTTTTAATTGACTTGGCCCTCATGTTGATCACTCCAAAGCGGACCAGCTTACATGATATGATTGCTAAAACCGTTGTGGTTGATGCCGCCCCTGAACAACTACAACCTTGATACTAATTGCGTTTGCAGAGATTACACACAATTAGCCTGAAAAATATAAATATTTATGGCATGATTCCACTCACCATTTAGATTTTTTGACATCTATGATTGCCGTTTTTTTTGCGTTACTGGTTCTTAATGGTTTATTTGCCCTGTCTGAAATGGCGCTCATTAGTACTCGTAAAGCGCGTTTACAAAAATGGGTCGATGACGGCGATAAAGGGGCGTTGGTTGCCGAAAAATTGGCTGAAGACCCGGCCAGCTTTTTAGCCGCCATTCAAATCGGCCTTATTTCAATTGCTATTTTAAACGGTATTTTAGGCGAAGAGTTATTTGCCGCCCCCATTGGTGCCTTTTTACAACGCGTCTTGCCCGCGCTACCCATTAAAACGGCCAATGGCCTGGGCACAGCCGCTTCGGTTATTTTTATTACGTATGTAACGATTGTGATTGGTGAATTGACCCCCAAACGTTTGGGGCAGCTTAACCCCGAAGGCTTAGCGCGTATTGTATCACGGCCGATTTACTGGTTTAGCCGCATTACCCGTCCCGGCGTGGTTTTTTTAACGTCATCTACTCATCTGGTGTTGCGTCTGATGGGGATTCGTCACACCAATATGCCCGCCGTGACTCATGAAGAAATTCATGCCTTACTGGTTGAAGGTTCAGAAAGTGGGGTCATTGATGAGCAAGAACATCAGATGGTGCGTAATGTTTTCCGTTTAGATGACCGTAAAATCATCAGCCTTATGGTGCCGCGCCTTGATGTAACCTGGCTGTCGGTCAATGACCCCATTCAAGTGACGTTGGATAAAATAGCCAGCAGTCAGTATTCGCGTTTTCCGGTGTGTGGCGACAGCATTAACGATGTGATGGGTATCGTCATGGCTAAAACAGTTTTAGCGCATGCTCTAGAAGGCAAAACCGTCGAACTTGAATCGATTATGAAACCGCCCCTTTATGTACCCGAATCGCTCAATGGCATGGAGCTGCTAAATGCCCTGCGTAACTCGCAAACCGAGATGGCCTTTGTGGTCGACGAATACGGTGATATCCAAGGGATTGTGACTATTCAGGACGTGGTAGAAGCCATTACGGGCGAGTTTGCTACACCTAACGATAAAGACTCTTGGTCTATTCAACGTGAAGATGGTTCCTGGTTATTAGATGGTCTTATTCCCACCGATAATATTAAAGATTTGCTGGATATCAAGCATTTACCTGAAGAAGAACGCGGCGTATACAATACCTTGTCGGGCATGATGATGTTGCAACTTGGCCGCATACCGCAAACAACCGATATCGTGGACTGGGACGGCTGGCGTTTTGAAATTGTCGATATGGACGGTAAACGGATTGATAAGGTTTTAGTCAGCCAATTGCCTCATGCGCCTTTTCACATCGTTGAGCCTGAACAAACTTTGCACTAGTACAGGCAATCAAACGGTTCTAGAAGTGATTAAAACGTTAATTAACTGGCTTGTTTTAAATGGAGATGAGCTTTAACAATAGCTATCCATTCAATGATGAACCCTTGGATAACTCTATGTGAGTTAATAACGCCCCTGTATCCCATTACTGACAATCGCCAATGCTTCGCGCAATAATGCGCGTGGTCTTGCTATAGGAGCATATTCACACTGTGTCGCCGCATAAGTTTGTATGTGCATGTAAGGCCAGCGTGCATGAGCAAGCCAGGTAGCACGGCTTAAATGATAGTCTTCACTTACTAAAATTAGATGTTTGATAGGCTGATGATTTAAGCCAGATTCTTGCAATAAGCCAAGCAACGGTGCACTAAACTTTAAATTTTCATAGGTACTGGTCGAACGATTTTCCTTAATCAATATGCGCGCCGGTAGCCCCATGCTTAATGCCTGTGCATACATTTTGGCCGCTTCATTTGAGCCATCGACATCAGTACCCCCCGATAAAATCAGATAATCGACTTTACCAGCTTGATATAGATTAGCCCCTGCCCGAACACGCGCATAAAGACACGGATTTTCATCGCCCGCCGCATTAACGCCTTTGCCTAAAACAATCCCCACAGGGGCATGCTCAAGCGTTTGTAAGGTATGTGTGCGCTGTGATTGGACATTATAAAATACGATACCTAATAAAACGCCATACGTTAATAAACTTAACGCTAAAATCCACTGGATAATTAAAGCAACTGGCTTGTTTTGCATATTAATATTTTAACACCACATGTGAGCAATAACTGAATATAAAATAATAACCCATAAATGCAAAAAAGCACCTTTTATTTTAAAAGATGCTTAAACGATTATGCTTAGAAATACAGTATTTTAAAACTTTAAATATTAGCTCGCCTAATACAATCCTGATATAACGCTAGTTATTATAACTGCACTCTAAGGTACAATTATAATTCAGTCGCATCATCAATATCATATTCTAAGTCAGCTATATCATATTCAAATTCAAACGCGCTATTTAATGTCATCATTTAAAAAACTCCTGTGATTGGTGTATCCTTTACTTTAGCCTTTATAAGGCTCTGCTTGCCTATTTTTAACAGAAATAACTGCTTAGAACAAGCCCTATGCAGTATCCTGTAAATAGTAGCGGTTTAGCTAGTTAACGTCATTATGATGACGTTTTCATGACAGGTTAATCATCATAAGCGTATATTCAAGCAAGTTATTAACTATTTATTAATGAAGAAGGCTAAAAAATATCAATAATGGATTTTATGTTATTCATTGTTATTTTTAAAAGATGAACTCAATATTTAGCATCATACATATGAATCAATATCGGTCGTCTATTTATTAAAACGACAAGCCAAGACTTATCGTTTTATTTGAGCCCTTTATATTAGAAGTCACTTTTTATGCATAATGCTTGTTTAAATAATCGATAATTGCGGCTGATTCAAACAAATTAGTATCCGTGTTAGGATCAACTAAAAAAGGAACCTGCATTCTACCATGCATTTTAGTCAATTCTTGCTCACGTTTACCGCCTTTAACAGGCTCGTATGGACCCGGTTTAGCCCGCAACACAGCCGGCCCCATATCCTGCCAACGTTCTTTGGCAACCTGATGCAATATATAGGGCAGTTCGAGTTCACACAAACGCTCGCGCACCAAACGCGTAAACGGACTGGCTTCAAATCCCCAAAGTTCCAGTTTTTGGGCGGGCAACACTCGATTGGCATGTATGGCGGCTGCTTTACCGCCACGTAGACCACCAACCAAACTGGCTAATACCCCAAGCACCGGAATAGTAGGTAAATTTTGCCATTTTTTAGGTGTTTTTCCTGTTTTGCCATAGGTCTTAAAGAGATAATCTATAATATCCTGTGATTCAAGCAACTGCGTACCGGTATTTTCATCGACTAAAAATGGAAATTGTGCCTTGCCCGCCAATTTAATCGCTTCGGGACGAAAACGCGTACCCTCTTTGGGGCAAGGATAAATCTCAACATCTAAATTTAAAAGCGTTAATACTTCACGCACACGACGGCAAAATGGCGAAGCTTCGATGTCATATAAACGAATGGGTAATGGCGGCTGAGTGGCAAACGCATTCCCCATAATACCGCGCCCACCCTCAATCATCGAAACGCTTAAGGATTGAACCACTTTAATATAATGTTGCATAATCCTCTATCCTTACAATTTAAGATCCATAAAATAATGACAAGCCAGCGTATACGGCGACGGCGACCGCTCCGGCAACGAGAAGCGCCGGATAAAATAAGGTTAAACAGGCACTAATGGCCGATTTGCCACTAATAACCCGTTACGATCTGCATATAAATACATGCCGGATTCTATAGTAAGCCCCCCAAAACTGATAGGTACATTTATATCGCCCACGCCCTTACGCGTACTTTTCTGGGGAGTTGCAGCTAGGGCCAACACGCCCAAATTCAAGCCGACCAAAGCGTCGACATCGCGTACACAGCCATAGATGACAACACCGGTCCAGTGATTTCTTACAGCACTTTCAGCAATCAAATCGCCCATTAAAGCGCACTGCATAGAGGCCCCACCATCAACCACCAAAACCCGGCTCTGACCCGGCGTCGCTAAAGTTTCTTTAACCCGTGAATTATCCTCAAAACATTTGACGGTCATAATAAGGCCGCCAAATTCCGTTTTTCCTCCAAAATGCAAAAAGCGCTGACCTGATAGCACAGGCGGGCATACCTGGGTATCTGGAAATTCATCAAGCAAGTCACAGGTGTTGATAATGCTCATAAACGAGTCCCTTTAAATATATCAAAACTTACCCAAAATAGTTAAACGATTTCATCTGCAATGGGCTGACTTAACTGCAATAAGTCAGTATTTTCAAAATATTGTTGAGCCGGTAAAGCTGTAGCCTGTTCGGTTGCTACGCGCACCATGGCAGCAGCAACACGTTCAGGTTCAATCGGACGATACGCAAAATGGGCCGGAATAAGCGGCAGGGCAAATTGCGCAATTTTAACCATAACATGTTCACCTAAACGCTCAGCATGGTAAGTTAATAATAAAGACGGTCGAAAAATAGCTAAATGTTTAAATGCCAAATCAGCTAAAGCCTTTTCTAATTCACCTTTAATGCGATTATAAAAAATCTTGGAATGTGAATCGGCGCCTAGTGCTGACACCAAAAAGAATCGCTGTACGCCGCGCTGCTGTATTGCTTGAGCAAAAGCTAAATTATAGCCAAAATCAATCGCTTTAAAGGCTTCCTTTCCGCCTGCTTGTTTTTGGGTCGAACCCAATGCGCTAAAGGCATCGGCATGGTTTAAGTCTTCTGGTTCGAAATTATACATCTTTAAAGTATGCGCTAAACGAGTAAAGTCAGGCACAAGAACAGGAACAATTTTGGCTTGTGCGTCTGTTGCTTGCCAAGCGACCTTGGGCAATTGACGCACAACAGCATATACCTGCCGATAATGGCCTGATGCAGCTAACTGGGTGACTAAACAGCGTCCAACCGCTCCTGTTGCGCCCAAAACGATGGCGCTAGGTAAGGAAGTCGCTAATTGAGTAACTTGTTGAGTAACCAAAACCATGTGTATTCTCTAAAGATGATTTAAACTCGAAAACACTTAAAAATAAAAAAATAGGGCAAAATATAGACCAAGGTAAGACATTATCATAAATTACTATAACCAGAAGTCTAACAGTCCTATTTCAACCTGACAAGCCGGAATGCTTTTTATCATGGATTTTCTATTGAATATTATTTACTTAGGCTATTTTATCCATTAAAAACGATTAAATGTCTTCTTCTATGGTTTAACACCTTGACAATGACCAAAAAATACAACACACTATGCGACTTATTTATGGATGGTATAAATTTTAAAAAGTGATGTCTGTTTTTAACCTACAAACTCCTTACTTTTTAGACACTTGAACCTATCTTTTAACCCATTTTTTCAAGGAGTGCACCCGTGGCTAACTCTGCACAAGCTAAAAAACGTGCGCGTCAAAACGTAAAGCAACGCCTACATAACGCAAGTTTACGTTCAATGGTACGCACATATCTTAAAAAAGTTGTTAATGCCATTGACGCCGGCAATCACGCGGAAGCGGCTGCGGCTTATAAAGCAGCAGTGCCTGTACTAGACCGTATTGCTGACAAAGGCATTATTCATAAAAATAAAGCAGCCCGGCATAAAAGTCGTTTAAATGCTAAAATTAAAGCGTTAAGCGCCGCTTAATCTTTTTGATTGGTATAAAAACCCTCATCTAAGATGAGGTGTTTTTCGTTTAAAGCGTTTATACTGACTTACCGGTCAAGCATATCAAGCGCAATTTAATATAGCGATGCCTCACTTTATTTAAAGTCAGTTACGCTTTTGTATATCGCTCTTGATGGCGCTGCTTTTGCAATTGATACTCTTTATTGGCCCGGCAAGCATCCCATTTCTCTTTAAAAATACGCGCAGAAGCTGCCTTAACTGCATCTTCCACCTGTCTTGGCAATTCCTCTCGACCATGGGCCCCACTTTGGCCTTTTTTGTCTTCAGGCACCGGCCCATCGTATTTTTTGCCCCCTTTATGATTAGCATACCGCCTTGCGCGTGTATAACCCATCTGCAAAAATTTACGAGCCATATCTGCGCCTACAAAATCATCATTGGCCAAATAATCTAAAAACATTTGATAAATAGTGTCGCTACTCTTCATGGCAATCTGAGGTGTTGCAAATCGCCAATGCGGCAAAATTTCAGACTTATAGGGCTCAACCAGCAAAACCCCTTGTTCACCTCGTCCAACTTGATAAAGCTCCGGGTGCGCGCGTAAATCCAGGTGAGCATAATCTAGGCTATAATCAAAGTTTGGCATAGCGGCTCGATTTTATCGTCATGATATTTAATACTTAAGTTTATAACTTAATCTTCCAATTTACTAGGGTGTATCCTCATTTGGGAAATGCGATTAAAACAATGATAAATTTTAAGGAAAACAAGGCAAATATTGTAGGAAATATTGGAATATTGACAAGATATTTAACGCAGTTTGACAAAATTTAGCCCGTTTTGGTCCATTTAAGGCACAACCACCCAATTGAGGACACGCCCTAGAGTTGAATAACGACTAAATGAGCAATTTACTTTTTTCCAGCAAGTTTCGACCGTATATGTATATCGGCCAACCTGTTCTTGTTCATGGCATTATCATGATGAACTATTTAAGCAGACTTCTACTGTTCCGATAACATGCGCACACCTTCCTAAACGTTTATTGAATCAGATAGGCCTTAAAACGTCCCACTTCATCACGCAGGCGGGCAGCTTCTTCAAATTTCAACTCACGCGCGGCGGCTGTCATTGCCTGCTCTAGTTGTTTAATATGTTTAGCCAATAATTTAGGGTCGCGCACTAAATGCTCGTCGGCATCGCGTATGGGTCGGCTGCTTTGCTGGTCAGACACCAACTCTTGTACAGTTTCACCAGTTTCGATATCGCGTGACACCTGGCGTACTGCACTTTTAGGGACAATGCCATGCTCAGTGTTAAAAGCAATTTGCTTGTTACGACGTCGCTCGGTTTCATCTATTGCACGCTGCATCGACGGGGTGATTCGGTCGGCATACAAAATCGCTTTACCGTTTAAATGCCGCGCCGCCCGCCCAATAGTTTGAATTAAAGCACGTTCTGAACGCAAAAAGCCCTCTTTATCGGCATCTAAAATAGCCACCAGCGACACTTCAGGCATATCCAAGCCTTCACGCAGCAAATTAATCCCCACCAGAACATCAAAAATGCCGGTGCGCAAGTCATGAATAATTTTAACGCGTTCTACCGTGTCAATATCTGAATGCAGATAAGCGACCTTAATGCCATACTCTTTTAAATAATCGGTTAAATCTTCTGACATGCGTTTAGTTAACGTCGTGACCAGTACGCGCTCATCTAATGCTTTACGCAGATGAATTTCTGATAATAAATCATCGACTTGGGTTAACACCGGCCGAATTTCAAGCACTGGGTCAATCAAGCCCGTTGGCCGTACCACTTGCTCGACAATTTGCTGGCTGTGGTCCATTTCATACTGCGCCGGTGTTGCACTGACAAACACGGTCGTTGGAGTAATTCGTTCCCACTCCTCAAACTGTAACGGCCGATTATCTAATGCACTGGGCAGCCGAAAGCCATAATTTACCAGGGTTTCTTTACGCGAACGGTCGCCTTTATACATTGCGCCAATTTGCGGCACTGACACATGCGACTCATCAATAAACAACAGCGCATCATCGGGTAAATAATCAAACAAGGTCGGTGGTGCTTCACCGCTTGGCCGGCCTGATAAATGCCGGGAATAATTTTCAATCCCGTTACAGTAGCCTAGCTGTTGAATCATTTCCAAATCATACTGTGTACGCTGTTGCAAACGTTGCGCTTCAACCAAACGATTATCGGCATGCAGCTCTTTTAGGCGCGCGTCAAGTTCTATTTTAATGGTTTGAGTAGCACGCTCTAGCTGCTCACGTGGCGTGACGTAATGACTCGAAGGATACAGGGTAATACGCGGCGTCGTACGAAGCGTTTTACCGGTCAAGGGGTCAAACCAACTGATTTTTTCCACTTCATCATCAAATAAGGTAATGCGCACCGCCATATTGTCGGCTTCAGCAGGAAAAATATCCAGGCTTTCACCACGCAGACGATAGGTTTTACGCTCAAATTCCAGCTCATTGCGTTTATATTGCATTTCAACCAAACGCCGAATAAGCGCCGCCCGGTCTATTTTATCGCCAACGACAATATGCAGCAGCATTTTTAAATACGCTTCAGGGTCGCCCAAGCCATAAATAGCCGACACTGACGCTACAATTATCGCATCACGCCGTTCCAGCAGAGCACGCGTCGCCGACAGCCGCATCTGGTCAATATGTTCGTTAATGGCGGAATCCTTTTCGATAAACGTGTCACTCGACGGCACATAGGCTTCCGGCTGATAATAATCGTAATAACTCACGAAATATTCCACCGAATTATGCGGGAAAAACGCCTTAAACTCACCGTATAATTGCGCTGCCAGCGTTTTATTATGCGCCATGATAATGGTCGGGCGCTGAATTTGAGCGATGACATTGGCCATGGTATAGGTTTTACCGGATCCCGTTACCCCAAGCAATAACTGCCCCGTCATACCCTGTTTGATACCGCGCACCAGCTTTTCAATGGCTTGCGGCTGGTCGCCTGCGGGTTCAAACGGGGTCACCAGTTCAAACGCTTTGTTTTCCTGAACTAACGGCGATACGCGCTGACCCGTCACTTGGGCAGTTTGTTGAATATCTGCGGCAATCTTTTTTAAATCGTGGGTTGAACGAGATTTAGTCGGTTCGCGCATGGATTCGCCCTATCAATAATCAATTTAAACCATTTAAGTGGTGGTTTTTAAGACGTTTACAAGCGGGTTTTTCCATTACTTTTGAGGAGTTGAATAAATTAATTCGACATCGACAATCTGCGCCTCTAAGCTCGTTACTACAGCCTGAATATGTTTATCCTGACGAATTAAATAATGAGCATGCTGATGGGCCTTTTTAAACCGGCTTTCTTTACGCATTTCAGGCACATCAGCATGTTTGGGCTCATATTCCAGGGTAATTTCACTATGCGGCCATGTTTGTTGTAAGGCCACGATTAAATCGGCAAATAATTGCTCACCCATTAAGCGATATTCGTAATCGATTTTAAAAACCTGTATTCCATCTATCGTACCATACATTAAACCATGTTGAGCCAAGGCACGCACCGGCATAGAGAGCTCATAATCTCGCACCCACTGCTCCCATTTTTCCGGTGTCCATTCCCCCGTCATGTCGACTTTAGAATGTGCCAATAGCTCGCGTGGGTCTAAAACATCTAACAGTTCAAATGAACTATAGCCGTCATCAAGGGTTTCTGATTGAGCGTTTGCTTCAGAATTTAAGGTGCCGGGCTGTAAATGACTGTGAAAATGATGATCAGAACTTATAGCTTCCATTTGAGAATCATGGTCAGAATTTATACCTTCAGGCTCAGAATCAACCGGTTGCACTTGATGATTATTGTCCGAATGACTATTTTCCGAATTAGCCTCAGTATTGATATGTTCAGACTGTAAATGATGCTCAGAACGATTATATTCCGGCTTAAAATCAGCCTCAGAATTTATAGTTTCCGGCTCAGAATTTTCTTCAGAATTTAATAGTTCTGGTTTAGAATCACTTTCAGACTTGATATTTTCAGGTTGAGCATTAGCTTTTAGATGAAGTGGTTCGGGCGCTTGAGTTTTTGCAGCCTCATTGCTCGTCAAACCTTGTTGAGTATCGAATGCGTTAAACGCCAAAAGACGCAAAATGCACATATCAAACCCTTGCTGCGGCGTTACGGCAATACTTAATTCGGCGCGTGCTTGCAGGCTAATCTGATAATAAACTTGCAGGTCAGACGGGCTGATATGTTGCGCCAGTTCGTGTAAACGAGCGTGCTCTTCGGGCAGCGCGCCAAAATCTGTATGCGGCAGGATTTGTAACACGGCAATATGATAAAGCAGGGTCACCAGTTGGTCCATGACCGATTTTAAATCTAACGATTGCTGCCCGATATCAAATAATAATTGGCTAACGTGGTCGCGTTCCGACTGATGAATAGCCCACAACAAACGGCTTAACTGTGTTTTATCGAGCAGCCCCAGCATATTTTGTACGTCTTGCGTTATAATCTTGCCCTCTCCATAGGCAATCGCCTGGTCTGTAAGCGATAACGCATCACGTAACGAGCCTTGCGCTGATTCTGCAATAAGCCATAGTGCGTTATTTTCAACATCAATATGTTCCTGCTGTAAAATATCGCCCAAGTGCTTAAAAATATCCTTACGGGGCAAGGGCCGCAAGCTAAACTGCAAACAACGGGATAATACGGTAACCGGTAATTTTTGCGGATCAGTCGTGGCTAATAAAAATTTGACATGTTCGGGCGGTTCTTCCAGCGTTTTTAATAACGCATTAAAACTATGCGTCGACAGCATGTGCACTTCATCGATTAAATAAACCTTATAGCGCCCTTGCGTCGGAGCATAAGGCACATTGTCGAGCAATTCGCGCGTATCTTCAACTTTGGTCCGTGAGGCGGCATCGATTTCGATTAAATCCATGTAGCGGCCTGCATCAATGGCCTGACAGGTCGAACAACGACCACAGGGCATCGCGGTCATGCCTGTTTCACAATTCAAGCACTTCGACAAAATACGTGCAATCGTAGTTTTTCCAACGCCGCGAGTACCGGTAAACAAATAGGCATGATGCAGCCGATGATGGGTTAAGGCACTGGTTAACGCCCTAGATACGTGCGTTTGCCCAACCAGTTCATTAAAATTTTTGGGGCGATATTTACGGGCGAGGGCTTGCGACATAGGTTTTATTCCAAGCTAAACAAGCTAAACAAGCTCAATAACGATTTAAAATCAATCCCTTATTTTTTCAACGTTTTACGCACTTCAGGCGGCATATAATTTTCATCATGCTTGGCCAAAATGGTATAGGCTACAAAAACGCCCTTTTGCCATTCTCCTGTTGCCACCACGCCCGAATTTTCTTTAAACAAATCAGGTAAAATGCCCTGATAATGCACCGGTACCGTGGCTTTAAAATCAGTAATGGCAAAATCAATATCCAGGGTTTGTATATTGCGTTTTAAACTTCCTTTAACCACCATACCGCCCGCCCTAATAGTGCGATTTTGCGGCGCCTCACCGTTTTTAAGGGCAATCGGGGCATAAAAGTAATTTGCCTGCGCGCGCAACGCATACAAAATCAGTCCACTCGCCAACGCTACCCCAGCCACGATAATAGCCAGCCAAATCAATTGCCGTTTACGTTTAGGGTGCATAGTAGTCCTATAGGTTAAGAAAAATCTGAAGATTGAGTATGCTGAGCCTGTTTACGTCTATAATCCTGTTCTAACTGGCGATAAAATTGCTGCCGTTGTCGCCTATGGTACATAATCCAGCCAATCAGACTAAATAACGTTATAAACCACGCACTCCACACATAGGCCCCATGATGCCCCATCGATATAAAATCATTTATATTATCAAATGCAAATAACATAATGTTCAATCCTAGTGTTCATGTTGCTGTGTTGATAAAGACTGATTATTTAAAACGTGATTAAGGTTATTTTCATTATCCAACGGAATATTAAGTTTATGACCTAAAATAGCTTTAACCCAGCGTTGTTTATATTCATTTTTTAATATGAGTGTTTGAGTTTGATATAATATAATAGCCGCCGCCAGAATATAAAATCCAAGTAACATCATAACTAACGGTAAATACATGCTGGGCGGCATTTTGGGTGCGGCGGTTAAACTAAACGTCGAGGCTTGATGAAGCGTATTCCACCAAATCACTGAATATTTGATAATCGGCAAATTAACCACTCCGACTACAGCCAAAATAGATGCAGCTTTAGTCGGCTCGCTTGAGTCTGCAAACGCCTGATATAATGCAATAACACCGATATATAAAAAGGCCAAAATCAGCATACTGGTTAATCGCGCATCCCAGACCCAGTAAGCGCCCCACGTCGGTTTGCCCCAAATTGCCCCGGTTATTAAGCTTAAAATGCAAAATAACAAGCCGGTACTGGTAATAGATTGGGCCAACCATTGCGCCAGTTTAATTTTCCATACCAGGCTAATAACGCTTAAAACCGCTAAAGCAATGTATAAACTTAACGCCAGACTAGCGGCCGGAACATGTATAAAGATAATACGATAACTGTCATGCTGCAAATAATCGGTAGGCGCAATCGCAAGCCCCCAAACACTTGCACAACTTATTAAAAAAGCTGCCAAAATGCCAAGCGGTTTTATCCACGGCATAAAGGACTGATAAAAATGACGAGGCCCTACTGTGGTTAAAAACCACGCCCAAACGCGTTGCCATACGGTTTTTTGAGGCGGCGTGCCAGGCTGTGAAGACTTAGATACAGTAGACATAACCACCTAAACTCTAAACAATTTAAAAAAGGCTTGCACATCAGGATGGCTTAATTCTTCATTTTTTAGAAAAAAATTTTAGAAGGTAAGCCATTAAAATCAGGGAGTCTATGATAACGCATTTTCGTTATATTCTCTATCTTTTTCTATGTCTTACGCAGGCCATTAACTCGAATTCATTATCTAAAATAATTCTTTAAAATTATATTTACCGAAAAATATGATTTTTATTTTTGTTTAATATACTGTTACTTTTTTTAAATTTATTATTAAAATAATAGGATTAATTTATTTATAAATATAATGATAATGAGTTCTAAAATAATCACATTTATAACTATTAATAACTCAAGCTTGATTTAAGTTATTAAAATCTGTTTATCTCTTTAAATCAAAAATAAAGATTTACTTTACGGGAAAATATCTATACCATATGCAGTTC
>JAGLBJ010000035.1 GCA_018260315.1 Moraxellaceae bacterium | reverse complement strand
GCTCGGTTAAACGGGCTTTTAAAGCGGCATTGTCCGCTAACGTGATGGCGCGCTGTAACAAAATTAAGGCTAAATCGGTTTGACCTTGCCAAAATTGATTTTCCGCACGATATCGCAACACATCAACGGCCTGGGCATTTTTATCGCCATTTTGACTGTCTGAATGACGACTATTTAAAGCACATTGTTCAAGGAGTTGCCATACCACCGGCAAACGGCCTAATGTTTCACTCAACGGCTTTAAGAGTTGCTCTGCCGCGCTGATTTGCTGTGTTTGAATATAGCCTTGAGCCAATAACAATTTAAAGGGCCACGATTCTGGTAAAATGCGCTGTAAAGGTTCTAAGCGTCTTATCGCATCGGCAGGTTTTTGGTCGGCCAAATCAATCTCAGCGGCCATATATTGGGCCAATTGACCTTGCGGGCTTAATGCATAGGCTTCGTTTGTCGAGTTTAACAAAGGTGCCAATACTCGCCGCGCATCATTAAACCGCCGCCCTGCCTGATATTGGGCCGTTAAACTTAACAGCACGGCCGAATCAGTGGATAATGTACCGCTAACTTGATATTGCGCCTCTAAACGCGTGGTGTTGGTTTGTTGGGTGAGGACTTCAATGCGCCCTTGTAATATTTTAAAACGTTGTTCGGCGTCGTTGCGTTCGCGTGCGCTTAATGCGGTAATCGATTGATTTTGTAAGGTTTTAGATGAAAAATGAGGGCTATATTGAGCCGCTCGCAAGCGCGCTTCGGCTAGACGTTCTGGAGTAATGGGGTGCGTCAATAAAAAATCGGGCAAAAAATTGGCATGTCCGCTGCGTTTTTGCAAAATGTCAAAAAAATCGGCCATGGCATCTGGATTAAACCCTGACGCACGCATGAGCTGCATGCCAATGCGGTCTGCTTCACGTTCCTGGTCGCGACTAAACGCCAACTGCTGACTGATAATGGCCGCTTGTGAGCCCATCGCCACCGCCGAACCGATGTCACTATCTTTACGACCTAATAAAATACCGGCCAGCATACCGCCTGCTGCCAGCCAGCGCGCATGACTGAGTTTACCTTGCCGCTGCTCAAAATGCCGCTGCCGAATATGCGCCAGTTCATGCGCCAGCACGCCCGCCACATCATCGCGTTGACTGGCCGCCAGCAATAATCCGGTATTCACCGCCACCAAGCCGCCCGGCACTGCAAAGGCATTGATATCGTTATCTTTAATAATGACTAATGCAGTTAAAGGAGGCAGCCCGGCCTGCATATTGATACGGTTAATCAGGCTGCTTAATTGTTGATTAATCCACGGGTCGTCGAGCGTACTGGCCTGTTTGCGAATATCGCGCAACACGGCTTCGGCTTGTTTGCGTTCCTGCTGCTGCACAAAAACGCTGGGCTGCCTATTTAAACTGGGGGCTTGCAAGGTACTGTCAGCAGGTATTGATTGATTATCAAGCGCATTTTTCAGGCCTAAAGCCTCTGCATTGGGCGGTTGGTCTCCAATAATGCGGGCCAACGTGACCGGTATGATGCCAAATTGCATCAGCATAAGGCTGCCAACGACCACGTGTTTAAAAGACAGGAACATATGGATTATATCGCCTAGTAATTTAACCCAGCATAGCTGAAAATAACCGTAAAAGTGTGCATAACTGGCATAATTTAATATCGGGTTGCAGCAAATTTGCAGCCCATAACAGGCGATTATCAAGCCTTAAAACTCTTAAAATACTGGCTTGTAGATAGGATTTTGCGTATGATACGCGTATCTTTTTACAATGCGGTTGTGCGTCAAGCTGACCGACTGGAGCACGTTGCGCATGTTTATTGTTGCCGGATTGCCTGCTTTAACCGACTTTAAACAACAACAATGGTTTGACCGTTTAAAGGCGGCAAGTGGCGGTCAACTGTCCTTAACCCAATTGCATGGCCAGTTTGTCTATTTATTTGAGCAGCCTCTTAGCGATAACCATCTTAGCCGCGCCGAACAACTCCTAAATGATGGGAAACATTGCGATACAGCCTGGCTGCCCCCTGCTACCAATGGCCTGCAAATACTGGTTACGCCGCGTATCGGCACGATTTCCCCTTGGTCTACTAAAGCCGGCGACATTTTTAGAAATTGCGGTTTACCTGTTACCCGTCTGGAACGCGGCATTTTATATACTTTGAATGGGTTAAGTACGCTTACGGCTACTCAGCTTAATGTGTTGCATGACCGCATGACCGAAACGGTTTTTAACGATATTAACGCCGCCAGCGCCTTATTTGAGCAGCATCTACCGCGTTCTATGGCGATTATCGATATTTTGGGCGAAGGTCGTCCTGCGCTTGAGCAGGCGAATCGACAGTTTGGTTTTGCGTTATCGGCTGAAGAAATCGATTATTTAACCGAGCAATTTACCAAACTTGGCCGCAATCCTCACGATATTGAACTGATGATGTTTGCTCAGGCCAACTCTGAACATTGCCGGCATAAAATTTTTAATGCGCAGTGGCACATCGACGGTGAAAAACAGCCGTTGTCGTTATTCCAAATGATTAAAAATACCTATCGGCAAGCGCCCCATGATGTGCTATCGGCCTATAAAGATAATGCCTCGGTCATTGTAGGCAACAATGCCGCACGCTTTTATCCGCAGTTTAACCCCAACACCAAATGTTATGAATACGGGCTGCATAAAGAAGCGGTGCATATTTTAATGAAGGTTGAAACGCATAATCACCCCACCGCCATTGCACCGTTTGCAGGCGCGGCGACGGGCGCGGGCGGGGAAATTCGTGATGAAGGGGCCACCGGGCGCGGCGGCAAACCCAAAGCGGGCTTGAGCGGTTTTACGGTATCGCATCTGCATTTGCCCAAGCTGCCGCAGGTCTGGGAAATGTCCTACGGCAAACCTGAACGCATGGCCTCGGCGCTCGACATTATGATTGACGGGCCTTTAGGGGTAGCCGCCTTTAACAATGAATTTGGCCGGCCCAATTTATGCGGATATTTTCGCAGTTTTGAGCTGCAAGTGCCCTCAGTCATTCAGGCAAAACAGGACACAGTTGCGCAACCCGTTGAAGTCAGGGGTTTTCATAAACCGGTCATGATTGCGGGTGGTTATGGCAATATTCGGCCTGACCATGTTGAAAAAGCCCCGATTATGCTGGGCGATTTGCTGATTGTGCTGGGCGGTCCGGCCCTGTTAATCGGTTTAGGGGGTGGGGCGGCCTCGAGTGTGGATAGCGGCACACTGGGCGAACAGCTCGATTTTGCCTCGGTACAACGTGATAATCCTGAAATGGAACGGCGCTGTCAGGAAGTCATCGATGCGTGCTGGGCGCAAGGTGAAGACAATCCGATTGTGTCTATTCATGATGTCGGCGCAGGCGGTTTATCAAATGCCATGCCTGAACTGGTCAACGACCATAAACTGGGTGCGGTGCTGCAATTGCGTCATATTCCTACCCTGGAAAATGGCATGTCGCCGATGGAACTGTGGTCAAATGAAGCGCAAGAGCGTTACGTAATGGCTGTGCGTCCGCAGGATTTAGCGCGTTTTACCAAATTATGCGAGCGTGAACGGTGTCCGTTTGCCGTGTTAGGCCATGCAACCGAGGCCCGTTATTTAAAAGTTGAAGATAGTTTAACCGGCAGCCCTGTCGTTGATTTGCCCATGCAGGTAATGCTTGGGGGTATGCCGCCCATGCAACGTCGGTTTGAACGGGTCAATCGAGTGGGGCAGGCTTTAGATATTCAGACAACCGATTTAAAAACCAGTATTTTAAATGTGTTACGTCACCCGACTGTAGCTAGTAAAAGTTTTTTAATCACCATTGGCGACCGTTCAATTACCGGTATGGTGGCGCGTGACCAAATGGTCGGACCCTGGCAGATTCCGGTTGCGGACTGTGCAGTAACGGTCACGGGGCATACCGTCACAACGGGTGAAGCCATGAGTATGGGTGAACGTCCGCCGGTTGCGCTGCTTAATCCGGCAGCTTCGGCGCGTCTGGCGGTAGCTGAAGCAATTACCAATATTGCTGCCAGTCGCATTAAGCAGCTTACCGATATCAAACTGTCGGCTAACTGGATGGCGGCCGCAGGTCAGCCGGGTGAAGACCAGGCGTTGTATGAAGCAGTCCGGGCGGTCGGTATGGAATTGTGTCCGGCTCTGGGCATTGCGATTCCGGTGGGTAAGGATTCATTGTCGATGCGGGCTACCTGGAATGAAGGCACGCAGCAAAAGGCCGTCACGTCGCCCTTAACGCTCATTGTTACCGCATTTGCGCCGGTGCTGGAGGTAACCCAAACTTTAACGCCGCAATTGCGCGATGAACCCGATACGGTTTTGTTGCGGCTTGATTTATCGCGTGCACAATTTCGCCTGGGCGGTTCTATTTTTGCCCAAACCTTGCAACAGTTAGGCGACGTCACCCCCGATTTAGATTGCCCTGAAGATTTAAAAGCTTTGTTTAATTGGGTGCAAGACGCCAATGCTGCCGGAAAACTGCTGGCTTATCATGATATTAGCGATGGCGGTTTGGTGGCTTGTGTGTGTGAAATGATGTTTGCGGCGCGTTTGGGAGTCACCTTAAACGTTCCAAATGTGCCGTATGCTGCATTGTTTGCTGAAGAAATTGGCGCTGTGGTTCAGGTGCGCCAGCAGGACGTGACGGGCCTTGCGGCACAGGCGCAAGCCTTGGGACTGGCTGATTGCCTGACGGTTATTGGCAGTGTCAATCGAACCGATAATCTGACGATTCAAGCCGACCAAGCCGAAAGTTTAACCGTGTCGCGCGTTGAACTACAACAGGCATGGGCTTCGGTGAGTTACCATATTCAAGCCATGCGCGATAATAGCGAATGTGCAGCGCAGGAATTTGCCCTGATTGAAAATGCAGCCCACGCAGGTTTAATCGCGCGCCCTACCTTTGATTTAAACGAACCGATTGAAGCGCCTTATTTAAATCTACGCAAGCCGCATATGGCTATTTTGCGCGAGCAGGGTGTCAATGGACAGCTGGAAATGGCGATGGCGTTTGAGCGTGTGGGTTTTCAGGCGGTTGATGTGCACATGAGCGATTTACTGGCCGGTCGCATTCGGTTAGATGATTTTGAAGGGCTGGTTGCGTGTGGCGGGTTTAGTTATGGCGATGTGTTGGGAGCAGGTGGCGGCTGGGGTAAATCAATTTTGTTTAATGCCCGATTACGCGACCAGTTCGAAAAGTTTTTTAATCGGCAGGATACCTTTAGTTTAGGGGTGTGCAATGGCTGCCAAATGATGTCGCGATTATCCGAACTGATTCCCGGGGCAACGCATTGGCCACGGTTTAAATCCAATACCAGCGAACGCTTTGAGGCCCGTGTGGTTAATGTGCGCGTTGAAAAATCACGTTCCATTTTATTGGAAGACATGGCAGGTTCTATCTTGCCCATAGCGGTTGCGCATGGGGAAGGGCGGACGGTGATTCATGCCGAGGGCTTGCAGGCGCTAAAATCAGGCGACCACATCATTTTACGTTACACTGATAGCGAGGGCCGGCCAACGCAGCATTATCCGTTAAATCCCAATGGTTCTGCTGATGCCATTGCTGGGGTCACCTCTGATGATGGACGCGCCACTATTTTAATGCCGCACCCGGAACGCAATATTCGCGCCTTGCAACATAGCTGGAAGCCGGACGACTGGACGCAAGATGGCGCCTGGCTGCGTTTGTTTAGAAATGCCCGCCGTTTTTTAGGCTAGAGTTTTGCAACATGAGCAAGATTAGCCCAAATAAAGGTTTTAAAATAACGGTTTAATCAGGCCATGGGTTTCGTGTGTTTTGTGTAGGTTTAACGTGCGAAATCTTGACTTTACCCACTAAACGGTTTAAATATCGCGCACGAGTGTTGACGTGGTGGGTTCTGCGATGACCGTAACTCCTGTGAATCAAACAAGTTTTGAACCTGATGAACGCTTTATGGAAGGTGAGGCAGGGTTTGAGGAAGACAGCGAAGCGCTTATGCGCACCAAGGTTTTACAAAATTTAGCCAAACGGCGTTTAATTGACGATATTTTAGCCAAAAAGCGCCTCGAAAAGCAGTTGCGCGAACTCGACGATTATGACTTTGATTTTGATGACAACCAGACAAGTTAACGATTTACAAATATTTTTAGCTTGATGCTGGCTGTTTAAGGCGAGCTCTTGAGTTTTTAGCAATTTAATAACGTTTAACAAACACACCTGAGTAACTTTATATGAGCCTTGACCTTGATACCTTAGCAGAATTTTTAGACAGCGATGCCAATGAATATGGTTTGGATTTTGCCGCAACGCACGGTTTTTTGTGTGCTACGGTAGTCGGGCCTGAGCTTAAAGACTGGTTAAATTTATTGTTTGATGAAAACGCTGCCAAAGTGCCGGCAGCCATTGTTGAACAAATTCATGCATGGCGTGCCAGTATTGTGCAGACGCTGGCTCATGAAGACACCCTGGAACTGCCGTTTGAGATTGAAGAGTTAGACGTCGATTCAACGCTAGGCGATTGGTGTGTGGGATTTGTTGATGCGTTATTTTTAAATGAAGAAAATGATTGGTACGCCATTGATGAAGATGAAATCGGCATGTTAACGCTGCCCATGATGGTATTTAGCGGCATTGATGAAGATGACCCGCAAATGCAAAGTGTGCGCCGCAACGAAGACATGCTGGCAGAAATGGCCGAAGAAATTCCGGAAAATTTAACACAAATTTATTTGTTATTTCATGCACCGGCCTCTTAACCGTTTTATTTTAAACGGTTTTATATTAGTATAGGGCAGTCTGGTTTTATGGGCAGTCGCGCTTGAATGCGAACAACACTACCTTAAGCCCTTGTACCGGTCGCTGTTCTACCGTGTTTGGCGATAGCGTATGCCGTGGCTGTCGACGGTTTGCGCATGAAGTGATTGAATGGAACCGTTATTCAATGGACCTTCAGGCGCCCATTTGGCAGCGTTTAGACCAACAACTTGAACAAATTATAATGCCCCTGACAGCATCTTTTAAAGTCAGTGACCATTATAAAGATGAGCTTGACTTTTTAAATCACCATCAAATAAAACTACACGATAACTGTCGTCAAGGTCGCATTATTTATGAAGTACTGCGTATTTTAGCCCGACAATCCCAGCCTATGCCTTCTGAAAATGCGCAAATTCCTCACGATTTGTTAGCGCTGTCGGCGGCACAGGCGCGCGCATTGCTGCATACCACCGAGCGGCGCGTGTATGCACTGGCTGTGGCTATCTATGAACTTACCTGGTTACGGGCGGCAACCATTCAAACCGAATCGATTGAATGATATTAGATAGTATCGGTAGTTAAATTTATATACAGTATCTTAAGTCGACCAGGTGTGACGCGGACCAATACTGTTTTATTCCTTGAATATAACCAATTAACCCCAACCTGCAAATCTGGCTTAAGGTCGCAGGGTAAACCGTTCGACGTTTGGCAAGCGCCTTGGACAGATTGCCGGCGTCTACGATATGCGTCCAATAGACTAAAAACTCACTACAATAAAAATAAATCGGCCCGTTTGGGTCTGCTGAAAACAAACAAAATTCTACTTCGTCACTTTGGCGTTCGCCCGCGTGGATATCCTGATAGACAGAATAGTTGGCTTGCATAGCATTTTATACCCTTGAAAACCTGAACATTAAAGGAATGATTTCTTAAACAGATTCAACCTATGAAGTGGGCGCGGCTGTACGATTCGATGATATCCGTTAAAACCTTATGATATACTTAATCTCTTTAGGAGGCGGCCATGACTCACACCCTACAAACCGATAATGTCCCTCAGCCGTCCATAACGTTATTAGATGGGCGCGCTTTGGCTAAAGAAACCGAGTTGGCGCTTACTCTTCGCGTTCAACAACTAAAAAACAAAACCGGTCAGACGCCTATTTTAGCCACGATTTTAGTGGGGGCTGATCCGGCATCGGCGACTTATGTACGTATGAAAGGGCAGGCTTGCGAACGGGTCGGTATGCAATCGCTTAAAATTGAAATGTCTGAAAATACCACCACTGCGCAATTACTCGATAAAATTCAAGAATTGAACGGTAATCCACAGGTGCATGGCATTTTATTGCAGCACCCTGTGCCGTCTCAAATTGATGAGCGCGCGTGTTTTGATGCGATTGCGCTTGATAAAGATGTCGATGGCGTTACCTGTCTTGGCTTTGGGCGCATGAGTATGGGTGAGGCGGCTTATGGGTCAGCGACACCGCAGGGAATTATGACGTTATTGCAGCATTATCAAATTCGGGTCGCGGGCAAACATGCGGTCGTGGTCGGGCGTAGCGCTATTTTGGGTAAACCGATGGCGATGATGCTATTGGCCGCGAATGCGACGGTAACGATTTGCCACTCGCATACGCAGAATTTACCTGACATCGTTAAGCAGGCGGACATTATTATTGGGGCTGTGGGTAAACCTGAATTTATTAAGCAAGCCTGGCTTAAAGCGGGTGCAGTGGTCATTGATGCAGGCTTTCATTCACGTAAAGGTGTTCAGGGCGAGCCTGATGGTGGCGTGGGTGATATTGAACTGTCAGGCATTGAACAGGTTGCAGCAGCTTATACGCCGGTTCCGGGGGGAGTAGGGCCCATGACGATCAATACATTAATTCGGCAAACCGTAGAAGCCGCAGAACGCGCCGCAGGTTTGGCACCCATACCGCTAACGGTTTAAAATGCAGTATTCTGGCGAGATTGCTGCATTACGGCAGGCCCTACATGAGCGTTTGCCGAATGCACATCTAAGCATTCAACGTTTGCCCGATACGCCGCTTAAACTGTGGTTATTGGCAGAAGATTGGCCGCGAGGTCGTTTGCCTGATGAAGTCGTGCAACGATTATGGCAAGATACGCCGTACTGGATTTTTTGCTGGGCGTCGGGCTTGGCGATGGCGCGCTGGTTGCTGGCCGAGCCTTGGCATGTTGCCGGAAAAACGGTGGTCGATTTTGGTACGGGGTCCGGAGTGGTTGCCATAGCCGCAGCACTGGCAGGCGCTAAACGTGTAATAGCCTGTGATATCGATGGGTTAAGTTTACAAGTCACGGCGGCTAATGCGCAATTAAATGGCGTTAGCCTTGAGTATCTGGACGATATTTATGTGTTAACAGAGCCGGTTGATGTGCTGCTTGCGGCTGATGTGTTATACGACCAGGCCAACCGCTTTTTTTTAGATGTATTTTTACAACGGGCTAAAACCGTGTTTGTTGCCGATTCACGCGTTAAAAATTTTGAGCATCGACACTATATAAAGCAGACCAGTCAAACGGCCAGTACCTGGCCCGATTTAGATGAATCGCCTGAATTTCGTAACGTGAGTTTTTATAGCGCTGTAGCGCCCCAGCGAGGGCTACCCTAGAACAAGCCCACGCAATCGTGGGTTCAGTATTATTTTGAATGTCATCATGGCTTTTTTAAGCATGATAGGTTTAATAAGGTTTGCCTCATGACACAGCAGCAAACATTACGCGCGCCGATCCATGTTAAAATCTGTGGCTTAACACAACCCGAAGATATTATAACGGCTGTTAATGCAGGCGCACAGGCCTTGGGATTTGTATTTTTTGCCCAAAGTCCGCGTGCCGTTACGGCCGAGCAGGCGCAAGTATTGCTTAACCATGTGCCGCCGTTTGTGCAGACGGTGGGCTTGTTTGTTAATGCCGGTTTGGAACGGATTGAAATGGTTTTACAGTATGCGCCGGTTGATATTTTACAATTTCATGGGCATGAAACATCTGAGCAATGCGCTTTTATAGCTCGTATGACGCATAAACGCTGGATTAAAGCATTGCAGGTACAGCCAGAGGTCGATATTGTGCCGGTTATTCATGACTTTATGAAAGCGGGTGCTTCAGGGATAGTGCTTGATGCGTGGCACCCTGATTTAATGGGCGGAACGGGGCAAACGTTTAACTGGCAGCAATGGCCTGACCTGCCCGATATACCGCTTATTTTAGCCGGTGGATTGACGCCGCAAAATGTACGGGAAGCGATTGCAGCAACGCAGCCTTATGCGGTTGATGTGAGCGGCGGTGTAGAGCTCTGGGATACTGCCGCGCAAGCCTTAAAAAAAGGTTACAAAGATGCTGCACGTATTAAGGATTTTATACAGGCGGTTCATCAATCCGGCTCATTATTGAATGATTAATGCCTGATTAACCTGATTAAATAGTTAAGCTGACTGACCCTAGACGTGACGAGTCAATCGTTTAACCTTGACCTGCTTAATTGAAACTCCTTGATTTTTATTGATGATAGACGCCCATTAGGAAAATGTTATGACGCAAGCTTCCAAAGATACTTCTCAACTGACTGATTTTTCTCAATTTCCTGATGCAAAAGGACATTTTGGCGTGCATGGCGGCCGTTTTGTATCCGAAACCCTAATGGAAGCCTTAACCGAACTTGAGCGGCTTTATTTAAAAATGCGCCAGGATAAAGACTTTTTGGCCGAATTTGACCACGATTTGGCACATTATGTCGGTCGTCCTAGCCCGTTATATCTGGCTGAACGCTGGTCACGGGAATTGGGCGGTGCACAAATTTATTTAAAACGTGAAGATTTAAATCATACCGGTTCGCATAAAATCAACAACACCATTGGACAGGCCCTGTTAGCCAAACTGTCCGGTAAAACGCGCATTATTGCTGAAACGGGCGCAGGCCAGCATGGGGTAGCCACCGCGACGATTGCAGCCCGTTTAGGCCTGGAATGTGTCGTGTATATGGGCGCAGAAGACGTGCAGCGTCAAGCCATGAACGTCTATCGTATGCGATTGCTGGGTGCTGAAGTCAGAGCCGTTACCAGTGGTTCTCGGACGTTAAAAGATGCCATGAATGAAGCGATGCGTGACTGGGTCACCCATGTCGATAATACCTATTATATTATTGGCACGGTGGCAGGGCCGCATCCATACCCGATGCTGGTGCGGGATTTTCAGGCGATTATCGGTCGTGAGGCTCGCCAGCAAATTTTGGAACGTACCGGACGTTTGCCTGATGCCCTGGTGGCTTGCGTGGGCGGCGGCAGTAATGCAATGGGCTTGTTTTATCCATTTTTAAATGATACCGACGTTAAAATTTATGGCGTTGAAGCAGCCGGTCACGGCATTGATACCGGTAAACATTCGGCGCCGCTTAATGCCGGTCGCATTGGGGTATTGCATGGTAATCGCACTTATTTAATGAGCGATGATGAAGGGCAAATTATGGAAACCCATTCAATTTCGGCCGGTTTGGATTATCCGGGTGTTGGGCCGGAACACAGTTTTTTAAAGGATATCAAGCGCGTACAATATCCTGCAACGACTGATGCTGAAGCTTTGGCGGGCTTTCGTGCCCTGACCTTAACCGAAGGTATTATTCCTGCGTTAGAGACCAGCCATGCTTTGGCGTACGTGCAAAAACTGGCGCCCACAATGCGCACCGACCAAAGCCTTATTGTGTGTTTGTCGGGCCGGGGCGATAAGGATTTAATGACCGTTGCTACGATTGATGGTATTCAATTAATGTAATGTTGTCTGTGAGCGCCGTTGTTTCGTGATTTTTGTGTGCGTTCATTTAATTGAGTTTAATTAAAACGCACGATTATAGGTTAGAAAAAGGATTTGGGTTTTATGATGTCACGCATTGCCTCTTGTTTTGCCAGCTTGCGCGCCGAGCAGCGTAAAGCGTTAATTCCTTATGTAATGGCAGGCGACCCCCAGCCCACCGTTACCGTGCCGTTATTACATGCGCTGGTGGCCGCCGGTGCCGATTTACTTGAGTTGGGTTTGCCCTTTTCAGACCCGATGGCTGACGGTCCCGTCATTGCCTATGCCGCCGAACGCGCTCTGGCAGCGGGTACTAGTACCTCCCATGTCTTTGGCATGGTACAGGAATTTCGTCAAACCGATACTAAAACACCGATTATTTTAATGGGGTATTTAAATCCGCTCGAAATCATCGGCTATGACCGCTTTTGTGAACAGGCGGCCAAAGCAGGCGTAGACGGTATTTTAATTGTCGATTTACCCCCCGAAGAAGCAGGTTTGCTTGAAAAATCGTTGCAGGCCCATCAATTGGATCCGATTTTCTTATTGGCTCCGACCAGTACGCCAGAACGCATTGCGTATGTGACCAGAGCAGCGCGCGGTGGTTATATTTATTATGTATCACTTAAAGGGGTGACAGGTTCGCACACCTTAAACACTGAAGAAGTGGCCGAACGGGTCGCCAGTATTCAGGCGCAAACCAGCTTGCCTGTTGCGGTGGGTTTTGGTATTCATGATGCCGCCAGTGCGAAGGCGGTTGGTCAAGTGGCCGACGGTGTGATTGTCGGTTCGGCACTGGTTAAGAGGTTTGCAGTCGATACTCCGGAGGCAGCCCAACAGGCAGCTACGACATTACTAGGCCAAATGCGCGCGGCTTTAGATGAATGCTAGACAAGTGCTAGAGCAGACTTTGAGTTAAAAAGTTAAAGTCGTGGGCAATGCGGTTTTTAAACAGGGAATAACCTATGCCTAAGCCTATTATCCCCCAAGAGCCGGCCACTAAAACATGGCTTGAGCGCTCGGTGCCCAGTATTGCCGTACGTGACAGTAAACATTCACACATGGCGCTGCAAACTGAACCTGCGATTGAATGTCCGTTTTGTCATTCGCTTACGTCGCTTACGGCCATGCGGTTTAACCAGTTTGTGTGTCCTAATTGTGATGAACATTTAAAGATGCGCGCGCGTGACCGTTTAATGAGTTTATTTGACCAGGTGACCCAGGAGCTGGGCGAAACCTATCAAGCTATTGATTCCCTAACCTTTATCGATAGCCAGCCGTACCCTGAACGTTTGCGCAAAGCCCGCGAGCAGACTAAAGAAAGTGAGGCGCTAGTCGTTATGCAGGGGACGCTAGGAACCATTGACTTGGTGGCGTGTGCTTTTGAATTTGATTTTATGGGCGGCTCAATGGGGCAGGTTGTCGGGAATCGTTTTGTAGAAGCATGCGATACCTGTTTAAAATATCAACAACCCTTAGTGTGCTTTGCGGCTTCGGGTGGCGCGCGCATGCAGGAAGGCTTGTTATCCCTGATGCAGATGGCGCGCACGGCCGCCGCGATTGAGCGCCTCCATGAAGCGGGTTTGCCCTATATTGTGGTACTGACCCATCCGGTTTATGGCGGGGTGACGGCGTCGCTGGCAATGCTGGGGGACATTCAACTGGCTGAGCCCAAAGCCATGATTGGATTCGCCGGTAAGCGCGTGATTGAACAAACCGTGCGCGTGCGTTTAGAAGAGCCGTTTCAACGGGCTGAATTTTTGCAGGAACATGGCGTGATTGACCAAATTGTACATCGTCATGCTTTAAAGGATACCATTGAACGTTTATTGCGTAAATTATTGAATTTACCCTAAAATCGGGTATATTGTCCTCACGTTAGCCTCTTTTTATAAGCGATTTTAAACGCTATGCCGCCGTTGCCTGTGTCTTTGCATCAAACTCCGCCCACGGCTCAAAGTGATTTAGCCACGTGGTTAGCATACATGGGCCAAATTCATGTCACCGCAATTGATTTAGGCTTGGAGCGTGTGCGCCCCGTGGCTCAATATCTTGACCTCTTAACGCCAGCAGCACCCGTCATCATGGTTGCAGGCACCAATGGCAAAGGTTCGACCAGTACGACCATAGCAGCTATTTATCAAGCGGCTGGCTTAAAGGTCGGGCTCTATCAATCGCCGCATATCTGGCATTTTAATGAACGTATTCGCCTAAATAGTCAACCGGCTGATGATGCGGCGATTGTTGCGGCTTGTGTGCAGGTAGAAGTGGCGCGTCAGGCGTGCCAGTGTACATTGTCCTTTTTTGAAATGACCACATTAGTCGCCTTTTTGATGTTTAAACAACAGCGCTGTGATGTGTGGGTGGTTGAGGTGGGACTTGGCGGGCGGCTTGATGTGGTTAATCTGCTCAATGCTGATGTAGCGGTGATTACCAATATTGGCCTAGACCATACCGACTGGCTGGGGGATACGTTAGACGCCATAGCCTTTGAAAAGGCGGGCATTATGCGGGCTGGCAAACCGTGTATTTATGCGGGGCAAACCTATTTTAAGGCCATTGCTGACAGAGCCGCTGCGCTACCTTGTCCGGTATGGCGTATCGGTACGGATATTTTTTATCAAATCAAAGATAGCCATCTGGTTTATTCAGCGCCAGCCATTAATTTAACCCTAAAAGACTATCATTTAGCTCCAATTAATATTGTTACGGCGATAAGTGCCGTATTGGCGGGACCTATTCAGGTGCAAGCGCATTTCATAATCAATGGCGTGGCACAAGCCCGGTTAGCAGGCCGGTTTGAAGTCCGTCATCAGGCTATTTATAATGTCTATCTTAAAATAGTGCAAACTCGAGTTTTTATTTTAGATGTAGCGCATAATACGCATGGCGCCCAGTTTTTATACGACCAGTTACAGCAGTTTTTGGCCAATCAGTCGGAGGCACAGCCCAAACAGGTGCATGCGGTATTTTCGATGTTGGCCGATAAAGATGCGGCCAGTGTTGTGCAGATAATGGCACCCTTAATAACCCATTGGCATATTGCACCTTTACAAAATGTACGCGCTGCTTCAATGGAGCAATTAAGGCAGGCCGTGCATCAAGTGCTGCATAGTGATTATAATGATATTCAAGCGGCTTTAAAGGGTGCTGTGGCAGCAAGTGATGTAGATGATATTATTTTGGCATTTGGTTCGTTTCATGTGATTGAAGCGTTAGGAGTGGACACTTTTGAACAGTAACAAACAGCGTTTTATAGGTGCAGGTGCGTTATTGGCTGGTAGCGGCTTACTTGCGGCGTTGCTGTTACAGGGCAAAGGCCAGCAGGCATTACCCGTTCCTGCTAATCCACCGAGCATCAGTCAAGCGGCCAAACCGGCGGCTACTGCGCCTATAGCCCCTAAAAATATTCCTCAATCTTCGCAAACGGTGACCAATGCGCCTATTGGAGCAAATGCCCAAGACATCGCTACAGCTCAGCCTTTGCCTACTGCCAATGCTCCGAAAGTCAATAATCCCTTTGCCACTGACACCAAGCCGGCCGAAACGGTACATTTACGCCCATTAAGCATTGATGTAGAAACTGAACGAAAATTGTTGGAGCAGGAACGACAAAAGCGCATGCATCAAGTGGCCGAGCAAGAGGCACGCACGGCAGAATATTTAGCCAAACAACAGGCCGCAGAGGCGTCAGCCGCCCGTAAAGCCGCAGAAGAACAAGCGGCATTATTACATCGTAAGCAAACACGCCTAGATGCCAATGACCCAGCAGCCCCGGAACTGGCTGAAGCCGATGCACAAAAAAATCATAAGCGCCAAATCGAATTAGCCGCGCAACAGTCCGCTATTTTAGCCAAAACAGAACGTTTAAAAGCCCGTCAGCAAGAGGCACAAGACCAAGCGCAGGCTGCTAAAAAGAAAGCTGAAGAGGCTCGACAGCATCGCTTGCAGGCTGAAAAAATTCAAGCCACTGAAACCTTAAATGCTGAACGTAAACGCGCCCAAGAACATGCTAAAAAAGTAGCTGAAGCGCATAAGGCTGCGATTAAACGTCAGCAGGCAGAGGCTAAAGCTGCACGTGAAGAAGCGGCTCAGGCCGCTGCCGAAAAACGCCAGGCACTATCAGATGAACAGGAAAAACAAAAACAGCAGCGACAAGCCGAAAAACGCCAGCAGCTTGAAGACGCGCATGAAAAAGCCGCAGAGGCACGTAATAAAGCTTTAGAAGAACGCAAAAAAGCCGACGCCGCTTATAAAAAAGCCTTAGAAGATAAAAAACAAGCGGCCGAAGATGCCAAGGCTGAACGTTTGGAAAAGCAGGCTGAAACATTGAAGGCTAAGCAACAACAAGAGCAGGATAGGAAAGATAAATTAGCAGAAGCGCGCCAACAGGCTGAAGAAAATCGCAAAAAAGCTGAAGCTGCCCATAAGAAAGCCTTAGACGATAAAAAACAAGCCGCCGAAGATACGAAATCGGAACGCGAAGCTGCCAAGCGTGAGGCAGTGAAGCGTGAAGAGGCTAAACATGAAGAAGCCAAACGCGCGAAACTAGAAAAACTTCAAGCTGAAGCCGAGGCCAGACGTAAGCAGGTTGAAACAGCTAAGGCGCGGGCATTACTTGATGATGAAGAATCTCCTAAAAAAGAAACCGTTAAAAAAGAAACGCCCAAAAAATCCGACAGTAATCATTGGTCGGTACAAGCGGCCTTGGCGCACGATCAGGCCTCAGCCGATGCAATGGTAGCCAAATTGCGCGCTAAAGGCTATAAGGTGCGTACCAGCCCAACCACTAAAGGCATACGGATTATCGTAGGTGATGGACACTCTAAAGACAGTGCTGATGCCATTCGGCGCAAGATAACCGGTGATGACAGCTTAAATATTAAAGGGGCTTGGGTATCGAATTGGCAACCACCTACCTCTTGATGGCCCTGTTTTTAATGATGGCAGGCGCGGTTATGTTTAGTCGCGCAGGCGATCAAAAATCATCGCGTTTTACCCAGCCACTTCATTCAGAGCAGCCCGTATCGTCTAAAACAGCCCAAAGCGATGCGTTAGCCGTCTGGCCCTTTGCGCCGCTGCCCTTTATGACCGACAGTGAAGTCAAATTTTTTAATAGGCTGCAAGGTGCTAT
>JAGLBJ010000034.1 GCA_018260315.1 Moraxellaceae bacterium | reverse complement strand
ACCCAGTACGGTGCCGGAATAATCACTTCATCGCCTTTATTGATAAACGCAAGCGCCAAATTAAAAAAACTTTGCTTGCCACCGCACGATACCAAAATCTGATTGGGCTGATAATCCAAACCATTATCGCGCTTAAATTTGGCAATAATGGCCTTTTTGAGACCAGGCGTTCCGTCTACTGCGGTATATTTGGTAAATCCATTATTAATCGCATTAATGGCAGCGTCTTTAACATGTTGCGGAGTGTCAAAATCTGGCTCACCGGCAGCAAGTCCGATAATATCCTGACCAGCCGCTTTAAGCTCGGCTGCTTTATTGGTGACGGCCAGGGTCGGAGAGGGTTTAATAGCATTGACGCGGTCAGATAAACGAACATCCACAGTCGTATTCCTTAAGTATTGAGGGCATAGGGTTGACTATAACCGATAAAATATTCAGCATCTTGAATGCTTGGCGCATCGACCAAAAGGGGTCTAAACTGCGAGCCTCTAAAGCCGATATGATGCTGACGATTGGTGTGAATATTAACGCATTTAAGCGTTGCGTCCTAGTCAATTGCCAGAAAAAAATATCGGCAATCCTTAAAACCATGCAAACATTCAATCGCTCAGCCGGTGACTCATTTAAAATCATTCAGTTAGAACGCTTAATCAAAATTTGAAGAGTTGGACTAAGCCGTGCAAGACTTCCTATGTTAATGGTATACTAGCCACTTATCTGCATATTTAAATAGAGCGTACCGTGAGCCAGTCTAAGCCCGTTGTTACCGTGCCAAATCAGCCTTATTCGCTTGACTGGTTGCAGTCTGTCCGTCAAGCGCCACCTCAAGCCACACAGGGCATTTCTCAACCCAAGCCTGCTGTCTTGCATGCAAAACGCAATGCACCACCGCATGGCACACGTCGTTCCATGGGTAAACGCTAACCCCTTGGCCCATATGATCAAGGCTACTGTTGAGAGGATAAATCCCTTCAAATACCACCATAATTTGCCGCGCATCTAGGTCTTTATAAATATCCTTAACAAGGAACCCAGCATGAGTTTATTTGCCCCTCAATTTGTGCAAGAACTTCATATTTCCGGACCTGCGGGCGTGTTGCAAGTGCGGCCCGTGTGGCAAGACAGCCCGTGTTTATGGGTGATTTGTCATCCGCATCCGTTAATGGGCGGTACGATGGACAACAAAGTCGTGACGACGCTCGCGCGATTTTTTAAAAATCAAGGTCACAGCGTGGTGACTTTTAACTTTCGCGGAGTGGGTACCAGTACCGGCCAACATGACCGGGGCGTAGGCGAGATTGATGATTTAATCAGCGTGATTGAGTGGGCCTGTCGTCAGCAGCCTTTTCAACGGTTAGGCCTAGCGGGGTTTTCATTTGGGGGATATATTGCTGCGGCTGGAGCTGTACGCTGGCAAAGTCAACGAGCGGCGTCAAATCATTTACCGCTTCAGCAAGTGGTCCTTATAGCGCCGGCTGTGGAGCACTACCCCATGGCGGCCTTAGCATTACCTAAAAGTACCGTGGTGCTTGCAGGCAATCAAGATGAAGTCGTGCCGTCTAACATGGTAATAGAGTGGGCTAAAACTCAGGGTTTGCAATACCGTTTGATGCCGGATTGCGGCCACTTTTTCCACGGACATTTAACCGATATTACTAAAGTTTTACAAGAGTTTGGAATATGACGACGGTTTTAACCGAGCAGGGTACGCTCAATACTCAGAATTTAGGCGGGCCATTGCAGCGTTATCAACAAGCACTTGATTCTGGTCACTTCCAGACCGATGAGGCCCAGGCGCGTGCAGTGGCATTACTCGATGATATTTATCGGGCGCTTATCGCACGAAAGCAGCAACAACATCGGTTTTTGGCACGTTTTCGAATGCCACCGGCACCACGCGGTCTGTACATGTGGGGCGGGGTCGGTCGCGGTAAAACCTGGCTGATGGACCAGTTTTATGACTCGCTACCGTTTACGCAAAAAATACGTCTGCATTTTCATCATTTTATGCAGGAAGTTCATCGTCAGTTAAACGAGCTACGGGGCCAGGTTAATCCGCTCGATAAAGTAGCCGATACCATTTGTAGCAAGGCGCTGGTCATTTGCTTTGATGAATTTTTTGTGCGTAACGTTGCTGATGCGATGATTTTGGGGCATTTATTCACTTTATTGTTTAAGCGCGGCATCACTTTGGTGACCACGTCCAATATTCCTCCTGAAAAACTCTATGAAAATGGTATCCAACGCGAGCAGTTTTTGCCTGCCATTGCCGTTTTGCAGCAGCATTGCGTGATTTTAAATGTGGACGTCGGGGTGGATTATCGGTTGCGCGTGCTGCGTCAAGCCGATTTATATCGCTCACCGCTCAATGCCGAGGCGCAAACATGGCTGGCCGAACGTTTCAAGGCCTTAACCTTTCATCATGCCGCCAATACTGAGCCATTGACCATTCAGGGTCGTGTGGTTGAAGTCGTACAAAAAGTCGATGATGTCGCCTGGTTTAAATTTAGCGAATTATGCGAAAAACCACGCAGCGCCGCCGATTTTATTGAAATAGCCGGTTTATTTAGTACTGTGCTGGTGCAGGATATTCCGTCGTTAAATGACGAGATAAGCGGGGACGTGACGCGCCGTTTTATTTATTTGGTCGATGAATTTTATGACCAGCGAGTTAAGCTGTTGATTACTGCACAACAGCCGATTTTAGAGCTTTATTCAGGACAAAAAATGGCCTTTGAAATTCAGCGAACCCGCTCACGATTACTGGAAATGCAATCGGACGATTATTTGCAGCAGGCGCATCGGCAAGCTTAAATCAAGACTTATCATGAGCTTGCGCTGTGTTACCTAAACCGCTTAGTGTTTGCCATAGATAACGTTTTTTAACCGGTTCTGCCAGCATATCGGCTAAGGAAGGAAGTGAAACAACCTCGCTGTATAAACGTTTATCAAGCTGCATCAAAAGGGCAGACTGCAAGGTGCCTAATACCCCCAAGCGCAACGGAAACGCCTGAACCTGCTGCGCTAGAGGTTTAAATTTATATAAAAAACCGGCCAGTGCTGCTGCCGCATAGGTATTTTCCCAGCGTTCGCCATGTGATAACGGCCATTGAAATACCTCTGATGGCGTGGCTTTCATGCTTTTTTGGATATCCTGCCACAGTTTTTGGGCATCAGGAGCTTCCAAATCTACACTGTTTAATAGGATAAACCACGTGCCAATCATGCAGCCTTCCAAATTGCAACGAAATGCAGACCCTAAATCGTATTCGGGCTGCATGGGCTCAAAGGGATTAAGCGGTTGACCGTGTTCCAACATGGGGCTTGGCAGACGTGCAGTCAAGGACAGTAAAGGGCTTGCAGGAACTGGAGGAGTGGTAGCAGCAATAGGCGTTGTGACAGAATCTTGAAAATTTGCAACATGTGAATCCGGCACATGCTGTAGAGCGGCTAAGGGGTTATCGGTCGAAAAATCAGCGTTTACGCCCTGTTCAAGCGTACTAATTGAACGAGCTGTTGCCCGCGATAACATAAAATCGGGTTGCATATCGCGCCATAACGTGGCAGTGGGAGCCTGCAAATCAGGTGACGTGCGAGTACGCAAAGGCTGAATGCCTAAAGCGGCCAAAAATTGCTGCTTTCGCTGCTTAATCATGGTAAATCGCGCCCTGTCCTGCATCACGGCTGTTAAGAACAACCGTTAATTACATGACTTCATCGGTTTGTGGATTAGCCTTACCTGCTGTTTGCAGCCAGTTAAGCGCATCTAAATAGGCCATGACGCTAGCGACCATCACGTCCGTATCGGCACCTTGTCCGGTTACAATGCGACCATTCAAATTAAGCCGAACTGCCACCTCACCTTGGCTGTCAGTGCCGCTCGTTACAGCATTGACCTGATATAACTCAAGCTGTGCACCTGACTGGGCTAATGCCTCAATGGCTTTAAAAGCGGCATCAACCGGGCCCGAACCTTCAGCCGTCACGGTTTGCTCTTGTCCGTCGATGCCTAATTGTAAATGTGCAATCGGTTTTTGTCCCATTTTACTGGTGACTTCAAAGGCGTTTAAGATAAAGCGTTTAGGAATGTGCCCGCTATGATGACCACTGACCAACGCATGTAAATCCTCATCAAAAATTTCACTTTTACGGTCAGCCAGGATTTTAAAGCGCGCAAATAATTCATTAAGGGCTTCATCAGTTTCAATCTGTATGCCTAAATCGTCTAGGCGTGCCCGAAAAGCGGCGCGTCCCGACAGTTTGCCAAGCGTCAGCTTGTTGGTTTTCCAACCGACATCTTCAGCGCGCATAATCTCATAGGTTTCACGATGTTTTAAAACGCCGTCCTGATGAATCCCTGATTCATGCGCGAAGGCATTGGCACCGACAATAGCTTTATTCGGTTGCACACTATAGCCGGTGATGGTGGAGACCAAACGCGAGGTCGGTAAGATTTCTTCTGAGCGAATGCCGGTTGTAATGTTAAACAAGTCTTTGCGAACCCGTGTAGCCATCACGATTTCTTCAAGCGCCGCATTGCCCGCCCGCTCACCCAAACCGTTAATGGTACATTCGACTTGTCGGGCGCCATGTTGAACAGCAGCCAGCGTATTGGCAACCGCTAGGCCCAAATCATTATGACAATGAGTCGACCAGACCACGCTTTGCGCATTGGACACACGCTGCAATAACATTGCAAACCGTTCGCCCCACTGTTCAGGGGTACTGTAGCCGACGGTATCGGGTACATTGATGGTTTTAACCCCTGCCTGAATCACGGCATCAAAAATCCGGACTAAAAAGTCCATTTCTGAGCGGCTGGCATCTTCGGCTGAAAACTCGACATCATCGGTGTATTCCAAGGCTATTTTGACGGCTTTAACGGCTGCTTCAACCACCTGGTCTTCCGACATGCGCAATTTATACTGCATATGAATGGGACTGGTCGCAATAAAGGTATGCACACGGCCTTTAGCGGCATGTTGAATGGCTTCACCGGCGCGGCGAATATCTTTTTCATTGGCACGGGCAAGCGAGCAGACCGTAGAATGTTTAATGGCGTGAGCAATAGCCGAAATCGCTTCAAAATCGCCCACACTGGCTGCGGCAAATCCGGCTTCAATGACGTCAACCCCCAAGCGTTCCAACTGGCGCGCAATGCGGATTTTTTCTTCCTGAGTCATTGAGGCACCCGGACTTTGTTCGCCATCACGCAAGGTCGTATCAAAAATAATCAGTCGTGTGGCATCAGCAGGTTGGGTATGGGTTGAGGTGGTCATAGGGTATCCTTTAAAAACTTTATATCGGTTTGGTCGCAGTGCAATTTTAAAACATGACGAGGTCTATGGCGATAGAATAGAATCAATAAGCCTATTTTGGCATGGTGCATCTTACCATGTTGCCCGATAGCTTGCTTGGTAAAGCGGCATTCGATATGCTTAGGGGCCTCTATAAAAATAAGGCAGTACCTTAAAAAAGCTGGGGTTGGCAGCGTTATTTTTGCTGTTTTAATGATTGATAGTCGGTCTGATAGTACGGTGCCTTAAATTAAATCGTATCGTCTTTAAGGCTAGGTAGCAATTGATTTTCCAAATAATGAATATCCTGTGCGGCTTCTATAAAGGCAGCATCGGTTAAAATAATATCACGGTGCAGCGAAATGGTCGTTTTAACGCCATCAATAATGGTTTCATCTAATGCTTGGCATAACCGGGCAATCGCTTGCGCGCGTGTTTGACCGTAAGCGATGAGTTTACCAATCAGTGAATCATAATAAGGCGGAATCACATAGCCTGAATATAAATGGGAATCCATACGAATACCCGCGCCGCCTGCCGCATGATAATGCTGAACGGTGCCGGGGCTTGGGCTAAAGGTCAATGGATCTTCGGCATTAATGCGACATTCAATGGCATGACCGCGCACTTTAATATCAGACTGTTGCAAATTTAGGCCCAATCCTGCAGCTATTCTAAGTTGTTGTTCGATAATATCAATGCCGGTAATCATTTCGGTAATGGGGTGTTCAACCTGAACGCGCGTATTCATTTCAATAAAATAATATTCGCCCTGTTCAAATAAAAACTCAAATGTACCCGCGCCTCGGTACTGGATTTGTTCACAGGCGCGTACACAGGCAGCCAAAATATTTTGCCGCGTATCTTCGGGCAAATCTGGGGCGGGCGCTTCTTCTAATACCTTTTGATGACGCCGTTGTAACGAGCAATCGCGGTCATACAGATGAATCGCATGACCTTCACCATCGCCGATAATTTGCACTTCGACATGCCGGGGCTTTTGTAAAAATTTTTCAATATAAACACTGTCATCGCCAAACCACATTTCGGCATCACGCTGTGCACTTTGCACCGACTCGACTAATTGGTCTATGTTGTTAACAATGCGCATACCGCGTCCACCGCCGCCTGCTGCTGCTTTAACAATTAACGGAAAACCAATATGTTTGGCTTCGTTTAACGCTGTGTTCGGCAGCACAGCGCGGCTAGAGCCCGGCACAGTCGGTACACCTGCTTTACGCATTGCCTGAATAGCCGATACTTTATTGCCCATTAACCGAATATGCTCCGGACGCGGCCCGATAAAGATAAAACCGGCATGTTCGACGGCTTCGGCAAATTCGGCATTTTCGGATAAAAAACCGTAGCCCGGGTGAATGGCAGTTGTTCCGGTCACTTCTGCTGCGGTTAATAGCGCCGGAATATTTAAATAGCTTTCAGTTGAGGCATTTGGTCCGATGCAGACCGCTTCGTCAACAAAGCGTAAATGCATCAAATTATGGTCAGCCGTCGAATACACCCCAACTGTTTTAATACCCAAAGCACGACAAGCACGCGTAATGCGTAATGCGATTTCACCACGATTGGCAATTAAAACTTTATGCAGCATAGATTAATCCGCGTATGTCAGATGCCAGCTTCATTAAGCTAGGCTTAGCTTGCAATGTAGAACTACTTTTAAGCGTAAAACGCTAATCCTTAAACCGAAATAACGGCTGACCGAACTGAACGACATCGCCATTTTGCACCAAAATTTCTGAAATAACGCCACTTCGCGTGGCCTCTAACGGGTTCATAATTTTCATGGCTTCAACAATGCCCAACGTATCACCCGCTTGAACCGTTTGGCCAATACGAGTATAAGGCGGTTCCCCGGGGCTTGGCGCTGCGTAAAAAACGCCTACCATCGGGGCAAGTTCCAGAGCGCCACGTTGTATTTTAACGGCTGGCAAATCGGGTACATCATAGGCAGGCAGAGATGGGGCAGGCAGGCGCCGGGTTAAAGAAATGGATTGTTCGCCTTCACGAACTTCAAGCGCTTGCAGGTCAGACTCAATCATCAGCTCGATTAATTTTTTAATTTTACGAATGTCCATATCAACCAACCTGTGTCCAGAGCCTAAATGTTACTAAAAATCAATGGATTACGTCCTTAAGCCTGTTGAGCATACAGGCGATTTTGGGTATTCATGTTTAGCTTAGTGTTGCGTCGCACGTTGTGGATTGATGTCCGGTGTCTTGGGTCTTAAATGTTCAATTGCCGCCATTAAAGCAAATTCATAGCCTTGTGCGCCTAAACCAGAAATGACCCCTTGTGCTTTATCTGACAAATAGGAGTGATGCCGAAAGGATTCGCGAGCGTAAATATTGGATAAATGTACTTCAATAAAGGGTAGATTAACGGCAAGCAGGGCATCGCGTAAGCCGACCGAAGTATGCGTTAAAGCGGCCGGATTGATAATAATAAAGCGCGTTTTTTCTTTGAGTGCCTTATGAATGCGGTCAATCAGGGCGCCTTCCCAGTTACTTTGAAAGGTTTCCAAGGTTAGCTCATGCTGTTTGGCTTGAGCAGCCAGCACCTTAGCAATATTTTCAAGCGTTACACTACCGTAAATGCCTGGTTCACGCATTCCCAATAAATTTAAATTTGGCCCATTTAACACAAGAACATCGGCCATGGCGTACCTCAAAACATAAGGTTATCAGTAATTATCTGATGCAAAGATTATGCGGTTTTAAGATGCATGAACAGTGCATAATCGCGGTAAAGTTAGCTAAATAGTGGCTAGATACCTGCAAGATACGCAGATTTTAACGAGAATGCAATGTATTTTAAAGCATTTTTAATTAAATTTCATGATTAGTAAAATATTTGGCTTAAACCTACCAGTTCGCTGCAAAGTTTAAGAAGTTTATCAGCAATTAACCTAAAAAACGCTAAACGGCGACATGCTCAACCCTTATAAATAATGGAGTCAAATCTCCTTTTAGGTTTGTTCATAAGCGGTTATGTGGTTTAAACAATCAAAAAAAGTGTAAATACCCTTAAAGACTTAATGTAAGCCTAAAGCTTTAATTTACCCGATGAATAAATTGTAGAATTTTGTAGCAATAACAGGTATAACGTGCAGGATGGTGGATTAAGCTTTGCATATCGTGCAGGTTCATGCTAACCTCACTTGATTGAGTGATGTTGCCCGGTTAAGAGTTATTCGTTCGTAATAATAGCCGAACGTGGCTAACAGACATCATCAGATTATTTATCGTAAATTAGTATTTAAGCTTGAGGGTTTTGTTAATGGCAGCACGTGAAGAAGGCGTCGTAAAGTGGTTTAATGACACCAAAGGATTTGGTTTTATTCAGCGGGAGGGCGGCACTGACGTCTTTGTTCATTTTCGCTCCATTCGAGGTGACGGTCATCGTACATTACGTGACGGCCAACGGGTCGAATTTACCGTCGTCGATGGCGATAAAGGCTTACAAGCTGAAGATGTAATTTCATTAGATTAATAGCAGGATTTCAGGGTTCATTATTGCTGCTGTAATTTTTAATTAATACCCCATGCAACAGTCAGTCCTTTAGTCTCCTAAAAAAACCGCTTATCTTATGCGATACTGCGGTTTTTTTTATGATAAATATTTTAAGAACCGTTTACTGACTAAATTTAATCGGTAATAGTGTATGGTTTACATCAAGAGATCACCTTATGACCCAAGGCTTTGACACCTTAGCGCTGCATGCGTTACTAGAACAAGCTATCGATGATTTAGGCTTTAGTCAGATGACCCCCATTCAGGCGCAGGTTTTAACATTTACCCTAGCCGGTCATGATGCTATTGGACGCGCGCAAACAGGTACGGGCAAAACGGCTGCTTTTTTAATTACTGTTATTAATGACTTGCTGTCTAACCCCCTTTCTAAAAGTGAACGGTTTCGAGGCGAACCGCGTGCGTTAATTTTAGCGCCAACGCGTGAGCTGGCCTTGCAAATCGAAAATGATGCGCGCTTATTGCTGAAGTATACCGACTTACATGTAGTAACACTCGTGGGTGGGGTAGACTATGATAAACAGCGCAAGCAATTAAACAGCGCATTTTTAGATATTTTGGTGGCTACCCCGGGCCGGTTAATGGATTTCGTCGAGCAACGCGAAATTGCGTTTGATATGATTGATTTTTTGGTGATTGATGAAGCCGACCGATTGCTGGATATGGGTTTTATCCCTGCAGTTAAAACGATTATGCGTAAAATGCCTCCCAAAGAGGCACGTCAAACTCTGATGTTTTCGGCGACTTTTAACTATGACGTTTTAAATTTAGCGCAGCAGTGGCTATTTGAGCCCGTAACCGTTGAAATAGAACCTGAACAATCGACCAGTGCCCAAGTCGAACAGCGTATGTATGTGGTTGGCAATAATGACAAAGAACGTTTGCTCAAGCATATTTTAACCACAGAGCCGGTTGAGAAAGTTATTATATTTGCTAACCGGCGCGACCAGGTCAAGCAGCTCTATGAACGCCTAAAAAGGGAAGGCTATAAAGTCGGCATGTTGTCGGGAGAAATGCCGCAAGATAAACGTGAAAAAATGTTAGCGCATTTTAAAACCGGTACTCTATCCATTATGATTGCTACCGATGTGGCTGGACGCGGCATTCATGTTAATGGGATTAGTCACGTCATTAATTATACATTACCCGACCAGGTGGAAGATTATGTGCATCGTATTGGGCGAACCGGACGGGCTGGAGCTTTAGGCGTTAGCATCAGTTTTGCCAGTGAAGATGATGCGTTTATGTTGCCTGAACTTGAGCGCGTTTTGCAGCAGAAATTTACGCTGGAACGATTGGATTGACCGCAGGATTACGGACCTATAAGCATTTTTTAATGAAAAAAATAGGTCTAGAGAGACGGCTAAAATGCCATCTCAATTCGAGATAAGGCTACCCCCCATTATATAAAGCCGCAGCAAAAAAAGGCTATTCCTAAGAATAGCCTTTTAAAGTTTTAACCCGTTAAATAAAATTAATTTTCCTGTTGAATACCCGCCACGACCCAATCTCCCCCATTTAAAGGTTTGACAAAATGCCAAACTTCGCTAAAAGGTGTTGTTGGGGCATTTAAGCTTTCGCTCACCATGCCGTTAAATCGAACGCTGGCGATATATTGACCGTTTTCCTGAGTCGAATTAATCAACTGCGCATTAAGCTGCGGAAAATCGGCAGTTTCGGCATTGGTCGAAATATCTCGGCTGATATCGGCAAACATATCAGGGGTAAAGTAGCGGCGCAGTTCCTCAACATTACTGCCCTGATTCATGGCCTGCAAATGCAAAAAAGTACTGCGCGCTTGACGCAAAAAGGCATTGGTCGCTGTACCATCTGCCAACGTTTCACTGTTGCCATAAGGTGCTGCGCTTGCAGGCACGGCAGTAGGGGAGGGGGCATAATGCGCTGCGGGAGCGCCAACCGGCTGCGCGACTTGTTTTGACTTAAACCGGCGATACAGGAAATATCCGATACCTGCTAACAATAAAGGCCAAAACCAGGAAAATCCGGAACTTTGATTTTGTACCGGGCCATTGTTATAGCCGCCGTTTTGGACGTAACCGCCATTTTGTCCGTTACCGTTTTGGTTATAATTTGGATTGGCATTGGCCGAATTAGAATGCCCTAACGCATAACCAGCAGCTCCGGCGGCCAATGCACCGGCTGCAACCGTCCCCATACCGACTTTACGACCAGCCAAACCCGTTGAAGGACTAGGGGTTGGAGAATAAGAGGGGGGAGGGGAATAAGGGCGTACAGGTGAGGACGAAGACGACATACCACTGCGGGTCATGCCATGACTGCTGCCACCGCCTAAACGCTTTGCTTCAGCCCAGGGCGACAAACACATTAAAGCCACTAACGTAAGCGCTAAGCCTGCTTGAGTCTTATGTTTTAAATCATACGATTGCATTTTATAGACCCCTAGAATTTGATGTTAAGCTAGATGCTAGCAGTTTTTTTTAATGATTAAAGCCGTTTTTCATTACATTTTGTAATGTTAGATAACTTTATTGAAGCAGTTTGTTTACTTTAAAGATGATTAGATTTTTAAATTTAGCCATGAAGCTCAATTTATCCATTATGAACAGCATGCCACTATTTTATAAAATCTATTAATAACAGCTATTTTAAAAGATTTTAAAAGCGTCAGGTTAAGTCGTATTAAGATTAGAACCAACCATAAATTATCATGCGGAACATAAATATCCGCTACACTAAACAATTGCATTTTTAGACAATAAACGATTTTTAGGTTTAATCATATGTCAAAAGTTAAAACGGTCTATACCTGTGAACATTGCGGTGCCAAACATAGCAAATGGGCGGGCCAATGTAGCGATTGTGGTGAATGGAATTGTCTGGTAGAAAGTAAACTTGAACCGGCTAGTACCCATCGCGCTCGTATCAGCACCAGTAGCGGGGGATATGCAGGACAGGCGGCGGCAGTAACGCGATTAAATCAAGTCAGTATGACGCGTGAACAACGCTTAAGTACAGGTATTGGAGAGTTCGATAGAGTTTTAGGCGGCGGTCTGGTGACCGGCTCGGTGGTGTTGATTGGTGGGGACCCGGGCATTGGCAAGTCAACCATTTTATTACAAACAGCCACATATATGGCAAGCCAGCCCAAGGGTAGCGCACTGTATGTGACGGGCGAAGAATCGCTGGGTCAGGTAGCCATGCGGGCCAATCGCCTGGAATTGCCGATTGATGCGTTAAATGTAATGGCCGAAACCTCTGTAGAAACCATTTGTGCCACGTTGGCTCATCAAAAACCAGCCGTGGCAATCTTGGATTCCATTCAAACCCTATATACCGAAACATTGCAATCGGCACCCGGCGGTGTATCCCAAATTCGTGAGTCTGCAGCGCTGTTAACCCGTTACGCCAAGCAAAGTGGAACGGCCTTATTTTTGGTAGGCCATGTGACCAAAGAAGGTGCGTTGGCCGGGCCTCGAGTGCTTGAGCATATGGTCGATTGTGTCTTGTATTTTGAAGGTGAATCGGATTCAAGATTTCGCATGATTCGTGCCGTTAAAAACCGGTTTGGTGCCGTTAATGAACTTGGTGTGTTTGCCATGACCGATAAAGGTCTGCGGGAAGTGGCTAATCCGTCGGCAATTTTTTTAAGTCGTTATGATGAGGCCATTGCAGGCAGTATCGTTATGGTGAGCCGAGAAGGAACGCGCCCGTTACTGGTCGAGGTGCAGGCCTTGGTCGATGATGCGCACGGGCAGCCGCGACGGGTAGCTTTGGGACTCGAACAAAATCGATTAGCGATGTTACTGGCGGTCATGCATCGCCATGGTGGTATTCAAACAAGCGGCCAAGATGTCTATGTAAACGTGGTCGGCGGCGTTAAAGTGCTCGAAACAGGCTCCGATTTAGCCGTGTTGCTGGCCTGTGCCTCCAGTTTGCGGGCTAAACCGCTACCACAACATTTGGCCGTCTTTGGTGAAGTCGGATTGTCAGGCGAGGTGCGGCCTGTGCCTAATGGTCAGGAACGCCTGCGCGAGGCCGTTAAACATGGTTTTAAAACAGCCATTATTCCGCGCGGCAATGCACCACGCGAGCCTATTAAAGGGTTACACGTCATTGCAGTCGGGCGCTTGCATGAGGCCCTGTCAGCAGCCTTTGATATTGACCATTAAACGTGTTAAAAACTATTTAATAGAAATTGAAGTAACCTATGGAAATTAAACAATCATTACTGGTTTTAGAAGATATTTTGCAGAATTATAAAGCAGCCATTGGTAAGGATTTTAACGGTTATCGAAATCATTGTTATCGGGTCTATCGTATTTGTCAGGCTTTAACATTTTTAACTGCTGAAGAAGAGCATAAATTACAAATCGCGCTCGCTTTTCATGATTTGGGCCTGTTTACGGCAGAAACGGTCGATTATTTGCCACCGTCAATCACGCTGGCAGAAACTTTTTTAGCGACACAATATTTAGAAAAGTGGCAAACTGAAATTGCCTTAATGATTGGTGAGCATCATAAAGTTACCTCGTTTAAATCGAGGGCTTATCTTTTAGTGGAAATCTTGCGGCAAGCCGATTTAGACGATTTTTCCTTTGGTATTGTATGCCATGGGGTCGATAAAACACTCATTCGACAATTAAAGCGTCAGTTTCCAAATGCAGGATTTCATCGCATAATTGCTAAAGAACAGGTGGCTTGGCTCATTAAAAATCCCTTAAATCCATTTCCGATTTTTAAACGTTAATGGATTTAGGGAAGCCGTCTGAGGAAGTTAGGGAGCGGAAAAATTGATTTCCTAAGCCGTTTTATTGTTGCGATACGTGCAGGCCACATTCTTTATGCGTGGCTTCTTCCCACCACCACCGGCCTTCTCGTTCATGCTGATTGGGCAATACAGGACGTGTGCAGGGTTCGCAGCCAATTGAAATATAGCCTTTTTCATGCAGGGGATTATACGGAATTTCCATCATGCGGATATAATTCCACACGTCCGCGCTGGTCCAATGGGCTAACGGATTGTATTTTAACAACGTTTTACCTTCGCCTGAAAATACTGCATCGTGCTGCACAATCGGCACATGACTTCGAGTCGGGCTTTGGTCTTTACGTTGTCCGGTAATCCAGGCATCTAGCGTAGCCAGTTTTTTGCGCAATGGCTGAACTTTACGAATGCCGCAACATTCTTGGTGATTATCGACATAAAAACTAAATAACCCCTTAGCATTGACCATCGTTTGCACGGCTTGGGGTTCGGGGAAACAAATTTCTATTGGAGTATTATAAAATTTGCGCACCGTTTCTAAAAATTGATAAGTTTCGGCATGCAAACGGCCGGTGTCTAAACTAAATACACGATACGGCAATTTTAAACGGTGTGCCATATCGATTAAAACTACATCTTCAGCTCCACTAAACGAAATGGCTATCTCGCCACCTTGAGCAAAGGCTAACTTTAAAATATCATGGGGTGATTTATCGGCATATTCTAAGGCAAGTGCACTAATCTGTTCGAGCAATTGAATATTTTTAGACGATGTATCAGTATTTTGCGAGCTTGTCATAGGGTCACCTAGCGCGTATGGATCATAAGTAAACGGTCTAAAGCATAACAAACTAAAATTTAAATAGCGACTTAAACCGATGGGCCAGAGTCAGTCTTGGTTTAATTTAAAACCGTTGCAGGCGCATGGCATTCAAGACCACCAATACCGAACTTAACGACATGCCGATAGCAGCCAGCCACGGCGGAATATAACCTAATGCGGCCGGAATCAACATTAAAATATTATAAGCGATGGCCCAGTTGAGATTTTGTTTAATAATACGATTGGCTTTAATGCAGAGTAATCGCGCGCGCAAAATAGCGCTTAAATCGTCATTTAACAAAATACTGTCGGCGGAAATATGCGCCAAATCGGTGCCACTGCCCATTGCAATCGATAGGTTGGCCGTTGCCAATACCGGCGCATCATTAACGCCATCGCCCACCATAACAACCTGTGCCCCGTTTTGCTGTAATGCCTTGACTTCCAATACTTTTTGTTCTGGAGTTAAGCCTGTTTTACAGACATTGATGCCTAATTGTTCGCCAATATACTGCGCATGTTCCGAAGGGTCACCTGATAACATATATACGGTTAAACCCGCCTGCTGTAACGCCTGAATAGTGACCTGAGCGGCAGGACGAATGGCATCATCAAATTCAAAGCCTGCCACCGCTTGCCAGGTTGAATCAAGTTGTTCGGCTAAAACGATATTTAAAAAATTGTTTGAACCTGAAGCGATAGGCGCTGTAGCAGTTTTATGCGATACATTCCCCACCGCATGGCGCCTGTGACCTAACCGGTAAGCACGCCCATTTACCATGCCCTCAACGCCGCCAGTATGATGGCTAACGTTATGCGCTTGTGGCAGGGGTAATCTGTGACTGGCTAATCGCAAGGCATGCGCCAGTGGATGATTGCTCGTATTTTCAAGAGCAGTAGCGATACTTAAATAATGCGCATCAAGCTCGGCACTGTGTTGGATATCTGTAGGATTAAAGCAGGTTTGCTTAATCAAGCTTGGCCGGCCTAACGTTAAGGTTCCGGTTTTATCGAAAATAATATGGGTCGCTTGCACAAGTTGCTCAATGACATGGCCGCGCGTTATCAAAAACCCAAAACGGGCCATTTGGTTGGTTGCGACTGTAAGGGCCATCGGGGTTGCCAGCGATAAAGCACACGGACACGTCGCCACCAGCACCGCAAGCGTTGCCCATACCGCCCGTTCTGGGGCGACATACCACCAGCCCGCAAAAACCAGTACTGCAAAGACCAGTACACGCGCTACAAACCAGTGGGCCATGCGGTCAGCCGCTTTTGCAGCCGTTGGCCGTTCTGCCAAGGCGCGGTTCATTAGCCGGTCGAGTAAGGCCTGCTGACTGTGGGCGGGCGGTGCTGTTACCTGCATAATGAACGGTAGGGTATAGTTTTGACTGCCGCCCAGCACGGTTTGTCCGATGGTACGTTCCAGCGCGTCTGATTCGCCAGTTATCAAGGCCTCAGAAATCTGTGCCAATCCTTGGACGATAAGTCCATCGCACGGAACTGTTTCACCCGCACGTACCTGAATCCAGTCGCCAATGCTTAGGTCATGGGCTGCGATGTCTTGCAGTGGTTTGTTTTGTCCCAAATGCCCGAGGTAATGGGCCAACATCGGCTGAATAAGTTGCAAATCGTTAGCCGTTAAACTGGCCCGTTGGCGCGCTTTAACCTCTACAAAACGACCTCCCAGCAAGAAAAAGATAAACATGCTGACTGAATCAAAATAGGTGTCGCCATTATGGCTGACGGTGGCGTATAAACTGGCTAAAAACGTGATGATGAGCGCAATCGATACGGGTACGTCCATGTTGATGGTTCGCGCGCGCAATGCCGACCAAGCCGATTGATAAAACGGTGCACCTGAATATAAAAACACCGGCAAACTGACCATGAGCCCGACCCAACGAAAATAATTGCGAAATTCTGGGGTAATACCGCTGGCATCGCCTAAATAAACAGCCGTGGCGTACATCATCGCCTGCATAGCACCTAACCCCGCCACGCCTAGGCGCATCAACATTTGCCGGCTTTGTGCAGTCAATAACGCGGTATGAGTATCCTGTTTAAACGGGCGGGCGCTGTAACCGATTTGTTCGACCTGGGCCAAAATCTCACTAATACGGATGTGTTCATCCTGCCAACTAACCCATAACCGTTGATTGGCCAAATTAACTGAAACTTGTTTAATCCCCTGATTTTGCAATAATTTTTGTTCAATCAGCCAGGCACACGCAGCACAACGTAGACCTATTAGGCTTAAATCGGCACAGCTTAGGTCATGTTCGCGGTAAATAAAATCTTGCTGAACGATAGGATGGTCAAAATCTTTTAAAATACTAA
>JAGLBJ010000033.1 GCA_018260315.1 Moraxellaceae bacterium | reverse complement strand
GCAGCGTACATAACGGCCCGCTTGAACCACGGCATAACCAGCCAGCTCCAGTTCCATCAATTGACTAGACAAGAGCGCTACCTCTAAACCACTGGCGGCTATTAACTGGTCCATATCCTGCCCTTGCCAGTCTAGCACATTCAACAACACTTGTAATTCGGCGCTTAAATCGCGTATGGCCGGATTTAACTCGGCGACCGTCGATGCACTCGGTGTAGCATCGGGCGGAATTTGAGTAGCCAGTTCCTGCGCTTGCCAACGTTTGGGCAATTGCAAATCGTCGGTGACCTGTTCGGGCTGGTCGACCAAAATAGCCCCTTCACGTATCAGATGATGACAGCCGCGCGCCTGTTCATTTTCAATATGACTTGGAATAGCAAACACAAGCCGTCCCTGTTCTGCGGCCAGCCGTGCGGTAATCAGCGAACCGCTTTGCAATGCTGCCTCAACCACCAACACCCCAAGCGATAACCCGCTCACAATACGGTTACGCCTTGGAAAATGATAAGCCTGCGGCGGCGTATCCGGTATAAATTCGGACACGACCGCGCCACCGGCATCTACAATTTGTTGATAAAGCACGGCATGTGCAGCCGGATAACAAGTGGCCAGGCCACTGCCCAAAATGGCAATGGTACGCCCGCCAGGCACCGACAATGCCCCGATATGCGCCTCGGCATCAATGCCTTGCGCTAAGCCGCTGGTCACCCATAAGCCATTTTGGGCAAAACAATGCGCAAACTGTTGAGCCGTGCGACGGGCAGCCGGGGTAGGTTTACGTGAGCCGACCATACCGATTTGGGGCTGTTGTAAAATATCGGGCGCACCGGCAATAAACAAAAAGGGCGGCGGGTCATCAATTTGCTTAAGTAAATGCGGATACGTGGCATCATGCAAACGCATTATATAGTCGCCACGGGTTTGCAATGACTGTAATGTTTTATCAACGCGTTCAATTTCAGCCACATTGGGCTTGGTTTGCCACTGATTTAGTCGCTTCACATGTCGCGCATCAAGCCCTAGACTGGCCCAATCGTCCGGTGATGCATTTAGGGCAGTCCAAGGTGTTTTATAGTGTTCAATTAATTGATTATAGGCATTCGTAGCTTGATTGACCAACAGCCATAAGGTGATTTCATGCACGAGCTGCACCGTTGCCGCGCCATCAATGAACGGGACTTCGGGCTCAGGCGCAAACAAATCAAGCGTATCAGACATCAAACACGCTCATTCTGGTATCCTTTTATAATCTTTTAAAATCAGGCAAAGCCTAACGGTCAACCGGCGCACGAACCTCATCACCTGTTTTAACGGGTTCATCGGCTTCTAGCACATAGGCATAACTGATATTTTTAAAACTGCGAAAAATCATGGCCAAGCCTTCGCGCTCATTCGGCATTTTAACGATGTCTTTACGCTGCGGGTCATAAATGCGTGCGTCCTGTTTATTGACGGCTACGACTTGGCCCACCTGCACACCCGACGATACGCCCCGGTTAATCGCAATGACGCTGCCAGCTGCACCCGTACTGACTGCGTCCATTACATTGAGCACTTGGCTTGCGGGTAAATCGCTTGGCGCAGCTTCGGGATAAAATAACGCCGGATAATGATTATCCTGCTCGGGTAGCACCAAATCGCCCTCGCGCACCTCTTGCTGCAACGATTCGGTTAATTTTAATGAGCTGACATTGGCATCGGCGGCAATGAGTTGGCCCCTCGCCACTTCACGCATTTCATGGCCCAAGCTCTGATGCGTTACCGGGTCAATATAGTGATTTTCTTCCCGATAAACACCGTAGCGCTTGCCAATAGTCAAGACCGGCTGGTTATCGACATTGCGCACATAGACCACATCGCCAATGGCAGTAATAATATGCTTGTTTTTAGCCGCTAACACATACGGTGCGCGTTTTAACGTTTCTCCATCGACTATGGTTACCGCCGTCAGCCAGTTTTGGATATCGCCCAACGGAATGACCGGTATGCCCATATTCGTACGTTCAATACGCACTTTGGTCACTTGACTGGTAGCGCGGCGAATAATGCCAGCGCAGCCATCACCCATATCAACCCCGACAATTTTATGACCGTTTAAGGTACACATTAATAATTTATCGCCGGGATAAATCCAGTGTGGATTACGAACCTGCGGATTAACCGCCCAGATTTCCTTCCAGCGCCATGGACTGTTCAAATAATGTTTGGCAATATCCCACAATGTATCGCCTTTTTTAACGATATACACATTGGGGGCATCGGCACGTAGTGTTGGCGAAGGATTATTGGCATGAGCCGACATCGCAGCGCCGGCGGTAAACAACACACTGCCCAGCATAAACGCTTGAGCCCACGTTTTTAAACCGAGCGGCTGAGGGGATTTGTTATTATGGCGGGCGGTCCGTGCTACAGTCATCAAAGTGATTCTCCGGTTATGCGTTTAAAATGTTGATTTTTAAAGTTTAAAAGCCTTTATTGCTTTTATCAGAATCCATACAGGCGTACTCTAGGCTACAATAAGCGTTTATGCTCAATAAGTCTAGACATTGACAGGCGGTTTTCAAAATTTTTCATAACCCCATGGATCCGTCAAGAGGTGCATTATTTGGACTCGTCCTTTCAGGTCAGTTGGCAAGTCGCGTTGCCCAGGCTGTCGGCAAAGGCGGCAGGCTCTTAGAACGTCATCAAATCTTCATATAACTTGCCTACAATCTGGCTTTTAACTTCATTAAGATGATGTTTACTATGCGCCTAAAATCTTTCTTATCTGCCCAACCCCGTGCTTTAGGGCTATGCTCGGCATTAGGTGTCACATTAACCGGCCTGACGGCCTGCGGCGGCGATAGCACTGCTCCGGTGATTACCGCCAATGCACCGACCTATCCCGTCACGTCAGTCGCTGTATTTGGTGACATGCCATACGGTGCCGATGCTGTTGAATTTAAGGCAACGCCAAATTTTATCAATACGATTAACAGCGATAAAGACATTGCCTTTGCATTACATGGCGGCGATATTCATTCGGGCAGCGAGCCTTGTACCGAAAGCTATAACCGTAGCGTCTATGATTTGTTTACAGCCTTTAAAGTGCCTTTGATTTATACCCCGGGCGATAATGAATGGGAAGACTGCAATAAACAAAAACAATCAGGCGGCACATACAATCCTGCAACGGGTAAAATTGACTATGTGATGGACGCCAAAACAGGCTTACCCGTCAATTACGCGAGCGGCGACCCGATTCAAAATTTACAGCTTGTACGCAATATTTTCTTTGGTAAACCGGGTCAAACTCTGGGCGCGCCCATGACGGTACATACCCAGGCAACGGAAGGCACTACAGCAGGCGACCGTCAGTATGTAGAAAATACTTGGTGGATTTCGGGTAATACTCTGTATGCCTCGGTCAACATTCCGGGCGGTTCAAATAACGGTACCGACCCCTGGTACGTAACGCCCAGCATGAGTGCAGCGCAACAGGCTGAAGTAACGGCGCGCACTGCCGCAACCAAAAACTGGCTGAATGTTGCATTTGACCAGGCGGCAACCAATCATGTGGGCTCAGTGGTTATTTTAACGCAAGCCGATATGTGGGATACATCAAAAGGCAACCTGTCGGGCTATACGCCTTATGTCGATATTATCGCCAGCCGTACCAAAGATTTTGCCAAGCCGGTTCTATTATTAAATGGTGATTCGCATGCTTTCCGGTCAGATAATCCCTTAATGGCCAAATCGGCTTGTGTGATTGAACCAGTTAATGCCACTACCGGTGCAACCAGCGGCGCTTTGGCCACTGCATGTAGCGATGATGCGTATTCCAAGCAGCCCAACGGTTATAACGTAACCAACTTTCACCGCGTGATTTTCCATGGTAGCACCTTACCGCTTGAATGGTTAAAACTTACCGTTAATTCCCAGGTCAATGCTGATAATGGCTTATATGCCTTTGGTCCGTTCAGCTGGAAACGTGTGGTTGTCAATTAAGCCGCAAATCGTTTTAAGAAGTTAATGTTTCAAGCCGGTTAAGGGCTGTCAGTTGCTGATGGCCCTTAATGCATTTTTATTCATTACACAATGATTTTAAGCCCGCTTTACGGCAATGCTTTAAACTTATGCTAAAATAGCCTGCTTAAACCTTAAGTCTAAGCCCACTAACCTATTAATGACGTTATGCCGCGCCTAGGGCTGTCTGGACTTATTACGTATTTTTGCAGGATTATAACCCTATGGCACTTTTACCGATTCTAAGTTTCCCCGACCCTCGCTTGCGTACCCGCGCTAAGCCGATTACGCATATTACCCCTGAAATCAAACAGTTGGCCGCCGATATGCTTGAAACCATGTACGCCGCGCCCGGCATTGGTCTGGCGGCCAGTCAGGTTGACCGACATATTGCGTTAATTGTCATGGATTTATCGGAAGAAAAAAACCAGCCGATGATTTTTGTTAATCCTAATGTTACGCCACTGACCGAAGAAACCAAACCGTATGAAGAAGGCTGTTTGTCAGTTCCGCAATTTTTTGACCAGGTTGAACGGCGCGCTAAGGTTCGCATTAACGCCCAGGACTTGGACGGCCAACCGTTTGAAATGGAAGCTGAAGGGTTGCTTGCGGTCTGTATTCAGCATGAACTTGACCATTTGGACGGTAAATTATTTGTCGATTATTTATCGCCCCTTAAACGCCAGCGCATACGCGACAAATTAAGCAAAAAAGGTCGGCAAAAATCCCGCAAATCTGAAGAGGCAGCAGTTTCCGCTTCTTAAATTGTTGATAAATATCGGACGTCCTCCATGCCATTAGACCATTTATTACAACGCAATAAAGAATGGGCCGCACGTCAGGTTGAACGCGATGCCGATTTTTTTACCCGGTTAGGCCAGCAGCAGCGTCCCAAATATTTATGGATTGGCTGTAGTGACAGCCGCGTGCCCGCCACCGAACTGGTCGACCTGGCCCCCGGTGAGGTGTTTGTGCATCGTAATGTGGCCAATCAGGTGCTTCATACTGATTTTAACTGTTTATCGGTCATTCAATTTGCAGTCGATGTGCTTAAAGTCGAGCATATTATTGTTACCGGGCATTATGGCTGTGGTGGGGTCGGGGCTGCGCTTGAAGATACGCGACTGGGTCTTGTGGATAACTGGCTGCGGCATATTCAGGAAACGGCGCGTAAACATGCCAATCTCTTGCTGGGATTGCCCCTGCAAGACCAAAATGACCGGCTATGTGAACTCAACGTCATGGAACAAGTATTAAATTTAGCTCAAACAACGCTGGTGCAAGATGCCTGGGCACGCGGCCAATCCCTTGAAATTCATGGCTGGATTTATAAAGTCACAGACGGTCGCTTGCGTGATTTAAACGTATCACTGAACCAACATGATGCCATTGACCCGACCAATTTACGCGCCTGGCAGCAGTATCAGGCCGCACAACTGCTTAGGCCCCGGCCTATGGTACTTAAATAGTGCGTCTAATGAGTCGTTTGAGTATAAATGGGTCAGATTAGATACGTTTCGGGGTGCCCGTTAGACTTGAGCATTTACGAAATCCTTTAAATTTACCCTTATCGGCACACCAAATTTAAGGTATTATTTTAACCGGTTTCTGGTGCATCATCAGAGCCTATCCGTCCGCTTTCACCCCACACCTGAGTGAACCGCCCATGCGTTTAAACGATTACTGCTCCCCCGAAGAATGGTCTAAAATTCAGGCCTTTGCGCAAGACAAGGAAACGCCATTTTTAGTGGTCGATTTAGAAATTATCCGTCAAAAATATCAAGAGTTAATTACCTGTTTTCCCATTGCAAAAGTTCACTATGCCATGAAGGCAAACCCGGGCGCAGAAGTAGTGAATGTACTGCGCGATTTAGGGTCAAGTTTTGACTGTGCTTCCATTTTTGAACTGGACCGCGTGCTTGATGCAGGCGTTGCACCTGAACGTATTTCATACGGCAATACCATTAAAAAAGCCGCGCATATTAAATATGCGTTTGAGCGTGGCATTCGTCTGTATGCTACCGATTCTAAAGCAGATTTGCAAAATATCGCTGAAAATGCGCCCGGTTCCAAAATATTTGTGCGCATTCTGGTTGAAGGCGGCGAAACCGCAGAATGGCCGTTATCGCGCAAGTTTGGCTGCCACCCCGATATGGCCATTGATTTACTGGTGCAGGCCAAGCTGCTTGGCCTTGTGCCTTACGGTATTTCGTTTCATGTGGGCAGTCAGCAAAAAGACATCGCGGTTTGGGATGCGGCGCTGTCTAAAGTCAAGTATATGTTTGACTGGATGAAACTTGAAGAAGATATCAAGCTGCAAATGATTAACATGGGCGGTGGTTTCCCCGCTAATTATATTTCTGAAGTCAATCCGATTCAGATTTATGCCGAAGAAATCATGCGTTATTTGCATGATGACTATGGCGACGATTTACCGGAAATTATTTTGGAACCGGGTCGGTCGTTGGTCGGTGAGTCTGGCGTGCTCGTATCAGAAGTCGTGCTGATTTCGCGTAAATCGCGTACCGACTTGAATCGTTGGGTTTATTTGGACGTGGGGTTATTTCAGGGTCTTATCGAAACCCTGGGTGAATCGATTAAATACCCCATTTATACTCCAAAAATGGACAGTAACCCCGAAAATGGAACGGTCGTTTTAGCCGGTCCAACCTGTGATTCTACCGATATCATGTACGAAAACTCTAATTATCAATTGCCGCAAAACCTAGCGGTGGGCGATAAAATTTACTGGATGACCACGGGGGCCTACACTAACTCATATAGTTCGGTAGAATTTAATGGCTTTCCGCCGTTAAAAACCTATTATCTGGAATAATATCAGACCGTTAATGTTGTTTTAAACCGGTCTAGGTCTCTAGGCCGGTTTTTTGATCGCATGATTTAATAGCTGGCAAGATTCAGTAACGACTTGTCTATAAAAATTTTAACTCAATTTCAAGGTCTATTTTCGACCATAAGCAGCCGGTTTAAGCATTGATTTTACGTGATTTTTTTCCATATTGTTACAGAAACTCACATGATTTAACTACTAATGCTTATTATTTAGGCATTTTTTGGGCTGCAATCTAGTTATTTGATTTAAAATAGGTGATATCAACTTGTTGCCTTTATAAAATTCCTATCGGCTGAGCATCTCAATCAGACGTTGACTCGTTTAAGGCATTTAACGCTAAAGGATTGCTATGAAACAGTTTGCTGCACTGGGCGCTCTAAGCTTTGCAACGTTACTAACCGGTTGTGTGGTGGCCCCGATGGATATGGATCCAAGGGGTGCCCCTATGCTATCAGGTGATATTGCCCCGCCGCTCGATTATGTAGTGGGCGGCGCACCTGTTTACTATCCGGCTGAGCCCAATTATGCCTATTACCCCATGTATTTAGATTTTCCGGGTAGCTGTTTTTGTGTGATGCCGGTTCGCTATACCAATGGTTTATGGATCACGCTAGGCGGTAATGTGGTGCATCGTGGGCCGTTTAATTATCGTCCAGCGCCGTTTGAAAAACGCCAAATGTGGGAACATCGGGGCGGTGAAATGATGGGGCAACGGCCTTCTCGCAGGCCGTTCTCACCTATGCAACCCAATGCCATGATTAATCAGGGCAACGGCATGTTTGGCCGCCAAGCAACTCCGATGCGACAACTCAATACGCAGCAGCCCCCGCAGGGCTGGCAAAATCGTCAATCAGGTTATGTGAATAATCCGCAGTATCAGGGCTATGGTCAGCGTCGCGGCTATAATCAAAGTCAGATGCCTGCTCAAACCCAACCCGGCCAAATGATTAACCAGAATACGCCTACAAACCCTCAAGCCATGCCCAATAACGGCTATGGAACGCACGGTTATCATCGTACCGGCGTAACGCCTGCAACAGTCACGCAAATTGCATCGGCAGGACCTATGCCTGCACAAGTACAAGGCCAACAAGCCCTACCTCAGCAAAATACCCGCCCGCAGCGCCGTCCTTCAGCACCCTGGCATAGACGCTCAGATGATAAACCACAACAGTAATGGTTCTTATCAATAACACTATTCATCTGGCTTAAAATGCATTAGAAAAAGAAGAAGACCGCATGCTGTTTGAATGTGCTGCGGTCTTTTTTATGATACTTAGAAAAATCGCTTAATCAAGTAGAATCCAGAAAAACAGAGTTTAAACACGCCTTGCCCCCCCCCGTTCCCTTGCTAGCCAAATTTCCCTGTCTACAGTACACTAGCATTTAAGTTTATGAAGGCAGGTATTTACCGTGCAAGACCTCCGCCATGCGCGCCAAAGTCAGTTACCGTATAGTTTTGCCAAGCGGCACGGGGTGTTATTGCAGTTTGATGGTGCGCAACCCACCATTATGGTGCGGGACGATACGCCTCTGCCTGCCTTAAATGAAGTACGGCGTATGCTGGGCGCACCGGTGCCGTTTAAAACCTTGAAGGCAGATGAATTTGCGCGTTTACTGGCCGGTGCCTATGCGGGCGACCAGGGGGAATCACAACAGGTGGCCGCAGGGCTTGAGGATCACCCCGATTTGCTCAGTCTAGCCGATCAGGTGCCCGAAACCGAAGATTTAATGGAACAAGAGGACGATGCCCCTATTATTCGGTTAATCAATGCGTTGCTATCTGAGGCCATTCGGTTGGGCGCGTCGGATATTCATATCGAACCGTTTGAACGCCGTTTAGCGGTACGGCTTCGGGTCGATGGTCAACTGCGTGATATTGTGCAGCCACGGCGTGAACTGGCGCCCTTGCTGACATCACGTATTAAAGTCATGGCGCGCCTTGATATTGCTGAAAAACGCATTCCGCAAGATGGCCGTATTTCGTTGCGTCTAGCAGGTCGGGAGGTCGACGTTCGGGTGTCGACCTTGCCCTCTACTCATGGCGAACGTGTGGTAATGCGGTTACTGGATAAACAGGCAGGTCGTTTGAACATGGCGCATTTAGGCCTTATGCCCGATGACTATGCCCGTTTAACCCGTCTGATTCATCGACCGCACGGCATTATTTTAGTGACCGGTCCAACGGGTTCGGGTAAAACCACGACGCTCTATGCTGTCTTGACCGATTTAAACGACCAGACGCGCAACATTTTAACTGCCGAAGACCCGGTAGAATATCAGCTAGATGGTATCGGACAAACGCAGGTCAATACCAAAGTCGATATGACCTTTGCCCGCAGTTTACGCGCCATGTTGCGCCAGGACCCCGATGTGGTGATGGTCGGTGAGATTCGCGATTTGGAAACCGCCGAAATTGCCGTACAGGCGTCATTAACCGGGCATTTAGTGTTGTCAACCTTACATACCAATACTGCGGTAGGAGCTGTCACACGGTTAAAAGACATGGGCATTGAGCCGTTTTTGCTGTCATCGTCATTGATTGGGGTCGTGGCGCAGCGCCTTGTACGTACGTTATGCCCGCATTGTGTAACTTGGCGTGTGGCCGACGACTACGAAACCCAGTTATTTCAGACCGTGCCGTTTACTGCGCCGTTAAAATTACCGGTTGCGGTTGGCTGCGAACGCTGCAATTTATCAGGTTTTAGCGGGCGAACCGCTATTTATGAAGTGGTGCCGGTTGATGATGCCATGCGCCGCCTTATTCATAGCCAGGCCGCCGAACACGAGCTTGAAACGTTGGCGAGGACTATCGCTCCGTCCATTCGCCAAGACGGTTTAAGTAAGGTTTTAACCGGTAAAACCACGCTTGAGGAAGTATTGCGGGCGACACGGGCTGAATCTTAACAATGTGCGTATCTTTTAAAATGCTTTGAGCATACTAGGTTAAATTGTATTATGTGGCTGCAACGATACTCCAAACTCTTTTATCCCAAGGAATGCCAGACGTTATGCCAGCGTACCAATATACCGCGGTTGATGCCCAGGGAAAACAGCAAAAAGGCACCCTTGAAGGCGATTCGGCGCGGCAAATTCGGCAATTGTTGCGCGAAAAATCGTGGCTGCCCATTGCCGTTGAACCGGTGGTCGAATCGAAAACCGCAGGCAGTCGAACCGGTTTATTTAAAGGCGGTCTAAGTGCCTACGATTTAGCCCTGATGACGCGCCAATTATCCGTACTAAGCGCAGCCGGCATTCCGTTGGAAGAGGCATTGCGCGCAGTAGCCCGACAAAGTGAACAGCGCCACGTTAACAGTTTATTGCTTAATGTACGCGCCAAGGTGATGGAAGGCCATTCGCTTGCTCAAGCATTTGAAATATCGGGACGTTTTCCACCGTTGTATATTGCCACCATTGCAGCAGGCGAGCGTTCAGGTCATCTGGATTTAATTTTAAACCAGTTGGCTGACTACACCGAAAACCGTTCAGCCATGCAAAAAAAAATCCAGGGCGCGCTTATTTACCCCATTATTTTAATGCTGATGTCGTTCGGTATCGTCATGGGCTTAATGACCTTTGTCGTGCCCGATATCGTTAAAGTCTTTGAAAACAGCCACCAAACGCTTCCATTTTTAACGCGCGTCATGATGAGTTCAAGCGCGTTTATTCGGACCATGTGGCCGTATTTGTTAATAGCCCTGGTCGCCGGCGTGTTTGGATTTATTCGGTTTATTCGTACCGATGCTGGTCGGTTTACGCTAGACCGCTGGGTGCTGCGTTTTCCGTTATTGGGTAAATTAAGTCGCGGAATCAATGCCGCACGCTTTGCCAGTACGTTATCGATTTTAAGTCAATCAGGCGTACCATTGGTCGATGGATTGCGTATTGGTGCGGCAGTTTCAAGTAACTGGCTTATTCGTGATGCCATTTTGGTCGCGGCTGACAAAGTCACCGAAGGCGGCAATTTGGCCACTCAACTGGAACGTTCGGGATTTTTCCCCCCAATGATGGTGCAGATGATTCGTAGCGGTGAAACGTCGGGCGAACTTGAGCACATGCTGTCGCGGGCGGCCAGCATGCAGGACCGGGAAGTTACGACCCTGATTGAAACCCTGCTGGCGCTGCTTGAACCGCTAATGCTGGTGTTTATGGCTGGCATTGTGCTGATGATTGTGATGGCAGTTATGTTGCCAATTGTCAATATGAATAATCTCGTAAATTAAACCGATTATCAAAAATGACTTTTTAAAAATACACATTGTGCAGCCAGCATGATTTCTATGTAAGCAAAATCGAAACGTCATGATTTTGGTTTATGCTAAACGGTTGATGGTATAACGTGTTTTTTAAAATAAATGTGTAAAAGGAAGAATGACCTGTGCAAACCGTTTCGATGCAATCTAAGCCGTTAATTGATGATGCGTTAACGTTATCCCCTCATCGTCCATCTCAGCGCTTTTATCAGCAAGGCTTTACCTTAATTGAAGTGATGGTCGTGGTGGTTATTTTGGGTATTTTAGCCGCGTTAATCGTGCCCAATGTGATGGGTCAAAGTGACCGCGCGCGCGTGGGTACCACCAAATCGACATTATCAACGGTGGCCAATGCCCTCGAACTGTATAAAATGGACACGCACCATTACCCCACCACTCAGGAAGGTCTAGATGCCTTGGTGCACAAGCCTGCTAATGCGTCCAACTGGCTAGATGGCGGCTATATTAAAGGCGGCCTGCCTAAAGATGGCTGGGGCAATGATATTCAATACGTTGCGCCGGGTGGCAATGGCAAACCGTATGATTTATATTCGTTTGGTGCCGACGGTAAAGAAGGTGGCGAAGGCCCCGATGCCGATATTTACCTAGAAAAATAAACGGTTTATGACTGCGTGGCGCGCCAAGCACATTTCAACCTATGTAATCAGTGGAGCGTTCGGCGCCGGTAAAACCACTGTTTTACAGCAGTTAGTTACTCAAAAGCCATATCATGAAATCTGGGCTATCTTGAATAACGGTCATGCCGATAGCTTTAAAAATTTATCCCAATCGGGTGTGTTTGAAAGCTCATTGACGGGCTGTGCCTGTTGTACTGCTGCAGTTATGTTTCCCATTTATCTGGCGCGACTGATCAATAAGGCACACCCTGACCGTCTATGGATTGAACTGTCAGGTGACGGGAACTTTAACGAGTTGTGTAGCGTATTTTCGAGACCCGAATGGCAATCTGTTATTGATGTTAAAGCCCATATCAGTGTTATTGATGCCTCAAAACCTGTGCCGCCTGCCTTGATGCCTGAAACATCACGCGATATCTTGATTTTAAATCGGGCTGCTTTAAATAATCCCACTGTCTTGTTACCTGCTACAACATATAAAAATACTGTACTGCTCCCCGTGTTGGCATGTGTTAACGATACTCAATTACAAGAAACCATGCAGCAATTTAAACAGCGATTAAACCTCATTTAATCCATTATTCATTCGATGTATTTCTTGTTTCAAGCCGTTTTTAGAGCACAATATATTATTTAATAATATTTTAGGGTTATTTAATTAACCTATAAGATAAATCAAAATCATCTAAAAACCTCATATGCTGTTTATAAAGTAATATTTAATTCACTGATAAGTAACCGTCCATAGCAAAAATATCGCCTATTATCTTGTTTTATGACAAAATGATGAAAAATAATATTTTAGTGAGTTATTTTATTGTAATCTAGCGTCGTTTTAAACCATAGTCCTAAAATAAATCGTGTTTAACGAAATTTTTTTGACCGTCCCAAGTCATTAAGCAGTTTAAATCAAGTTCGTTTTCACCTGCTTAAAATAATCGGTAAGGATAAAAGCATGCGTTTCCGTTCTCGAATTAATCTGTTAATGGCCAGTATTGTAGGCACGATTTTAGCGCTATTATGCGTAGTCTATTTTTTATCCAATACCTTAGTCAGTACTGCTCAAAAAGCCTATCAACAAGGCAATGATTTAGCCACTTCGGTCGACCAGGCCCGGCGCGCGCAGGTTGCTTTTCAACGCCAGGTGCAGGAATGGAAAAATGTGTTAATTCGTAGCTAGGATAAAGCCTTGCACGACAAACACTGGACCGGATTTATGCAACGCGAAATCGATATGGATAACGAATTAACCACGCTACTGAATAGCTCGGTAATTGCTCAATTGCCAGTGCAACAACAACAGATTAAACAGCTATTAGCAGACCATGCCACCCTAGGGCGGCGCTACCGTAATGCCGTGCAACCGTTTGGCGATACGTTTGGCTTTGATGCCCAACAAAAAATTGATGTGGACGTGCGCGGCATGGACCGCCCGACCTCCAAAGGTATTGATGACCTAGTGAGTGGTTTGGAAGCCAGTGTTAATCGTCAATTTACCCAAGAAAGCCAACAGGTAAAAGATGATGCCAAACGCCGCAACCTGTATGTCTTGTTGGGCAGTTTATTGTTAAGCGCGCTGCTGTTAAACATGTTGTACCGTATGCTTAAATCGTTAATCAATGCACTAGGTGCCGAGCCAGAACAGGCGATTGCAGCCACCTCACGCATTGCACAGGGGGATATGACCGAACGTTTAAACGCGACGCGCCCCGATTCGTTAATCGGTTCCCTTGAAATGATGCAAATGCGGTTGCGTAATATTACGCTTGCCATTCAAGCCAGTATTGCCGAGCTACGGTTGCGCAGCCATCAAATGCCTGCAACCGAACAGCGCCAGTATATTGAGCAAGAAATCAAGCGCCTTCAGGAAGCGGCTGACCGCATTAAAGTAGACCGCGATGTTCATCAATCCCCTTCGGTGCATTGAGGTAAGCCATGTCTGCTATTCCGATTAAAACGCCGCTAGGTACCGACTATATTTTAAATCCGCATAAACATAGCGATATTAAATTACCCATACAGGTGCGCCGACTGTTAATTTTGGTGAATGGACAACGTACCCAAAGCGAATTGCTGGCCAAAGGACTGAACCGGCTTGATGAAGATGCCTTTGACCAGCTTAAAACTGCGGGTTTGATAGCACTGATAGATGCCCCCCACGCCACGGTTAGTGCCATTGCAGATATACCCTTACCTCGCTTAAGCAATACGGTAGCTGCTTCGGCTCAAGCGAGTACGGGTGCCACTACCCAACTCAATGTAGCGGCATTAAACGCAGCAGGATTCTCCCGTGTACGGTTTGCCGTGCTTGATAAACTGCTCGATTTAAGTTTAAAGGACTTTTCGATGCGGTCGTGGGTAGAGCGTTTTGAAAAAACGCATAATCTAACGCAATTAGTTCAGGTGGTGAATGAATTTATTGCCTCAAACGACGGCAAAAAACACGCTACATTTTCGCAAGAATTAATTACCCTACTTAAAACGATTGACTAAATGCCGGCTTTTTAACCGGCTTTTCAGTAAGCCCGTTAATTTTATTCAAAATTGGATCCTTCGATAATATAGGCTTCTTACTGAATTATTTTACCAAGATCTAAAATTTATATAGCCTTATCAAAAACTTACCCATCACTAGCGTTAGCGTTTATGAAATCGTTAAAATCAACCTTACGGCTTAAATCTTAATATCCTTGCTTCACTTTAAACCTACAATTTATAACAAGCTTTACAGCCTAATGTTAAAGAATATGCTATGCTTATTAAGAATGATTATCACTTACCAGTTTGTCGCTGTCTCATTGTTCGCTTTACTCATGACTAAAAGGACCTTACGCGTGCGTTTGTCTGATTTACCATTACGCCAATCTGCCTCGGTCAATCATATTGAACCTGTGGGAACCCCTGACGCGATTGCAGAACGGCTCAATATTTTGGGATTTGTGCCGGGCGAGGCGGTACGTATGATTGCCAAGGGTCCGTTTGGCGACGACCCTCTACTGGTGCAGGTCGGTTTTACCCGTTTTGCTCTACGTTTAAGTGAAGCCGCTCGCATTCATATTGATATGCAGGAAAAACCATGACGCCCGCCGCTTTAAGTCTTAATAATGCCTCTCAGGGCGACCGGCTTGCTCAATATATTGCTTTGGTCGGTAATCCAAATTGTGGCAAAACCTCATTATTTAACCGCTTGACCGGTACACGCCAAAAAGTGGCCAATTATGCCGGCGTTACAGTCGAACGCAAGGAAGGCCAGTTAAATCTGCCGTCGGGTCGCGTAGTGGGGGTACTCGATTTACCCGGCGCCTACAGTTTAAACTCGACCAGTCCCGATGAAGCCGTGACTCGCGCCGTATGTTTGGGTGAAATGAATCTGGAAGTGCGACCTGATTTGTGGGTCTGTGTGGTTGATGCCACTAATTTACGATTAAATTTGCGCTTTGTGTTGGAACTGCGCTCGCTCGGTCAGCCAATGGTCGTGGTCTTAAACATGATGGACGATGCCAGACGGCGCGGCGTTATAATTGATCGGCAACGCTTGAGCGCATGTTTACGGTTGCCCGTTATTGAAACGGTTGCCGTCGCACCAGACGGAGTACAAGCCTTATTGGACTGTCTTGAGCAGCCACTGCCGCAGCCTGTTTTTAATGCCGAAACGCTACTGCCAGTTGCAAATGACTTACATACACAAGTTCGCAGTATTTTAGCCGATTGCGTCACGATGCCGCAGGTAACTGATGCGCGCGATGATGCCTTAGACCGCGTGTTGCTTCATCCGGTTTGGGGATTATTGATTTTAGCTGGCGTCATGTTTTTACTGTTTCAAGCGGTCTTTACGGGCGCTGCACCGTTAATGGACGGCATTACGACCATTTTTAATCATTTAGGTGACGGGTTGGGCGCGATAATGCCTGACGGCATTTTAAAAAGTCTGGTCGTCAACGGCATTGTAGCCGGTCTAGGCGCGGTACTGGCGTATTTGCCACAAATTCTAATTTTATTTTTATTTATTTTAATGCTCGAAGAATCAGGTTATTTGCCGCGCGCCGCCTTTTTGCTGGACCGATTGATGTTTAAATCGGGCTTAAGTGGTCGGGCGTTTATTCCGTTGCTGTCGAGTTTTGCATGCGCCATTCCGGGCATCATGGCAGCGCGCAGTATTAGCGACCCGCGCGATCGATTAATGACGATTTTGGTCGCGCCTTTAATGACATGCTCGGCTCGCCTGCCCGTGTATACATTATTGATTGGCGCGTTTATTCCGCATAAAACGGTGTGGGGCATTTTGAGTTTGCCGGGGCTCGTATTATTTGGATTATATGTTGCAGGGGTATTAAGTGCGCTTGCAGTTGCATGGCTGGGTCGTCTGTTCATGCGTGACCGAAGCGAACATACGTTGTTGCTGGAGTTGCCGAGTTACCGTTTGCCGTCCTGGCGTAGCGTAGGATTGGGACTGCTGGAACGGGCGCGTATTTTTTTAAAACGGGTCGGTGGTATTATTTTGGCATTGACCATAATTTTATGGTTTTTGTCGACCTTTCCAGCGCCACCAGCGGGTGCAGTAGGGCCGGCGATTGATTACAGTTTTGCAGGCCGAATCGGGCATTTGATCGCGCCGGCCTTTGCACCGATTGGCTTTACCTGGCAAATATGCGTGGCCCTTATTCCGAGTCTGGCCGCGCGTGAGGTGGTCGTTGCAGCTTTGGGTACCGTGTATGCTTTGTCGGGCAATGAATCGCAAGTCACCCATCAACTAGGGCCGTTACTGGGTGCGCATTGGTCGTTTGCGACGGGTATGTCGTTGTTAGTCTGGTTTATTTTTGCACCCCAATGTTTATCCACCTTGGCAACTGTACGCCGTGAAACAGGGTCTTTGGCGATTGCACTGGGCATGGCAGGATATTTATTTTTACTGGCGTATTTGGCCTCGTTTATTACCTATCAAGTTATAGCGCATTGGGGATAAATATCAGGTCCTATGTTAATAACTCACCGTTAGAGAATTGCTATACGCTATGGGAAAAAATTTATGCAAGGCATTATCGTGGCATTGATCGTGTTATGGAGCCTATGGATTGTTTTAAAACAATGGGCACCTCGTTTAAGCCTAAACCTGCAACAGCAAGCGGCTAGCAGCTTACGGTTTTTGGGCTTGATACAGCTAGCCGATGGCATGCAGCCTACTGTCCTCGAAAACTGTCAAACGGGCTGCGGGTCATGTCGTCAAGGCTGCGGCCCCGTGGCCCCTGTAAGTCAATTGGCTGAAAATCATGCAGATATTCAACCGGTTCAATGGCGTTAATTAAACTTCTTTTAGCTTAATT
>JAGLBJ010000032.1 GCA_018260315.1 Moraxellaceae bacterium | reverse complement strand
CATGCTTAGTTGTCGTCTACTGCTTTAACCCGCTACCGCCCGACGAACAGGGTGTAGCGCGCGATCCGCTGGAGTTGACATCAAGCCACGCGGCTTTGCCTGATGCGGTTCTGTGTGCGTGCGCATCGTCCGACCCAAAAATCCACAGACAAATATTCGGGTGGGAAAGCAGCCCTTAGGCTGCTAGTGCGTAAGTTTCGTCGTTTGCGACTAGTTAAATGCAAATTTTATTTACGAGAGAAAATGCGCTCTCGGCATGCGTCGAAGAGTTTCATCACTTACGTCGAAGCCAGAACATCCCCAAAGCTCAATAGGCGTAAACTATTGAACACGGAATTATAGCAGTATTGTTTACAAAGTCCAGTATTTAATTTAACATTTCGAATAGACCGTTACGGCGCCAGCACATCAAAAGGGGATAAATCAGTCATGGGCCAGCGCGGAGTAGTGGTCACGCTTAAATCATCATGCTGACCTGCCTGCAAGCGTAGATAACCAGTATAGGCAATCATGGCGCCGTTATCGGTACAAAGTTGTGATTCGGCATAAAAAACTTCAGCATTTAAAGGGTTCAGTTGAGCAGTTAAGCGCTCACGCAATAACTGATTGGCGCTGACCCCGCCGGCAATGACCAAACGTTTAAAGCCTGTGTGATGAAGCGCTTTAATACATTTGCGCGTTAACGTATCAATCATGGCTTCCTGAAAACTTGCAGCCAAATCGGCCTCGCGGCCTTGCCCCCGAATTTTTTGTAATTGAGTGGCAACGGCTGTTTTCATGCCACTAAATGAAAAATCAAGGTGCTGATGCAGCATGGGCCGAGGTAAATTAAACGCTTGGGAATTGCCCTGTTGTGCCAGTTTGGCGATTTGCGGGCCGCCGGGGTAGGGCAGGTTAAGCATTTTGGCGACTTTATCGAAGGCCTCGCCCGCCGCATCGTCAATGGTTTCACCTAACAGTTCATAGTGGCCAAACTGCTGAACCGCCATAAGCTGGGTATGCCCGCCCGACACCAACAAAGCCACAAACGGAAAATCGGGTGCATGTTCAGACAATAACGGCGACAACAAGTGCCCTTCCATATGATGCACGCCAATAGCCGGAATGTTAAGCGCATAGGCAAGCGCGCGACCAAATAACGCCCCACTCATTAAAGCACCCATAAGTCCGGGACCCCGTGTGTAGGCTATGGCGCTTAAATCTGTTTTGCTAACTTGTGTATCGTGCAATAATTGTTCAAGCAGCGGCAATAGTTTGCGCACATGGTCACGTGAGGCCAGTTCAGGCACGACACCGCCATATTCTGCATGTAAATGAATTTGACTGTATAATACCTGACCGATTATGCCGCGCGTACTGTCATACAGTGCCAAACCGGTTTCGTCACAGGAACTCTCAAGCCCTAGTACCAACATGGCATTCTCATTTATCATTCAAAAAAGGCGTTTATTTTAGCAGGCTTTGGGTAGAAATTTACAGATTTTTAAGTGGAGAAGAGCCAGCAAATTATCCAAGCCGGTAGAATAACGCGAGCTGTTGAAATGCTGAATTATCTGAACATACCAGGCATTGTAAAACTTGCTATGACCAGCTGTGTTAGTTTTGTTCATGACCTAAATTTTTAATCAAATCCGCCATTTTCATTGCTTGTGCATTTCCGGTTTTTCTTAAACCTTCAATTACGCCCTGTTGATTTCGAGGCGATTTATTCTGGCTTAATTTAAAACTTGCTGTCACGTCTACAATAGACATTTTTATCCCGACAATCGCCAGGCACAGTGCGTCAATATAGCTTGTCGGACTGTCGGAAAGGGACCATGGCCTATGCTCAGTATCAAGTAAAGAAATTCTATGCTCAAAAAAATCGGTCATATCGCTGATCATTTGCCCTACGCCTTCGCGGTCACAAATCCAGGTTGGTGTGACGGTAAATTGGGCTGCTTGATAATTCCATGTGGGAACTTCTTTATGGGTAATAGCCTTGCTTGGATACCAGTTGAGGCTAATATACTGCCCGTTATCCAAAAATTGTACAAGCTATGTATCCTCTATATTTTGATACTCATTGGCACGACAAACAGGATTACTCTTTGCTACATGCCCAACCAATTCGCTCCCATCATCTTACCAAATCAACGGTACAGGATAAAGTTGGCTGATATGAGCGGTCCCTTTATGGTGCACGACAATCGTTCCAACGCTTATCTCTTGAATAAAATGTTTAATTTTTTCAAAATCAGTTTGGTTAAAAGCGTTAGGAACATAAATAATGTTTCACCTTTAAAAGTGAGTATGGTTAAGCTACGGAGATACCAATACGTCCAGAACCCTTGCGAATAACACGGGCAGAATGACAACCCGTACAAGTAGGGAGACTGTCCTGGTCATCATAGCTTATTCAAGAGGCATCTAAAGCCGGCTGGTTTTACGGTTGTCGGGCATTAACCATGAGGCTATAAATGAAATGCCAATCATGATGGCAACATACCCAAAAAACCATTCTTCATGGCCCCAGTCTTTAAGCTGCAAGGCCACATATTCAGCACTGCCGCCAAAAATGGAATTGGCAATCGCATAAGATAACCCCACGCCGAGCGCTCTTACTTCCATTGGAAAAAGTTCGGCTTTGACGATACCGCTAATTGACGTATATAAACTCACCCATAATAGGGCACACATGATTAAACCAAATGCTAAGGCATGACTGGTGGCCTCTTTAAGCCCGATCATGATCGGAATACTGGTTAACATGCCGAGTAATCCAAACGCTAACATGTTGTTGCGTCGCCCAATCTTATCGGATAACGCGCCAAACACCGGTTGCACCAGCATAAAAACCAACAGGGCCCACGTCATCAGACTGGTGGCATTGGATTTACTTAAATGAACCGTATTGATTAAATATTTTTGCATATAAGTCGTAAAGGTATAAAACGCCAGCGACCCGCCTGCAGTAAGCCCTAGCACAATCCAAAAAGATTTGGCGTGTTGCACGAGACCTTTAATGGTGCCGGCATCGTGGCGTTTAGTGGCGTTTTGGTCGGCCGATTCAACCAGTGTACGCCGCAGATACAACACGACTAATGCTAAAACAGCCCCAATGCCAAACGGAATGCGCCAGCCCCAATCGTGCATTTGAGCGTCTGAAAGTTGCGTCATCAATAAAACCAGCATTAACGATGCTAATAACTGTCCGCCAATGAGGGTAACGTACTGAAAGGATGAAAAAAAGCCGCGTTTTTTCTCATCGGCTACCTCACTCATGTAAGTGGCTGCGGTACCGTATTCGCCACCCACTGAAAACCCCTGAATTAAACGCGCTACTAACAATAAAACAGGAGCTGCAATACCAATGCTGTCATAAGTGGGCAAAACAGCAATCATCAATGACCCGGCGCACATCATCATAATGGCAAGCAACATCGAATGTTTACGACCGACCTTGTCGGCAATACGCCCAAAATACCAACTACCAATAGGCCGCATGAAAAAGCCTACAGCAAAAATAGCCGCCGTTTGCAAGAGTTGACTGGTTGGATTTCCTTTTGGAAAAAAAGCATGTGCAAAATACACAGCGCTAAACGAATAAGCATAAAAATCATACCATTCGACTAAATTGCCAGACGAACTTGCAAAAATAGCCCGTATACGTTGTGCCGTTGTCAGCGAGGCAATCGCTTGCGGTTGTTGCTTGGTGGGGTAAGTCATAAACACTCCTTGTTTTTGAACGATTGTAGAATAGGGCAGGGTTTAATAATTTATCAGGCGACTTGGACTGCCTTGCGGTCGCGTAACTGATAAATAACCTGAATGCCATCTTGACCCAGCAATTCACGCAAGGCTCGCAATAAATCATCATCGGGCCGTACCAGCCAACGTTCACCAAGCTGTAACGTCGTATGTGCATACGGATGCGCGACCTTTAAATGAAGCGGAATTTTAACGCTGTTCCCTTCGGTAAAGGGCGCAAGCAAACGAGGCAAATACTCGGTAATTTTGGGTAATTGATGGTGAATGACTGCTAACTGAATATGCGTGACCCGCTTACGCCTGATTTCATTAAGCGAAAACGCTCGATTAAGACGGGCATTGGGCATGGGCTGATTGGGTCGTTCATAGATTTCGGCTTCGACCACGACCACTTGCTCAGGTTTTAACAAATGTTCATAGGTCTTTAATCGCTCGGTCGGCAGGCTAAATTCCAGACGCGCGGTACCATCATCAAGCACGACCAAGCTACGATTATTAAACGTTTTAATATCATGGACCAGGCCAGCCAAAATAACCGTTTTACCGCGTCCCGTGGTTACCACATTGTTAAGACGCGTACCGGCAAAATGTTTGAGTTCATCTAAATAAATATTAATGGGGTGACCGGTTAAATACAGCCCCAGTGTATTTTTTTCTCCCTGTAAACGCACTTCATCGGTCCAGGGTTGTACATGTTTGGGGGCGGGCGGTTCGTGTTCGGTCACTTCCCCAAATAAATCCGTCATGCCGCGTTCACGATTATCGCGCGCCTGTTCGGCTGCTTGCAGGGCGTCATTGACCTGTTCCATTAAGACCGAGCGTTCCAGACCAAACCCATCAAAGGCACCTGCATAAATAAGCGCTTCAATGGTGCGGCGGTTGGCTTTTTTGGTGTCGACCCGTGCGCAAAAATCAAACAAATGTTTAAATGGGCCCGTTTGGCGCGCCTGCATGATGCTTTCAACTGGCGCTTCGCCGACCCCTTTAATAGCGCCTAGACCATATAAAATCGTGGTCTTATCGGCGGCTAAAAATCTAAACTCTGAACTGTTCACATCAGGTGGTAAAATGTTTAAACCGTTGGCGCGGCAGTCATCAATGAGCGACACGATCACATCGGTATTTTGCATCTCGGACGACAACACCGCGGCCATAAACTCGGCGGCATAGTGCGCTTTAAGCCATGCGGTATGGTAGGACAACAAGGCATAGGCGGCGGCATGTGATTTGTTAAATCCATAGCCGGCAAATTTTTCCATGTAATCAAAAATTTCGTTGGCTTTGACCGCATCAATGCCCTGTTTCGCTGCACCTTCAACAAAGTTGGCCCGTTGCTGTACCATTTCCTCGAGTTTCTTTTTGCCCATCGCACGACGCAGTAAATCGGCATTGCCTAACGTGTAGCCTGCGCAAATTTGCGCAGCCTGCATAACCTGTTCCTGATAAACCATAATGCCATATGTGGGTGCTAAAATCGGCTCAAGCAGGGGGTGCAAATACTCAAACGACATGCCCTGCATACGGTCAATATAATCGGGAATCAAATCCATGGGGCCGGGACGATACAGCGCCACAAACGCAATAATTTCCTCAAATTTAGTCGGCTTGGCCTGTAACAACATGCGTTTCATGCCAATCGATTCAAACTGAAATACTGCTGTGGTATTGCCTTCTGCAAATATTTTATAGGCTTTTTTATCGTTAAGCGGCAACGTGGATAAATTAATAGGCGCTTCGTTTTGTTGTGCGCGCTTAGCATTGATGCGCTGTAGGGCATTTTCAATGACGGTTAAATTACGCAAGCCCAAAAAGTCAAATTTAACCAGGCCGATTTTTTCGACATCATCTTTATCAAACTGACTAACCCGTGAGCCTTCAGCGTCGCAGTAAATAGCCGAAAAATCGGTAATTTTACCCGGCGCAATCAACACCCCGCCCGCATGCGTGCCCACGTTACGCGTTAACCCTTCAAGTTTAAGCGCCATTTGCCACACTTCTTGAATCTCATCATGGTCGACATGTTGGTCGTTCTCAACCATATCGAGCAGTTGGGCTTCTTCCTTTAGGGCTTTTTTTAAGGTCATGCCGGGCGTTTTAGGAATGAGTTGCGCAATGCGATGGCCCATACCTGGTGATTTACCCTGCGCTCGTACCACGTCGCGCACCACGGCTTTGGCGGCCAGGGTTCCAAACGTGATAATTTGTGAAACCGCTTCACGGCCATATTTTTGCGCAACGTAATCGATAACGCGGTCACGACCAGCCACGCAAAAATCGATGTCAAAATCGGGCATGGAAACCCGCTCAGGGTTTAAAAATCGTTCAAATAACAAATCATAGGCAAGCGGGTCCAAATCGGTGATATTTAAACTCCATGCCACCACCGAGCCGGCACCTGAACCACGCCCAGGCCCCACGGGTACGCCATTTTGTTTGGCCCACTGAATAAAATCCATCACGATTAAAAAGTAGCCTGCAAAGCCCATTTGAATAATGGTGTCCACTTCAAACTTTAACCGGTCAACATAGCGTTGCTTGCGTTCGGGCCAGTCGCTAGGCGGTGTGGCATACAGCACATTTAAACGCTGCTCAAGACCTTCATGGGCGCATTTTTCAAAGTAACGGGGCGTATCAAGCCCATCAGGCACCGGAAAATCGGGCAAATAATTGTCGCCTAGCGTTAAATTCACCGTACAGCGCGCGGCAATCTGCACAGAATTTTCCAGTAATTCGGGCAAATCCTCAAAAAGTTCGGCCATTTGCGCTTGAGTTTTAAAATACTGCTGTGTCGAATAGATAATCGGACGGTTTGGCTCGATTAAGGTTTCACCATTGGCAATGCATACCCGGGTTTCATGCGCCTCAAAATCATCTTCACGCAGAAAACGAATATCGTTATGCGCCACCATCGGAATATTGAGCTGTTCGGCTAAATTTAAGGCATTTTCCAAATAAAGATTTTCTAACGGACGTTCCAGGCGGGTGGCGGTTAAATAGGCGCGATTGCCAAAATGATTAAGCCATTGCTGCATCGGGATAGCGGCGGCTTTGGGGGCATTACCAGTTAAAATGGTTCCGACATCGCTGGTTTGACCCAATAACACGATTAGGCCCTCGGCACGCTCAAAAATCCAGTCTTGCTGAATAATCGGCACGCCTAAATGCAATCCTTCTGTATAACCGCGTGAAATTAATTCGATTAAATGTCGCCAGCCGGTGTTATTACTGGCTAACAATAAAACACGTTGGTCTTTTGAATGAACGTAAACATCGCTGCCTAAAATCGGTTTAATGCCTTTGGCGCGGCACGCCGTATAAAATTTGATAGCAGCATAGACATTGGACAAGTCGGTTAGGGCAAGCGCGGGCATCTGGTCGGCTACCGCAGCCTCAATCAGTTCATCAAGACGCACCACCGAATCAATAACGGAATATTCACTGTGAATGCCTAGATGTACAAATGCCATAATATTGCCCCTTAAGTGAGCCTATTATAGCATGCGGCTTTGATGGGTAGGCTGACCGCTAGCCGCAGCTATCCCTTTTAAGAGACTAGATGGCTTTTAACCGGCACGCATTGTGTACAACGGCTTACAGACCGTTTAAAGGGGATAAGCCGTATATTTTGATACATTTTTACCTGTTCATGAACGTTATTAAGATGAGCTTTTTAGGGCCTGTTTTTTTAATAACTGCCTCAAACAGATTAAGTAAAAATTCTAGATTAGCGTTTGGTCTCCAAAAATTTACCGATGCGTGTAATTGCTTCACGCAGTTCACTTTCAGCCGGTAAAAATACCACCCTAAAATGGTCAGGCGCGTCCCAATTAAACCCTGTCCCCTGTACCAGCAAGACTTTTTGCTGCTTTAACAGTTCCATCATAAACGCCTCGTCGTCTTCAATCGGATATACATCAGGGTCTAAACGGGGGAAGCAGTAGAGCGCCCCTTCAGGCTTGACACATGATACTCCGGGAATTTCATTGAGCATTTCCCAGGCAATATTGCGCTGTTGATGCAGGCGTCCGCCAGGTGCAATTAGTGCATCAATACTTTGATAACCGCCCAGCGCCGTTTGAATGGCATATTGTGCCTGTACATTGGCACACAGACGCATGGACGCCAGCATGTCCAGACCTTCAATATAATCGCCGGCTTTCGATTTATCGCCTGATACAAACATCCAGCCTGAACGAAAACCTGCCACCCGGTGCGATTTTGATAAGCCATTAAAGGTAATGCAAAAAATATCAGTGGCTAAAGTCGCAAGCGAAGTATAGGGAACCTGGTCATAGACGATTTTATCGTAAATTTCATCAGCAAAAATAATCAGGTTGTGCTTGCGTGCCAACTGAACAATCTGTTCCAATATCGCCTTAGGATAGACTGCGCCTGTTGGATTGTTGGGATTAATCACAACGATGCCGCGCGTATGTTCGGTTATTCTGGCTTCAATATCGGCAATATTGGGTTGCCAACCGTGTGCTTCATCACACCGATAATGCACGGCCTGACCACCTGCCAAATGGGTTGCCGCGGTCCATAACGGATAATCGGGCATCGGCACTAGCAATTCATCGCCATTGTTAAGTAAAGCCTGCAATGCCATAACAATGAGTTCTGACACGCCATTACCAATATAGACATCATTCACATCAATGGCCGATAAAATGCCCTTTTGCTGATAATACTGCAACACGGCTTTACGTGCCGGAAAAATGCCTTTTGAGTCGCTATAACCGGTTGCGTTGGGCAAATTTTTGGCGATATCGTTTAAAATTTCAATCGGTGCTTCAAAGTTAAACGTGGCCGGATTGCCAATATTGAGTTTGATAATCCGATGCCCTTGTTCTTCCATTAAATTCGCCGTTTTTAATAGTGGCCCGCGAATATCGTAATTAACATGGTCTAACTTACTGGATTTTTTGATTAAGCCCGTACGCGCTTGCAAGGTTTGGGCAGCAAGGGAATTATCGTGGGACATGGCAGACTCCGAAACAGGGTGAAGGCCTGGTAAAAATTGTAAACCTTCACCGTTTAAAATATAGGATTCAGTGGTATTTAAGACGTGGGCAAGCGTCGATAATTTAGCCAATACGATGCCGTTTTCACCGCGTTCCCAGTTGGAAATAGCCGCGCGGCTGACTTTAGCGCCGGCGGCTGTCAGGGCATCTGCCAGTTGTGCCGCAGACCATTGGCGGGCTTTACGAAGGTCCTGCAAACGTTGACCGCGAATTTGATGTACAGTAAGGGTATCTGTTTGCGTGATGAGTGATATGTTTGAGGCATTATCCGAAGGTTTAGAAGGGCACATAGATAAATATCGACTCTATAAAAAGCATAACTTTCACTATTTTAAGAGTTATTGAAATTTAACGCAAGATTAACTATACAAATATAACAGGAACCTGAATAGAGGACTAGCAAATACATGTATCTTATGCTGGCTTAAACGCCTGCAAAACCTTTAAACCTAACTGTTTACACGCTCATAAATTAAATCCCAAACACCGTGACCTGCAATTTGGCCGCGTCGTTCAAATTTGGTTTCGGGTCGCCAATCGGGTCGAGGGGCAAATTGTCCGGCCCCATACTTGTTTTTTAAGCGCGATTGATTTTCAAGAACGTCAAGCATCCATTGTGCATAGGGTTGCCAATCGGTTGCAGTATGAAAAAAGCCTCCGACGCTTAACTTATCCTCAATGAGTGCCATACGTTCAGGCACCACAAAACGCCGTTTAAAATGGCGCCTTTTTTGCCAGGGGTCTGGAAAGAATAACTGTACACCGGCTAAACTGGCATCGGGCAGATTCATTAAAACCTGTACGGCATCAGCATTCATGACACGCAAATTATGAATGTTTGCCTGACCTGCTTCATATAAACATTGTGCAATGCCCGGAATATGAACTTCTATGCCTAAAAAATTATGTTCAGGGGCCGCTTTAGCCATTTCAACCAATGAATGACCCATGCCAAAACCGATTTCGACAATAACCGGCTGCTTGGGCTGATTAAACATAAGCCGTGCATCGCTCACTGGTTCAGTTATCAATAAATGCGCACAATCCTGTAGAGCATGACGCTGCGTAGCACTTAACGCCGACGTGCGCCGCATAAAGGTTTGTATGGTGCGTGCTTTGGAATGATCCGTACCGTGGGTTAATTCTACTGGGGTATTATCAACAGTCATCAACAGCAGTATCTCAAGTAAAAAGCTTGGAAATTAGACTGGTTATTTAAAAAAATAGCCGGTTTCGGGTGAACTGGCCTGCGCATACGATTTAGACGGCATACGGCCCGCCAAAAATGCCTCACGGCCCGCCTGTACTGCCTTGCGCATGGCCGAAGCCATTAAAACCGGGTCGCGAGCGGCTGCAATAGCGGTATTCATCAGTACCCCGGCACAGCCCAATTCCATGGCAATCGCTGCATCAGAGGCAGTTCCAACGCCTGCATCAACCAAAACCGGCACTTTGGCCTCTGCTAAAATAAGGCGAATGTTGTGCGGATTCGTCAGGCCAAGCCCCGAACCGATTAAGCTGCCAAGCGGCATAATCGCAACACAGCCCATATCCTCCAGGGCTTTAGCCATAATGGGGTCGTCGGAACAATAGACCATCACGTCAAAGCCATCATCAATCAGCACGCGCGCGGCCTGTAGCGTTTCGACCATATTAGGATAAAGGGTTTTGGTATCGCCCAGCACTTCAAGTTTAACCAGATTATGGCCGTTCAGCAGTTCACGTGCCAGCATACAGGTACGAATGGCACTTTGCGCATCGAAGCAGCCTGCGGTATTAGGCAAAATGGTATAACGGTCAGGCGGCAACATGTCCAATAAATTAGGTTCGTTAGGCGTTTGACCAATATTGGTGCGGCGAATGGCAACGGTTACGATTTCGGCGCCACTCATGGCAACGGCTGCACCGGTTTGGGCCAAATCCTTATATTTGCCCGTACCGACCAACAAACGCGAGGTAAATGGTCGTGACCCAATGACTAAGGGCGTATCTTGAAACGTTTGGGTGGTGTTCATTGTAGTTAAGGTCATCGTAATTATTCCTGATCAGTCGCCGTTTCATTATAAACAACGATTTGCATCTCCTCATCGGCATCATCATCTTGCACATCAAATGCCACGATAATGTTTTGCCCGGGATAACGAGCTTTAAACAGGGCTTGCCAACAAGTTTGCAGACGCTGACCCAACTCAATCCGTTCCGCCCGCGTGACTGTTTCACCTGCCAAAATATCTTCAATATGATAATGATTTAAAATAGCTTGTACGGTCTGCATGTCATGATGACTTATTTCTAATAAATCCTGAATATCCTCAGGTTGGGGCATTTCAAAATAAATACGGTTTTCAAAGCTTACTGTTTCAGGACAAAACCATTCTGCAAGCCGTATTGCGTGAGGTCTATCGTCATTTGAGGCCAGGCTTAAATGGTGGCAGTTATCGCTGTGAGTATGGGTCATGCTTGTATCCTAAAAGTTATTGCCGGCTAGGCATAAAGGCTGGATTGATGTGAATGAAACCGATCAGCCACCGCCGATGGCTTGTACAATTTCAATGCGTTGACCGTTTTTAAGTTCAAATGTGGCATAATGAGATTTGCCGATCAGTTGCCCGTCAACCTCAATGGCAAAACGTTTTTGGGTTAAATCTAATTGTAAAATTAATGCCGCTAATGAGCATGCTGCGGTGGCGTATGGGTCACCGTTTAAAAAAACGGTTATTGAGGCGCCTTGATGGGCTGATACTTGAGTATGAGGCATAACGGCCCTATCCATAAAATTCAGAGCGCTATCATAGCGTATGCAGGCTTAATATTAAACGGCTGATATGTAGTTACTAAAGCGTTATTATAAGGTCACTAATCCGGTGATGATGGCAATTGCAATGGTTAAATCATGCAGCTTCGGTTAGGGCCGATGTTTAAAGGCCCATAGAGCACACAATATCCAGCCGGTTATAAACGCCAAGCCCCCAAACGGCGTAATCATGCCAACTGCACGGATTGCACCTAAAGCCTGCGCATAAAGTGACCCACAAAATAAGATGATGCCCAGTTGCAAAGCGATGGCTGCATGGTTAATAAGGCGCAGCGAACGAGCCGGCGGGCTTAAATATAGGATCACTCCAAACAACAGCAAGCCTAACCCATGCCAAAAGAAATATTGTGTTGCAGTTTGCCACCAGTTTAACTGCTCAGGGTTTAAGGACGATTTTAAGGCATGCGCTCCAAAGGCTCCGAACATCACGGCAGCTGCTAAATTAAGAGCCGCAATGCCTAACCAATAAGGAGGCTTAACTACTTGATTTGTCGGTATAGTATTGTGCATTAACCGCCCGACATCGCTAAGCGGATTTTATCCATTGCATTTTTTTCAAGTTGGCGAATCCGCTCGGCAGAAATTTTATATTCAGCGGCCAATTCGTGTAATGTAGCTTTTTCATCATCTAACCAACGGCGCTGCAAAATAGCTCTTGACCTATCATCTAACCGTCCAATGGCCGCATGAAGCGCATGGTTGTTATGCGCTTCGGTATCTTCTTCTTCAGCCAGACGCGCGGGGTCGTAGCGATTGTCTTCAATGTACAGAACAGGGGCGACGCGGCCTTCATCGTCATCGTCATTTTGGGCTTCAAATGAGGCATCATAGGAGGTTAGGCGGCCTTCCATTTCCAGCACCTGTTTGGCGGTTACATTTAAATCCTGTGCAATGGCTTCAGCTTCGGCAAGAGTTAGTTTACGGCTTGATTTTTTAAGGGAGCGCAAATTAAAAAATAACTTACGCTGAGCCTTGGTCGTTGCCACTTTGACGATGCGCCAGTTACGTATCACAAATTCATGAATTTCGGCTTTAATCCAGTGCACGGCAAATGATACTAACCGCACACCCATGGCCGGGTCAAATCGTTTAACCGCTTTCATTAAACCAACATTGCCTTCCTGAATCAAGTCAGCCTGCGGCAGGCCGTAACCTGCATAACTGCGGGCGATATGCACCACAAAACGCAAATGCGACATCACCAGTTCACGCGCCGCTTCTACATCACCTTCATTATGATAACGCTCGGCCAGGGCACGCTCTTGCTCAACGGTTAAAATCGGAATCTGATTGATGGTATTGATATAGGCCGCCAGATTGACCCCGGGAGCCGTGAGTGAAACAGGCAGCATGGTTCGCACTTCACGCGAGGCGGGCGTATGAATCAATTGACCATCGGCTGTGGAACGTGGTACAGCAACAGGCGCTAGATTTCTTGGCATAGCAGTTTAGGCTCTTTAAAAACAGGGATACATAATGCGAATTGTGGACACGTTGGCCTAAAGCGGCTGAAGACAACGGACTTAAACGCTAAAAAATGCAAGCAATCGCTAAAAAGGGCCATCATATGGATTAAAATCACATTAAAGTGACGGGAATAACTGAAAAAAAGAGCTTCATATGCCCAATATGGTAGCATAGATTAAAATCACGCGGCAGTAGGTTTATGTGCGTTTTTGTTTAAGAGAATGTGCTGTAAATTTATCAGCACCGGCTTTATGAGTGAGAAGATTAAACATGTTTAAATACACCTGCTTTTTGATGATACTGACAGGCATGGCCCTAACAGGCTGTCATTCGTCACTAATTGCCAAACAAAGTGCCGCCACAACGGACGATTTTATAACCTATGGTCGCAGTCAGTCGTATTATTTGCAATTAAATAAAAAACCTGTGGCTATAGAGGGCTCGCATATTACGGTATTTAATCGGCTGCAATTTTATCCGTTTGCCGTGTCTGCGGTTGAAAAAATTGAGTCGCAAGAAGAAATGGATTGTACAGCACATAAGATTCGTACCTTGCAAGAACAAACGTATAGTCCGCAAGGAAAGATCATTGCTACTCGAACCTTGACCCGTTGGATCAGCCCGGCTGCTCATAGTGAAGCTGAAGATGAATATCAGTTGGCCTGCCGCATGTTTAAGAAGTTTTAAGCCAAGGCGCAGCACTGAATAGCGCCTGCACTTAAAAGGTTGGGTTTTCGGTTGTTGTGATGAAAAACTGCTGCCTGGTCATGAGTTGCCTAAAATACCCATCAACAAACCGGGCCTGAGTCTGGGTGCTTTCGCAGGTGTACATGGCTTGACGAAAGGCGTTACTATCATGTAACCCTTGGGTATACCAGGCAATGTGTTTGCGCGCAATGCGGCAGCCGGAATACTCGCCGTAAAAGTCGTATAAATCGTCCAAATGCTGCATTAAAACCTGATGAATCTCGGTTACGGTGGGCGGTGGCAGGTAGTGCCCGGTCTGCAAGAAATACAAAATTTCCCGAAAAATCCACGGTCGGCCTTGTGCAGCACGACCGATCATCAGCCCATCGGCCCCCGTTTGCGATAACACGGCGGCGGCGCGTTCAGGAGTGTTGATATCGCCATTGGCAATAATTGGCAGGTGTACGCTGTTCTTTACTTCAGCGATTAAATCGTAGCGCGCCTGTCCCAGGTACAGGTCCTCGCGGGTGCGCCCATGAATGGCCAGAGCAGCAATACCGGCATTTTGGGCATATTCGGCAATGCGTAAAATATTTTCCTGACCATTGGTAAATCCAAGCCGTGTTTTTAACGTAACCGGCACGTCGACAGCAGCTACCACTGTTTCTAAAATTTGCCGCACCAGGGCTTCATCTTGCAACAATGCAGAGCCTGCCAGCCGATTGCAGACTTTTTTAACCGGACAGCCCATATTGATATCGACTATTTGCGCGCCATTTTGGACCTGAAAGCGGGCTGCGGCGGCCAGTTTCAAAGGATCAGAACCTGCAATTTGGGCGGTAACGGGGGACAATTCTCCCTTAAAATCAGCCCGAAACAGGGATTTTTTACGCGCATACAACGCTTGGTCGGCAGTCATCATCTCGCTGACGGCATGGCCTGCACCAAAATGACGGCACAACGTGCGAAACGGCCGGTCAGTCACGCCTGCCATTGGAGCCACAATCAGATTGTTATTAAGCGTATAGGGCCCAATGATTAGCGGAGCCTGCGGACTGTAAGAAGGGGAAGTAGGCAAACAATATCCTGATAATAAAGTATTAGGTGAAAATGCCGGGATATTTTAAAGGATTTTTAGGGCGCACGTACAAAAATGAAAGATTTTAACGGTCAAATAGATTTTCAAGACGCTTTTCATCTAAAGTACACGTTTAAGGTATAAAATACATCATCTGATAGCCGCACACGTTTTGTAAGAATCTCTGCGCTATGCCATTCGATTACCATGTAAACCGATAATCCATTGAATTTTCAGCCCATTTTGAGCCTACTATGAATACGACTGCCCCGCATCCGCCTAAAAAAAATCCCAAGCAATCGCTGGCGTTGCCGTTGCGTTCAACCTTGCCACGGCTTATTCCTCTCATTTTAATTGTTGTTTTATGTATTGTGGCGTTTATTGGGCATATCTGGTGGATATTGGCCATCTGTGCGATCTTGATTGTTGTGGGTATTCATGATTTAACCCAAAAAGAACACGCCATTTTGCGCAATTATCCGATATCGGGCCACATGCGCTATATTTTGGAGGGCTTTCGGCCGGAAATTCGCCAGTATTTTTTGGAAGGTGACCGCGAAGAAGTTCCTTTTTCCCGTGAGCAACGTACCCTGGTTTATCAGCGCGCCAAGGGTCAGCAGGATACGCGCGCTTTTGGCACGCTGAATAATCTTTATCAAAGTGGCAACGAGTGGATGGTTCAGTCAATGGCCCCGCTCGATTTAAAAACGCATGATTTTAGAATAAAAATTGGCGGTGACCAATGCCGGCAGCCTTATATGGCTTCGGTATTTAACATTTCAGCCATGAGTTTTGGAGCATTGTCGGCCAATGCCATTCGGGCGCTTAATCGCGGTGCAGAAATGGGTGGGTTTTATCATGATACCGGTGAGGGTTCAATTAGTCCGTATCATGTTGAAAGTAAAGGCGATCTGGTCTGGGAAGTGGCCTCGGGTTATTTTGGTTGCCGTGACAGTCAAGGGCGATTTGACCCGGTTAAATTTAAGGAAAAGGCTGCTAATCCACAAGTAAAAATGATTGAAATTAAACTCAGTCAGGGCGCTAAACCCGGACTTGGGGGCCAGTTGCCCGCCGATAAAATCACGCCGGAAATTGCCGAAACGCGCGGCGTGCCGATGGGTGAGGATTGCATTTCGCCGCCTGCGCATAGTGCATTTCATACACCTCTGGAAATGGTTGATTTTATTCAAACATTGCGCGAATTATCGGACGGCAAACCAGTTGGATTTAAATTTTGCGTAGGGCAGCCATGGCAGTTTGTAGCCATTGTCAAGGCCATGATTGAGAAAAATATTTACCCCGATTTTATTGTGATTGATGGGGCAGAAGGGGGCACGGGCGCGGCAGCCAGCGAGTTTATGAACAATGTGGGAACACCGTTACGCGACGGTTTTTTATTTGTACATAACGTCCTGGTGGGTATAGGCATACGAGCGCGTATACGGGTCGGGGTCAGTGGTAAAATAGTGAGCGGATTTGATATGGCACGCATGCTGGCGATGGGGGCCGATTGGTGCAACAGTGCGCGCGGATTTATGTTTGCGGTCGGCTGTATTCAATCGCGGGTTTGCAATACCGATAAATGCCCGACCGGGGTTGCCACACAAGACAAGCAACGGCAAAAGGCGCTGGTTGTGACCCATAAAGCCGAACGGGTTAAACATTTTCATGAAAACACCTTAAAGTCACTGGCGGAAATTATGGGCGCGGTCGGGGTATCGCACCCTGACGAACTGGAGCCGTATCATGTGGTGCACCGCATGGCAGATGGGCAAATCCGCTTTTTTTCCAAACATTATTTTTATTTAAATGAGGGCGAATTGTTAAACGGCCAATCGCGTTCATCGACGTTTAATCAACTGTGGGAGATGGCCACGCCTGAATCATTTAATCCGTCCACCGGTGTGTCACTAAGGCAAAATACCATTCCGCCAGCACAGGTAAACCGGATTGCAACGGTGAGCGAGTAGCAGCAAATGGTTGATGTTTTTTAACTATCAAAACGGCCTTCAAACGGTTAACTTGATAAACTTCAATGAATGATTTTATCCTCTTTGTTAGGTAGGCATACACAAGGTGCTCAGGCACTGGGTCTGAGGGTAAACTCACTTTTTTTGTTTATTATTTTAACCATTTGGCTAGCCGGACAGTTACTATATAATTATTAGTATACCCATTGTTTTTCTTATCAATATTTTATGACAACATTATCCTTAAGAACGTTTCAGCTTGGCATTTCTTAAAATTATCATTGCTTAATCTCATTATAATAAACATAGGCGTACGCTTCAAAACTTGGTAGAATAAGCCGCGCAAATTCTCTTAGGACCGGCCATGACCGAACAGTTAATAATCTCGCAAACTATTCTTGATGAAGCCTGTAACGAACTGCATACCATACGCGATTTTATTCGTTTTACTGTATCGATGTTGCGCGCGCATGAAGTCAGTTTGGGTCAGGGGACCGATGATGCGTTTGCAGAGGCCAGTGCCTTGGTATTGCAAAGTTTGTCGCTTAGCTGGACGGCAGATGAGCAAATTTTGGATAGCCGGTTATTAAGCAGCGAACGTCGGGTAGTCGTCGATTTGCTGGCGCAGCGCATCAATGAGCGCAAACCGTTGGCGTATCTGCTTAATGTGGCCTATTTTTGCGACCTACCGTTTTATGTCGATGAGCGCGTGTTAATTCCACGCTCACCCATTGCCGAGCTGATAAAACAACAGTTTGCGCCCTATTTTAATGCGGCCGACATCGACCCCGATTTACCCGAAGAACAAACTAATCCGCATGGTTTGCCGTGGCCTCGCTATCCTGCTACCCCTCAGCATATGCTTGATTTATGCACGGGGTCGGGCTGTATTGCGATCGCACTCGCATTACATTTTGAAGATGTGACGGTCGATGCCGTGGATATTTCGCGCGATGCCTTAGAAGTGGCTGCGGTCAATGTGGCGCATCATGGGGTTGATAGTCAGGTGAATTTAATTGAATCAGACCTGTTGGCCAAGATTCCGCCGCAACAACAGTATGATTTAATCGTCAGTAATCCGCCGTATGTCGATGCACATGATATGGCCGAGTTGCCGCCTGAGTTCGAATTTGAGCCTGAACTGGCCTTGGCTGCCGGTCGCGATGGACTCGATATTGTACGGCAGATTTTGGCACAGGCAGCCGATTATTTAACCGATAACGGCTTGCTGGTAGTAGAAGTGGGCAACAGTGCCTGGGCGTTAACGCAGACCTTTCCTGAGGTTGAGTTCTATTGGTTAAATTTTGCGCGCGGCGGTTCAGGCGTATTTGCCTTGACGGCGGCGCAGTGCCGGACGTATCAGCAACTATTTAAAGCTCAGCAAGTTTAAGCGGTTTTAGTCGAAGGTTAACGCGGTAAGGGTTGATGAATTTTGACAACTTAGGAATGAAATAGTCCTAAAAACGGTTAAAAGTTTTATTTTTAAGGATATTCTATGGCGGGCAATAGTATAGGGCAACTTTTTAAAGTCACGACGTGTGGCGAGTCACACGGCCCCGGATTGTTGGCTATAGTTGACGGTGTGCCACCAGGACTGGCGTTGTCTGCCGAAGATTTACAGCATGATTTGGACCGTCGCAAGCCTGGTACTTCAAAATACACGACGCAGCGCAAAGAAGAGGATGTTGTTGAAATTATATCTGGGGTCTTTGAAGGTAAAACGACGGGTACTCCGATTGGGTTATTGATTCGTAAT
>JAGLBJ010000031.1 GCA_018260315.1 Moraxellaceae bacterium | reverse complement strand
GAATTAATCATGTGGTGTTTGGTGCAACAGAGCCGCGTGCAGGTTCTTTACAAAGTGCACAACAGCTTATGCAAATGTCCTTTTACAATCACTTTTTTAGCTGGGAAGGCGGCGTTTTAGCATTAGAAAGTCAGCAATTATTGAAAGATTTCTTCAAGCAAAAACGACAAAAATCCTGAAATTTAGACACACCCAGTATGTTTCAAGGAGGACATTAAAGATGGCTAAAATTACCGTGACCCAAGAGTTTAAGCAACCTATTGAACAGGTCTTTAATCGCTTAAAACATCATGACGATTTAAATGCATTATTTGCTCCTTTACATGTCATTCGCAGCCAAAATGCTTCTATAGATAATCCGCCCGATGGTGTTGGGTCTGTTCGAAAATTACAATTGCCTAAGATTTTTTTAACAATTTTACAAGAGCAAATAACGATTTTCGAGGAAAATAAGCGAATTGAATATACCGTTATCAATAATCCATTGATTAAGCAGCATTTGGGTCAAATGATTTTTACGCCAAGCGGACAAAATACATTAGTAGAATATAGCATTGAGCTGCAAACTAGATTTCCAGACATGGTAGACCATGCGCTTTTAATCGGTATTAAACGTCAAATTAAAACAGGCTTAAAACGTATGGCTTTTTCTAGATGAGTGATATTGCGCTTTTTGAATCTCAAAACGTTAAACCGGTTATTACATCGAATGTTCCCATTATAACAATCGATGGACCAAGCGGGTCAGGGAAGGGAACCTTAGCCAGTAAAATAGCCGAATATTACCAGTTTCATTTACTTGATTCGGGCGCGCTATATCGGTTGCTAGCCCTTGCGGTTACTCAATATTATACGTTAAATCCTGAAGATATTTTATACAGTTTTAAAGAACGATCCATTGAAAATATACAAATTGCTCAATTGGCTTTAACTCTCAATATTGAGTTTGCAAAACCAAGTCATACGGAACAACATGGCAGTTTAATTTTTTTAAATCACATTGACGTGACTCAAATGATTCGACAAGAACCTATTGGAATATTGGCTTCAGCACTGGCTGCGTTACCCGAAGTTCGAGTAGCCCTTTTAACGAAGCAACTGAACTTTGCTCAGCCACCCGGCTTAGTTGCCGATGGTCGTGATATGGGTACCGTTGTTTTCCCGCATGCACCAGCAAAACTATTTCTAACTGCGAGCCTAAAAGCCCGTGCTGAGCGTCGTTTAAAACAGTTGCAACAGTTAGGGTTAGATGGTAATATATCGCACATTTTATCTGATTTGGCCGCTCGCGATATGCGCGATACACAACGTGTAGTTGCGCCATTACTTCCGGCTTTTGATGCGCATGTTATAGACTGCTCAAATTTAAGCATTGAAGCTGTATTTGCGCAAATGCTTGAATTTATTGATAGTCGGCTGCATTTAGCCTAGTTTTTTAAATTTTTTACGATAATGCCTTAAATAATCAGAGTTTGATTTAAGGTGATTATCTCACGTTATCCGTGTTTTTCTGATTAAGCACGGCTGATTACACAACAGGTAGTCGTACATGATGGAATCTTTTGAAGCCCTTTTCGCAGAAAGCTTGCAAGGTAAAGGACTAGATATTGAAAAAGGCGCGGTAGTTGAAGGTATCGTTGTTAATATTGATAACGATTGGGTCACCGTCGATACCGGTCTAAAATCTGAAGGTGTGGTACCACGTTCAGAATTTTTAAATGACGAACGTGAGCTTGAAGTTCATATTGGTGATAAAGTAGATGTCGTGGTTGAAGCGCTTGATAATGGCATGGGTCAAACCGTATTATCACGCGATAAAGCCAAACGTGCTGAAACATGGAAAAAACTTGAAAAAATTCATGCCGATGGCGAGATCGTTAGCGGCCGTATTAGTACGAGCAGTAAGGTTAAAGGTGGTTTTACCGTTAACTTGGGTAAAGTAACTGCATTTTTACCGGGTTCATTGGTTGATGTGCGACCAATCCGTGATACAAGCCATCTGGAAGGTCAAGATTTAGACTTTAAAATTATTAAACTAGATGCTAAGCGTAATAACGTAGTCGTCAGTCGCCGTGCTGTGATGGAAGCTTCAAGCTCGGCAGAACGTGAAGAGTTGCTTGGTAAGTTAGAAGAAGGTCAGGAAGTGGTCGGTACTGTTAAGAACCTGACAGATTACGGCGCATTTGTTGATTTAGGCGGTATTGATGGCTTATTGCATATCACCGATATGGCATGGAAACGTGTTAAGCATCCGTCAGAAGTGGTCGAAGTGGGTCAGGAAGTTAAAGTTAAAGTATTAAAATTTGACCGTGAGCGTAACCGCGTAAGCCTAGGATTAAAACAATTAGGGTCTGATCCGTGGATGGAAATTATGAGCCGTTACCCTAAAGGCTCAAAAGTGATGGCGCGCGTAACTAACTTAACTGATTACGGCTGCTTTGCCGAGATTGCCGAAGGGGTTGAAGGCTTAGTGCATGTTTCAGAAATGGATCATACTAATAAAAATATTCATCCGTCAAAAGTGGTACAAATCGGCGATGAAGTTGAAGTAATGGTCTTGGAAGTAGATGAAGAACGTCGCCGGATTTCTTTAGGGATTAAGCAGACTCGCGCTAATCCTTGGGAAGAGTTTGCGAAAGACCATGAAAAAAATGACCGTGTACAAGGGACGATTAAATCAATTACTGATTTTGGTATTTTTATTGGTTTACCGGGCGGTATAGACGGATTGGTCCATTTGTCCGATATTTCGTGGAATGAAACCGGTGAGGAAGCCATTCGTCGCTACAAAAAAGGCGATACGGTAGACGCGGTTATTTTATCGGTTGATGCTGAACAAAACCGTATCAGCTTAGGTATTAAACAGTTAAGCAATGACCCTTTTAATGATTTTGCCGGTGCTCATGAGCGCGGAAGTGTGGTTAAAGGAACTGTGACTGCTGTTGATGCTCGCGGCGCTACCGTCAACTTGGGTGGGGACATTGAAGGTACGTTAAAAGCGTCTGAAATTAATCGTGACCGCGTTGAAGATGCGACTAAATACTTAACCGTTGGTCAGGAAGTCGAAGCCAAGATTATCAACGTTGACCGTAAATCACGTGTTATCAACCTGTCGATTAAAGCTAAAGATGAAGCTGAAGAGCGCGAAGCCATTAATAACCTACGTGCTGCTGCACCAGCTGCTAATCCAGCCGCCGCAGCGACTACAGCACCACAAGAAAATGGTCCTCGGACTATTGGTGACTTAATTAAAGCCCAAATGGGTGGCAATAGCTAAGGTTTATTGGATTTAGTAAACATGCTTTATAAAAGGCCTCAGATTTAATACTGGGGCTTTTTTATGATAGATAAAAGGTTAATCTTAAAGCTATTGACGCTAGACTTCTGGATAGGTATCCTTTTAAATAAGATAAACAGTGATGAGCCCTATCATCTAATACGTTATACTAGCTCTTTTTAAGCTAACTACGGCATAATGACAACAAGGGCAATGGAGATTTTATGGAAGATTTCACAACATTAAACCGTTCCGATTTAGTCAGCCGTATAGCTATGCGCCAAACTAATCTTGAAGAGCAAACCGTTGAACAAGCCATTAAAATAATGCTTGAACAAATGGTGGAAGCATTAGCAGCGAATAAGCGTATTGAAATACGAGGATTTGGCAGTTTTACGTTACATGTGCGTGCACCGAGAGTAGGGCGTAATCCCAAAACCGGGACAACCGTTCAAGTCGGGGCTAAAGCGGTTCCGCATTTTAAACCGGGTAAGGCTTTACGCGATTTGGTTAATGAGCCCAATATCTAACATTTTTTGCTGTTTTACATTTCTGTTTGATTTTTTAATATAAACATAGGATTTCCTTCAATGCGTTTAGTACTCACTATTTTATTGGTTGCGTTATTTGGGTATGCATTAGCGTTAGTAATGACTAACAATATTCCGACTCAAGTTAATTTATTGTTCACTCAAGTACCGGCGATGTCGCTTGGTTTATTGCTGATTATTACGTTAGTACTCGGCCTGCTAATAGGCTTACTTTTGGGCTTACAGGTATTTAGAGTGTTTCAAATGCATTGGGAAATCTCACATTTGAAAAAAGAACTCACTGATTTACGTAAAACCATTCAAGTGACTACAGGTGCTACGGTGACATTACCTAATACTGTGCCAGCCGATAAATTGACCAAATAACAGAATCATTTAGGCGAATAAGCAGTGCTAAAGGCTAGGGTAATGGAGTATAAAGGTTAAAAACTATGAGTATTATTGTTGCCCTAGACAGCCCAGTTTTAGAAAATGTCATAACATTAGCAGACCAGCTAGACCCTGAACTTTGTAGGGTTAAAATCGGTAAAGAATTATTTACTGCGGTTGGTCCTGAGAGTATTAAGGCATTACAAAAGCGGGGTTTTGAGATTTTTTTAGATTTAAAATTTCATGATATTCCGAATACTGCTGCTCAAGCTGTTCTGGCAGCCGCTGATTTAGGCGTGTGGATGGTTAATGTACATGCAAGTGGTGGACGAACCATGCTTGAAACGTGTATACAGCGTTTGCGTGACCAACATTATACGACACAACTCATTGCAGTAACCGTTTTAACATCTATGCAGCAGAGTGATTTGGATGAAATCGGTATTCAAACTGATTTAACCCGGCAAGTGCTCAATTTAACTAGGTTAGCAGCAGAGTGTGGAATAGATGGGGTAGTCTGTTCGGCGGCCGAAGCACGACCAATTCGAACTGATAGCCAAATTAACGCAATTCTTGCGACGCGTGTGCAACCGTCCCCATTTAGTCTGGTAACACCAGGTATCAGGCCGCTTGGCTCGCAAAGCAACGACCAACAACGCATCGTTACGCCTCAACAAGCCATGCAACAAGGTTCTACGCATTTAGTGATTGGTCGTCCTATTACGCAAGCTGCTCATCCTAACCAAGTTTTAAAAGAGATTTACCAACAATTACAAGAAATTAATTAATTTTTTAATCATAAAAATGCAGTGGTTCTGATTAATATTAAAGTTTATAAAATAAATCATGAGCAGCGTTTTTATAGTCAAAGTACAAATCAAAAATTCCCGGAATAATCTTACACTATTAAATTAATGACTTTAATTGCTTATTTAACATAATATACATTATACGACATACATACTGTACTAAAAATCTTTAAAAATAACGTTCAAATTAAAGCCTTCAAAATGCTATGATAATCTTTAATGATTACTAATGTTCTTATATAAAGTATTACTGGAGACTTTTTATGGCTAAAAATGCGTTACAGGAACAACTACTTAAAGCTGGCTTGGTTGATTCTAAAAAAGTAAAAAAAGTAAATCAACAACAAAACCATGCTCAAAAAACAGGTCAAACTCAAATCAGTGATGAAATTCGGCAAAGTCTGGCACAGGCTCAAGCTGAAAAATTAGCTAAAGATCAGGAACTTAATCAACAGCAGCACCAACACCTAGAACTTAAAACGCTGCAAGCTAATGTACGCCAAATGTTACAGCAACATGCCCTTAAAGATACGCAAGGCGATGTTCCTTATCAATTTATGGACCAGGGAAAAATTAAAAAAATTTATGTTAATCAACAAATTTATAATTATTTAGTGAATGGTCGTGTCTGGATTGCACGTTTAGATGAACAGTATCCATTAATTCCGCAGCCATTAGGTGAAAAAATCTTAAGTCGTATGCCTGAAGTTTTAGTCGTTTATCCTAAAGCACCCGATAGTATAAAAAATCAACCGGCAACCGCCCAAGATGATGACCCCTACGCGGCTTATGTTATTCCTGATGATTTAATGTGGTAACGCCTAAAGCTTAGGGCTGCGGACGCTCAGGCACGTTCACTTTAAGCTTGGCTTGACTACGTAAATAAGCAACATAATCCTGTAATTGCTGTTGACCTTGCATAGCTGCTAGTGCATTTTGCATTTGTGGCAGCTGCTCTGCCGGTACATCATTAACACTGCCTTTAATGATATTATTAACAGCAAGTACCGCCACTTTTGCCTCGGCTTCAGCCACACCCGCACGCCATTGTCCAGCAGCTGGAGGCGTTAACCCGAATGCTACCGTGACATAAGGTTTTGCCAAACTGCCGGCTGTCATACGCGTTACAGTACCCATATCATTAAAATGCATGTTAAAACTTTTTTCAACCTGTTCTGTACTTTGACCCTGATTGATAGCAAAGGCTATTTTAGCCGCCTGGGTACGCGCTAACTGTAACCCTTGCTCTTGTTGTAAGCGAGTTTTGATGACGTCATGTGCTTGAGCTAACGTTAATGGCATAGACGGCTGTACATCGGTTGCCTGTACCCAAATGCTATGCTGTGCATCAATGCTAATGCCATTTGAAATGCGTTTGTCGTGCATTACATCATCGCTAAATGCTGCTTTAATAACCTCAGCATTTGCCAAGTCACCCGTTGCACCTTGTCGCGTAAAGTTCGGTACACTTTGAACATTAACCTGATAGAGCTTGGCGAGCGCGTTTAAATCTTTACTGCTTGCCGCCGCTTCATTAAGCTTATTTACGGCATCAGTATATAGTTCTAGACCTTTGCGCTGCTTTACATCATTCGTTAAAGAGGCGCGCAGGCTTTCAAATGTTGGAATATCGTTACCTGTATTTGAAATTAAACGAATAATATGGTAACCATACTGCGTTTTGACAGGCGCTGAGGTTTCGCCAATTTTTAATTTATCTAAAGTTGCCTCAAACTCGGGAGCAAAGGTTCCACGCGGCATAATGCCTAAACGTCCGCCCTGCTCTGCTGAACCTGGATCCTTGGAATATTGCTTAGCCAATGCCGCAAAATCTTCCCCTTGCTGTAGACGTTTTTCTAAATCTTGCGCTTGTTTTAAAGCAGTACCGGCATCTGTTTTATGATCAACAGCGATTAAAATATGAGCTGCTTCACGTTGACCATTTTTTTGTGCAGTAGCAATAGATTGTTGATAGGCTGCTTGCAAGTCAGTATCGGCCGGTTGAACCTTCGCAACAAAATCCGCTACATTTAATGTGATGTAGTGTAAGGTCAATTGTTCAGTTGAATTGAGTGAGGCTGTATTTTTTTGAAAATACGCGGTAATTTGGGGTTCACTTACACTAACTTGAGCAGCGTAAGCAGCCGGGTCTAATGTGGCTAAGGCGATGTGTCGTTTTTCATTTTGTAAAGCCAATAAACGTTCCAAACTTTTTTTGCCCAATAAGGCCGTTTCAGAAATGGCACCAGCTAACTGAGATATAGCTGTTTGCACTTGTAAGCTTTGAATTAAGGTGTTTTTATCCTGGCCGGATTGCTTTAAAAACACTTGAAATAATTTTTCAGAAAACACGCCATTTTCTTGTAATGAAGGCTCCTGGCGAATCATATTAGCTATTTGTTCATAACTCGGTAAAATACCCAGTTTTTGTGCCTGCTGCTGTAATACCAAACGATTGATAAGATTATCTAAAACAATATCATGCAGTTTGGACGTATCAATTTTACTATCGTCATTATGAACTTGCGGTAAAAGCTTTTGACGCTGAGTTAAAATTTCATGATCAAGTTCAGGTTGCGTAATATCAGTGCCGTTAACTCGCGCTGCTGCGTGTGAGCCTTGTGCGGTAAAATAACTTTCTATGCCCATCAACGCAAACGGAACAGTAAATAAAGCCAACAGAACCTTACCGACCCAACCATGTACTAGCTTACGAAACCCTTCCATAACCACCCTGCGCCACTTTGAGCAACTGTTAATTTATTCATGACTTCGTTCATCTGTTGTTAACTGTACGCTATAACAATAACAGGCCGCCAGTTTAACAAAATTTTTACAAGCTGTGGTAATTCATTGTTATAAGCCTGGGCTGTTCAAGAAATTTTAAAAATTTGGTTTTTGGACAGTTGGTTCACAATTAAAGCTGACATAAAAAAACGCACCTGTCGGTACGTTTTATTCGCTCAACCTACATTTAAATCATATATAATCCGATGACTTAATTATCTGATTAAAAAAGATTATTTTTTGCTGGTAGATGACTTTTTAGCGGAAGTCGCTGTTTTAGTCGTAGTTTTAGCAGCAGGCGCCTTGGTTGTTGCGGCATCCTTAGGAGCAGCTTTTGGTTTGGTCTCTTTAACCACGCCATCAAGCGCATCTTTTAAGCCTTTACCGGCTTTAAAGCCCGGAACTTTGGTTTCCGGAATATTGATGGTTTCACGTGTTTTAGGATTACGGCCAATACGCGCTTGACGCACCTTTACACTAAATGTTCCAAAACCCACCAATGCAATGTTATCCCCTGCGGCTAATGTTTCACCAATAGTGCTGATAACGGCATCTAATGCATGACCGGCTTGCACCTTAGTCAAATTGCTTTTGGTCGCGATGGCTTCAATAAGACCCGATTTGTTCATACGTTATATCCTCTATGTTTTTAAAACGCTGACCTGTCGTACAGGCGTTTTGCCTTTATAACAAGCGTTTTCAATGAATACAAGCGTTCAGGCGCGTTTTATGCTTAGAAAACCTCATTTTTTTAAACTATTTTGTAGCTTTGCGTAAAAAGTGGCGATTTAAGGCTAAAAATCATCAAAAGGTAGCAGTTCCAGGCTTTGCTACATAAATAATTTAACTAACTAAGAGTAGCCCTAAAATGGAGTAGCCCTAAAATGCGCAAACGATTGCCTATAACAAAATAAGTGCGCTGCTTTTAATTTTATTAAGCGCACAGCAATCTGGATTTACTTTTTTTAAGTTAAGGAAGTTTAGGTTTTTGGTATAACTTTAGCGATTTTAGGCTTATTGGTCGTATTTATAGCGTCCTCAGTAGGCTGTTGATGTGCTTGTTCAAGTTGCAATAACTGCCGAATGGTTAAAATATCTTGTTGTAACTCATTTAACTGCGCGCTAATCAGTTGTAAATGACCATGTAATGAATCAGGTTCAATGGATTTAGCATGCCTAGCCGTTTGAGCCAAATCTAATGCAACGGACTGACTTTTAACGTTTATGCCAATTTTTGCAAGGGTCTGCCCTAGCCGTTCATCGATTAAACGCTCCAAACGACCGCGCATCTCGCTGCGGCTTTCAGGCACTAAATCGGGCAATTTAACATCAGGCACATCGGCTGCCGGAAAGGCCTGTAAGGCTTCATCGTCTGGTTGGTCAACGGAGGCTGGTCTAGGCTCGGTTTCATTGCTTTTAGATTCGAGCTCTTCACCGACTTTAACCAGATTTTCAAATAAACGCCCGCCTTCTTCTTCAGCACGCGAAAATGCCCCCAATCCTGCCAGCCAAATTTGCTGGGTATAGCGCCGAAAATCTGCCGGGCGCTTGCGTCGTTTAACCGGTTCATCAGGTCCTGCAATTGGGTCTTTAAAATGTGAATTACTCATGGCTACTCCTTGCTGGCACGAATGGGATAAAGGTTAACGCGTCTTTTTTACATTATTGTAACGTTTCACCCCTTAAGTATACATCGTTTAGCATAGTGTGGCGTTTTAACTTTGTCCGGCAATATTACAATGGTATTGTCTGAATAAAAATAGGACGTCATATCGTTTAAAAGTATCGAATAACGATCATCAATATCAAATAAAATCATAAAATACACTAGTCAGTACTTGACTTTTCAAGGTTTTAATTCAATATCGGCAAAGTTTAAACACGCCGTCAAACCGTTCCTTTAAAAGACTAAAACAGCTATAAATGCACATTCAAGGCTGCTCAATGTTATGCTAATGTGAGCCTGTGGCATTGATCAAGGTTTTTGGGCGTACAATGCCTGTCTATAGGTTGTATCGGGCTGCTTTATGTTTTAGGCGTTATAGGATTTTTATATGAGTCAACCTGAACCCCACTTATATCGCCAAAATGATTGGTTTAATACCGTTTTTCTGATTATTTTAGAAACGTTATTGACCTTTTTAATCAAAAACGACCGGCTCTCACAGCAATTGTCTAAAGCTCTGACGTCGCGTCAAACCATTATTGAAGTTCGTACTCAATTGCCCAGCCATGTATTTTATGCAACGTTTAATCATCAAGGTGTGCTATTAGATGCCGCGCCGCCTGAAGAAGGCATTATTCATGGTCGAGTCAGTGCAACCGCCGCCGATTTATTGCGCGCCTTTTTAATGGCACGTGTGCATATTTTAGAAAAAATCCAGATCGAAGCCAGTCCAGACATTACGCATGAACTGCGGGAATTGATGTCAACCTTTAATTTAAACAATATTTTTATGAGTTGGGTCAGAAGCTGGTTTCAACGTCAAAATAATGATGTAAGTCAGCCTAGAGCCTCTAAACAACAAATGCGCTTGCTCCTTGCTGAAGTTGATGTGCAGCAAAAAAATATTAATTTATTACAATTGGGAGTGCGCGAACAGCGCCATCATTTACTTAAGGCTCGGCAGCGCGCGCAAATGGCGATGTGGCTGGGTGGCACCATTATTGTGGTGTTGCTGTTCATTATCTGCATGCTTTGGTTACAACAACGTTAGCCTAAAAGCTGTTGTTATGAAAAGAGCCTAATTTAAAAATAAACTTGACTAATTTAGTTGGTTTTAGTATTATTTAGCTATTCTTAACATAATAAAGGACTTGGTCATGCGTTTAACTACACGCGGCCGTTATGCAGTCACTGCTTTACTTGACTTGGCACTTCATGCGTCCGAACAAACCATTACGTTGGCCGAAATTGCCAGCCGTCAATCCATTTCGATGGCGTATTTGGAACAATTATTTGCCAAACTTAAACGTAACGGGTTAGTGGCCAGTGTACGCGGTGCAGGCGGTGGTTATCGTTTGGGCAAGCCTGCAGGTGACATTACTATTTTGGATATTGTCGCGGCTGTTAATGAATCGGTTGATGCCACACGCTGCGACCGTCAAAGCAACTGTCAACATGGCGCCATGTGCCTAACCCATGATTTATGGGAAGAATTGTCCGAACAAATCGAACAGTATTTATCGGCCGTAACGTTAGCGAGCCTCCTTGAGCGCCAAAATGTCCAAGCGGTTGTGGTTCGACAAAATAGCTTACAAGTACTCTCAACGATCGGGCCTGAGTCGTTATTTGATTCAAGCTTTAACGATGCACATTTACGCACGTCACGCAGCAAAAAAGTCAGCAGCGCCATTTCATAAGGAATATCAGCATGAATCGTCCAATATATTTAGATTATGCGGCCACTACCCCCGTTGACCCGCGCGTTGCCGAAAAAATGATGCAGCATTTGACGATGGACGGTGTTTTTGGTAATCCAGCTTCACGCTCGCACGGGTACGGCTGGCAGGCTGAGGAGGCAGTTGAATACGCCCGCCAGCAAGTCGCCGATTTAGTCCAGGCCGACCCGCGCGAGATCGTCTGGACATCAGGCGCTACCGAATCGAACAACCTGGCGATTAAAGGGGTTGCGTATTTTTATGCCAAAAAAGGCAAGCATATCGTTACCAGTAAAATCGAACATAAAGCCGTCCTGGACCCTTGCCGGCAGCTCGAAGATGAAGGCTATGAAGTCACCTACCTGGACCCTGAGCCGACTACCGGTTTAATTCAGCCAGAAGCCGTAGCGGCGGTACTGCGACCCGATACTATTTTGGTGTCACTGATGATGGTTAATAATGAACTGGGCACCCTTACCGATATTGCCACAATTGGGGAACTGTTACGTGAAAAAGGCATTTATTTTCATGTAGATGCGGCACAAGCCACCGGTAAGTTACCGATTGATTTAAGTACGCTAAAAGTCGATTTAATGAGTTTTTCGGCGCACAAAACCTATGGCCCCAAAGGAATTGGCGCATTATTTGTACGGCGTAATCCACGTATTCGTTTAAAAGCGCAAATGCATGGCGGCGGTCATGAGCGTGGCATGCGTTCGGGGACGTTACCCACTCATCAAATTGTTGGTATGGGTGAAGCCTTTGCAATCGCGGGGCAAGAAATGCAAGCCGAGCAAGTGCGTTTAACGGCCTTACGCGATAAATTGTGGGAAGGCTTAAAATCACTTGATGAAGTGTATTTAAATGGTGATGCCGTTCAGCGCGTTGCCAATCATTTAAATGTCAGTTTTAACTTTGTAGAAGGCGAATCGTTGATGATGGCGCTTAAGGATTTGGCAGTATCGTCAGGTTCAGCCTGTACCTCGGCAACGCTTGAGCCGTCCTATGTTTTACGGGCGCTTGGGTTATCTGACGAAATGGCGCATAGTTCGATACGCTTTAGTTTAGGCCGTTTTACGACTGAGGCCGATATTGACGCGATAATCAATTATGCACGGTTTGCAGTTGAAAAATTGCGTGCATTATCGCCACTTTGGGACATGCACCAGGAAGGTATCGATTTATCAACGGTGCAATGGGCGACTCACTAGGTTATGTAAGAAGAGTTTTTGGTAAAGCTGACAAATTGTAGGATTGGAATTAACCATTTTTAAAGCATTTTAGAGGACAATATCATGGCATACAGCAATAAAGTATTAGACCACTATGAAAATCCGCGCAATGTTGGCGTATTAGATAAAAACGCCGAAAATGTCGGAACCGGTATGGTTGGCGCACCTGCTTGTGGCGATGTTATGCGTTTGCAAATTCAAGTTGGAGCCGATGGCGTTATTCAAGATGCGCGTTTTAAAACCTACGGCTGTGGTTCGGCGATTGCGTCCAGTTCACTGGTGACAGAATGGCTTAAAGGCAAAACCTTAGACCAGGCTCAAAGTATTAAAAATGCCGATATTGCTGAAGAATTAGCCTTGCCGCCGGTTAAAATTCATTGTTCAGTCTTGGCTGAAGATGCGATTAAAGCTGCAATCGATGATTATCGCAACAAACAACATTAAGTAACCGCCCTTATGCTGCTCTACGGCTAGTATAAGTGATTACTGGAGGCAATATGATTTCATTGACAGAACGCGCTGCCCATCATGTTCGCGATTTTTTACAACATCGAGGTCACGGTGAAGGCATTCGGGTTGGAGTTAAAACGTCGGGTTGTTCCGGATTGGCCTATGTGCTTGAATTTGTCGACACCACCGACCCGTTTGACCAAGTCTATGATTCACATGGCGTTAAAGTCTTTGTAGACCCGAAAAGTGTGGTTTATTTAGACGGTTTGGAAATGGATTATGTAACCCATGGCCTCAATTCCGGCTTTGAGTTTAATAACCCTAATAAATCGGGCGAGTGTGGCTGCGGTGAATCATTTACGGTGTAATCGTCCAAAACGTTACGTTAGTTTCTTTAATCCATTATTTAAACGACAGGATTAAGACTTATGTAGGGTCTTAATCCGTTTTTTGTTAAGGGAAACCATGCCATGACTGACCAGGCGCCCCGCTTAAATTCGCCACATTTTTTTGACTGGTTTGGCTTGCCGTTAATGTTTGAAATTGAACAAACGACCCTGTTGAAACGTTATCGGCAATTGCAGCAGCAACATCATCCCGATTTACATTCCGACCGTACGGACGATTGCTTTTGTGCCGAGCGACTAGAATCTAGCCAAATCAATGAAGCCTATGATACCTTACGGTTTGCCGATCGGCGCGCAGCGTATATTTTACAATTAAACCACCAGGACCAACAGTTACAGCAATCCATTAGCGATATGGATTTTTTGCAGCATGCCCTTGAACTGCGTGAACAGTTAGACGACGCGACCACCCCTGAAACGTTAGATAGCTTGCGTGATGAACTAAAGCAATGGATAACCAGTTTAAGCCGTGAATTTACCCACGATTTAACCACGCAAGATTGGCCTGAAGCGCGCGACACAGCCCGCAAACTGGCATTTATTCAAAAAGTTTTAAATGATGTGGCACGTGCTGAAGACCGTTTGGACGGTTTAGATGATGACGATGTAATCGATGATGAGTTTAATTAAAACGATATAGGACCTTTGATGGCGCTTTTACAAATTGCAGAACCCGGCCAAGCTACCGCGCCTCATCAACATCGTTTGGCGGTGGGAATTGATTTGGGCACTACGCATTCACTGGTGGCGACGGTTCGTTCGGGGCGACCTGTAGTGTTAGGCGATGTTAATGAGCCTGCTGCCAAACTGCTGCCGTCCATTGTTCATTATGGGCTTCACGATGCTGTTGAAGTGGGCCAGGCGGCTCGCGCTGCGGCAATTGATGACCCTAAAAATACACTGATTTCGGTGAAGCGTTTTATGGGACGCAGTTTAAACGATATTAAATTTGAACACCCTTATACGCTTGAAGGCCAAACCGAGGCGATGCCGGCGTTTATTACGCAACAAGGCCCTAAAACGCCTGTAGAAGTATCGGCTGATATTTTAAAAACGTTAATGACCCGTGCTCATGCTGCTTTAGGGCCCGATATTATGGGCGCTGTGCTTACTGTACCGGCTTATTTTGATGAAGCACAACGTCAGGCGACGCGAGAGGCTGCTCATTTAGCCGGTATCCCATTATTAAGATTATTAAATGAACCGACGGCGGCGGCCATTGCTTACGGTCTGGACAAACAGGCGTTAACTCAGAATGTCGACCATATTCAGGTGGTCTTTGATTTGGGCGGTGGCACATTTGATGTGTCTATTTTACGCATGAATCTGGGGGTTTATGAAGTACTGGCAACCGGTGGGCATACGGCGCTAGGCGGTGATGATTTTGACAGATTAATTGGTCGCTGGATTACCGAACAGGCTCATACATCATTTTATGAACTCAGTGCTTCAGACCAGCAGGCTCTGGCTCGATTAGCACGCAACGTTAAAGAGCAATTAAGTCAACAGGCTTCAGTCGATGTTCACTGGAAGAACTGGCAAGGCACACTTCATCAAACCCAATTTAATGCCATGCTTAAGCCCTTGATGCAACGCTGCTTAACCATTTGTAAACGTGTGTTGCGTGATGCCCAATTTAAAATTGAGCAGGTAGACGCCGTGGTATTAGTGGGCGGGTCTACACGTGTTCCATATGTGCGGACGGCTGTCGAAAATTTTTTTAGTCAAACGGCGCTTTGTACCTTAAACCCCGATGAAGTAGTGGCGTTAGGTGCAGCATTGCTGGCTGATCAATTGGCAGGTAATCGTCCCGATGGTGCGCTATTGCTTGATGTTACGCCGTTATCATTAGGCTTAGAGACTATGGGCGGTCTGGTTGAACGCATTATTCCAAGAAACACGCCTATTCCTGTAGAACGCCGTCAGGAATTTACCACGTATCGTGACGGTCAAACGGCAATGCTGATTCATATTTTACAAGGTGAACGCGATACGGTAGAGCATAATCGGTCGTTAGCACGGTTTGAATTACGCGGTATTCCCTCGTTAATGGCTGGCACAGCGCGCATTGAGGTTACTTTTAAAGTCGATGCTGACGGACTATTGATGGTCAGTGCCCAAGAAAAAACCACGGGCGTCCACAGTCAAATCGTGATTAAACCGTCATTTGGATTATCCGAACAAGACGCCGAAAGATTGCTCAAAGAAGGTTTTGAATATGCCCAGGCCGACCGGACGCTGCGCAGCCATTTAGAAGCGCGAGTTGAGGCTGAGCGGGAATTATTGGCGCTGCAACAGGCCTTAAGTAACGATGCACATCTGTTGACGGTTGAACAATTAACGGAACTGCAAATGGCCATGCAACGGTTACGCGATGTATTGGGCGCTCCACTTAATCCCACCGCACCCGATTTAGCCCAGGCCGTCGACCGCTTAAAAATCCATAGCGATGCGTTTGCAGCGTTACGCATGAATCAACATGTACAGCACGCCCTCACCGGTACATCTGTAAACGATTGGACGTCTTAAACCCCTTAAATTTTAGGATTTTATATGCCCCGCATTACCGTACTGCCACACCCTGTTATATGTCCCAATGGGGTCACTTTTGAAGCCGATGCGAACCAAAATCTATGTCAAAATTTATTAAATCATGGGGTCAACATTGAACATGCCTGTGATATGTCGGCTGCGTGTACAACCTGTCATGTGATTGTTCGTCAGGGGTTTAATCAACTTAATGAAATGAACGATATTGAAGCCGATTTATTGGACCGCGCCTGGGGATTAGAGCCTGATTCCCGGTTATCGTGTCAGGTTATACCCGTCGCGGTGGATCTGGAAATCGAAATTCCGCGTTATACGATTAACCATGCCAGCGAAAAACATTAAGAATCGCTTTTTAATCAATCCCTCAAGAGAAATGATCATGTCAAGCTGGACGCCGCATGTTACTGTCGCTACAGTGGTTGAACAGGCCGGACGCTATTTACTGGTTGAAGAACATTCACCCCATGCGTCTCATCTGGTCATCAATCAACCCGCAGGCCACGTGGAAGCAGGCGAAACCCTGCAACAGGCTGCCCTACGCGAAACATTGGAAGAAACCGCCTACACAGTAGAGCTGACCGGATTTTTGGGATTGTACGTGTATAATCCGCCCATGCAGCCCGATACGACTTATTATCGAGTGTGTTTTTTGGCTAAAACGGTGCAGCATTATCCTGAACGTGCGCTTGATGATGGCATTATTCGGGCATGCTGGCTGACTCTAGACGAATTAAAAGAAACGGCGCGCGCCCGTTCGCCGTTGGTAGTGCGCTGCATTGAAGACGCTGCTCGTGGCGTACATTATCCGCTCGACTTAATCCATGAAGTCCCGTTTTTTAAGAAGCCCGCATCGCACAATGATGAATTTTTATGCTGACTGCCAGCGCTCATTACCATTTCTAACCACGCGGCGCCAAGGCACAGGATTTTAATTTAGCCAAAATATAAGCTTGTAACGGTTTTTCGATTTTATAATCCAATGCCGTTAAATTGACCAAACCAATCATTGGCGCATGTGCTCGAAGCTGCGATTTTTCGGCTGCGCTAAACGTAATATGCGTTTTACTGAGGCGGCCAAACTGTGTAGTAACCTGCTGTTCGGTAAAGGCCCTAAATTTTTTGCCTAAATCAGAATTATAAAAATCGTTAATCGCATTGAAGGCAGCCGGCGTGAGTTGATGTTGCAGTAATAATTGAATGTCGTCCGTTGCAAAATTTTCATCAATCGTGCCAATACATTTCTTTTGCACAGCCGTCCATTTAGACGATTTTTGCAATTGAATATTAGCGCCTAATGCCAAATATTTAGACAGCATTTGGGCTACCGTTTTATCATTGCTATAGGTGGCGGGCGCTGGTAAATTGGAGGGCTGCGTGGTCTGGTTCGGTGTACTGGTTGCTTGCGTATCTGGAACGGTGGCTTGAGCCGGGCTTTGAACAGGTAATGTTATCGGAGTGTTAGCCAGCGTTTGAGCTTGCACGCCCGTTAAATAGCCCCCAATACTCAGCCCCAGCATAGCCTGATAAATAAGCGTTTTAAACTGTTTCATAGCATATCGCATGGTGATAACTCCTTAAATTTACACCGATTATAGACGCTTTAGCGTACTTATGTTTTATCTTCCCTAAAAAACACCCTTGAACTCAGCAAATTGGCCTCATAGGTACATCATCATAATGTCATACGCGTTCATTATAGTCGGGAATGAATTTTATAACTGTTAAGGATAAACCATGCTGCGTCGCCAGTTTTTACAATATGGGTTTTTAACGACTTCTGTCGCTTTACTGTCTGGTTGCGGTAGCAGTAATGATACGCAATATTCTGCCAATATTCTGCCCAATACCGTACCCGATGATAGTGTAACCGGCACGCAGTGGAAGTTTCCGCAAAGTGTGGCTTCAGGTGATCCTAAGCCTGACAGTATCGTATTATGGACCCGGGTGGTGCCTTTAGTAGCCGATAACGTGGCCTCAAGCAATCAAGGCGATTTTGTCATTAAAGTGTTGGTCACTGCGCAAGATAATAGCGCATTGTTAGGCACCAATCAGCCATTGGCGGGTACGTATGTTGTCAATCATAACGTTGCCGTACAACAACAATATGACCATACAATTCGTCATAAAATTACCGGCCTGAGCGCCGGCAAAACATGGTTTTATCAGTTTGTAGCCGGTGACGTGCGTTCCAATGTTGGCTCGTTTCGTACTGCCCCTGCCCTCACCGATACCCCTGCGCAGCTTGATTTTGCCGTGTTGACCTGTCAGGACTGGAGCATTAACCACTGGGGCATTTTACAGGATATGGCAGCGCAGAAACTGGATTTTTTTGTGCATTTGGGAGATTATATTTACGAAACGGTCGGCGAAAGTTTTCAAACAGAGATTGTTGAAAAAGCCCATACCACGTTAACCTTTCCCAATGGCACGGCGTTGCCAAGCGGTCACGGTCAATACGCCACCACGTTAGCCGACTATCGTTATTTATATAAAACCTACCGCACTGACCCGCGTTTGCAAGCCATACACGAACGGTTTGCCATGATTGCCATTTGGGACGACCATGAGTTTTCGGACGATTGCTGGGGCGATGCCGAAACCTACGAATACGGTACACCGACTGATAACGTGCATCAACCTGCCCGCCGCCGCTCGGCAAATCAGGCATGGTTTGAATTTATGCCGGCTAATATTTTATTTGATAACTCACCCAACAATGGCTTTAATACCATCAGCATTTACCGCGAGTTGCAATTTGGTACGTTAGCGCATTTCATTATGACCGATGAACGCCTGTATCGCAGCGACCATTTAATCCCTGAAGGCGCTATAAATCCTGCAACGGGGCAACCGGTGGGCTGGGTAGGTAGCCGTTATATGGTACCTGAAGCTACGCTGCTGCAAGCACAACAGCAAAAAATGGATATTGCCAAAAAATTAGGTGCCGATTCATTAACCTATACCTCCATGCTCGGTCAAACACA
>JAGLBJ010000030.1 GCA_018260315.1 Moraxellaceae bacterium | reverse complement strand
CACCCAAAAGGCTAAAGTAAAGGCCCAAGGTGCTCAAACAGAACAGCCCCCAAGTTTTAATGCACTTGCCGATACACAGGCGCAACTGCATACTCAAACGGCAGATGAAGGCGAACGTATTCAGTTAATGGCTTCTCAAACCCCAATGCGTCCTGAAAAACGCAAACGAGTACGTAAACCGCGTGTCAAGGAGCCTCTTCAAACGTTTGATGTCGCTGCTGATGGGATACCTACCGCGACCCTGTCTAGTCCTGTGTCTGCTCTGCCTAGTCCTAGCGTGGCTTTATCTAACAACGAATACCGACGCGCACCCTCACCCTTTGGCCAACGTAAACGTCGCGACCGTAGTCAGGAAGAATAGGCTATGATACATGTCGTTGGTTTAAAATCATTAGGTCGAACAGCTTAAGTCAACACGCCTGAATTTAACTCCTTTTAATTTATATTTTTAAGCCCAGAGCTCTATATGTCCAAGTTCCTATTGCCTACTGTTCTTAATACTGACAAGTTCTACGGGTTAACGCCAGGCGTTGCCTACATTGGCCTGGGCAGTAATTGGCCGCTACAGCAGGACCAGGGCAGGCTCGAACCTATCGAGATTTTACAACACGCTATTGGTTACCTAAGCCATTATGGCGATTTGCAAATATCCTCTTTATATCAAACAAAACCCATGGGCCCGCAAGACCAGCCCGATTATTTAAATGCGGTTGTTGCCTTAAAAACCGAACTCTTGCCGCATGATTTACTGGATAAATTGCAACACATTGAACAGACATTTGGACGCACTCGGCAACGTCGCTGGGGGGAACGGACGCTTGATTTGGACTTATTGCTTCAGCCGCCCTGGACTCTTAATACGCCGCGTTTAACCTTGCCGCACGCCGGTCTAATGCAGCGTGCATTTGTCTTGCTGCCGTTATTGGATCTTGTGCGGCTATTGCAATATGACGGACAATTAATCGCTGAATATCCACTCGTCCAACAAAGCGACAGTATCTGTCGTATTGCCGACCAGGGCTGGCACTCAATTGAGCAAAAATAGCGTACAATCAATGGCTATTATGTTTTCAATTGAGATCAAACCTATGTTCTACAGCCATTAACGCGAAAAACGTCTTGCGTTGCCTAGCCTTAAACCGGAGTAAATGATGATTCGTCTGCCACAGTTACGCCAGTATAAAACTGAAGGGCAGCCTTTTTCGTGTTTGACCTGTTACGATGCTACCTTTGCGCGTACTATGCAAGCGGCCAAAATAGACGTCATTTTAATTGGCGATTCGCTCGGCATGGCTGTCCAAGGGCATACATCAACCTTACCTGTTACCGTGGCAGATATGGCGTACCATACCCAAAATGTAGTCCGTGGTAATGATTACAGTCTGATTATGGCTGATATGCCGTTTATGAGTTACGCAACCGTAGCTGATGCGTTAAAAAATGCGACCACCCTTATGCAGTCGGGAGCACATTTGGTGAAACTTGAAGGCGGCGCGTGGTTGGCGCAAACCGTGCGTTTACTGGTGCAAGGCGGCATTCCAAGTTGCGTGCACTTGGGCTTAACGCCACAATCCGTCAATGTGCTGGGCGGCTATCGCGTACAGGCCAAAACCCTCGATAGCGCCGAGCAGTTACTGGCCGATTGTAAAGCCGTCGTCGATGCAGGCGCAGCATTGTTATTGCTAGAATGTGTGCCCACTCAATTGGCAGCCGAAGTGCAAAAACGTTTTTCAGTTCCCGTTATTGGCATTGGAGCTGGACCGCATTGCGATGGTCAGGTATTAGTTATGCACGATATGCTTGGGCTGTATATGGGCAAACCGGCACGATTCGTACACAACTTTATGTCAACGAGTAAAAGTATAGAGGCAGCTTTTAGTCAGTTTCATCAAGCCGTCAAAACCGGACAGTACCCTAGGCCAGAACATGCCTTTAATATAGAGTTACCCCCCTTATGAGAATTGAAACTACGATTCAAGGTGTACATGCAGCCTTGGCTCCGGCGCGTGCTGCACGTAAAAGCATAGCGTTTATTCCCACGATGGGCAATTTACATGCCGGACATTTACGCCTGGTTCAAGAAGCGCGCAACCGGGCTGATGTTGTGGTGGTCAGCATTTTTGTCAATCCCACTCAATTTGGGGTTGGTGAAGATTTTGAAGCCTATCCAAGAACGCTAGAAGCTGATAGCCAGTTATTATTTGAAGCTGAATGTGATATTTTGTTTGCCCCCGCCGTTGCGCAGATGTACGCGTCTTTACCTCAATACACCAGCGTGCAAGTCAATGAGATTGCTAATGATTTATGCGGGAAAAATCGGCCCGGACACTTTACCGGAGTCGCTACGGTGGTCACCAAATTATTTAATATTGTTCAGCCGCGCATGGCTTTTTTTGGTGAAAAAGATTTTCAGCAATTGGCAGTTATACGGCATTTGGCACGGGATTTATGTTTTCCGATAGAAGTCGTGGGCGTGCCAACGGTACGTGCCGCAGACGGCTTAGCATTAAGTTCACGTAATGGGTATTTAAACGAATTAGAACGCCGTCAGGCCCCCGCGTTATATGCCACGCTACAAACAATCAGCGCGGCGTTACTGGCCGGTCAACGTGATTATGCGGCGCTTGAACAACACGCCACAGAGCATTTGAATGGGCTGGGTTTTGTGACCGATTATGTGGCAATTCGAACGCCATGGCTAGCCTTATCCGACAACACCACGACAGAATGGGTCGTATTAGCGGCTGCTAAACTTGGCAAAACTCGCTTAATTGATAATATTAGCGTACGATTGCCACTAGACGTTAATTCCAGCGCGTCCCAGCCCGTTAACGCTTAACGCGACCCTAGCTATCATGCTCATGGTCGACTTTATGGGGCTTGAATTGTATTACCTGCGCGGCCTGTGTTGTATCCGCTTTAACGACTGGAGCCGCCGCCGCTACGCTTAACGGACGACCCTCACTGTGTCCACATTCGGTACATTCAATCCATTCAGCTGTGTCTTTAGTACATAACTGAACACGATCCGCAGCCTTGCAAACTGGGCAAATCGCACCTGCAATAAAGCGTTTTTTTAAATGGGTTGAATAAATATTTGGCATTTTAATGGCCTGCATGCTGTGTAACTAAAGACGCATTATTAGTCCAGCCATTATGGCGTAACAATGCCGACAACGATGGCGCACGTCCACGAAAATCTGCAAATAATTCGGCTGCTGGCCGGCTGCCGCCTTTTTCTAAAATATGCGCCTTAAAATGCTGACCTGTCATTGCATTAAAAATGCCTTCTTCTTCAAATTTTTCAAACACATCTGACGCTAATACTTCGGCCCATTTATACGAATAATAACCTGCCGCATAGCCGCCTGCAAAAATATGACTAAAGCCATGTTGAAAGCGGTAATCGGGCGGTGGCGGTAAAACGCTCATTTGTTGACGCACAAGGTCAATAATATACCCAATCCCTGTTAAATTAGGCGCCGGACGCTCTGCATGAAGCGCCAAATCAACCAAGGCAAACTCTACCTGACGCAACGTTTGTAACCCCGTTTGAAAATGCCGTGCAGACAGTAACGCGTCTAGTAATGCCTGTGGAAGCGGCTCGCCACTTGTATGATGCGCACTGATTAAACTTAATGCCTCGCGTTCCCACGTCCAAAATTCAAGCAACTGGCTCGGTAATTCAACCGCATCCCACGCGACCCCTTGCACGCCAGATAGCGCCAATACATTGATTTTAGTCAATAAATGATGCAGCCCATGCCCAAATTCATGAAACAAGGTAATCAGTTCGTCATGCGTCAATAGCGCAGGTTCAGACCCCACCGGCGGTGCAAAATTAGCCACCATAAAGGCAATGGGCCATTGCTCAACGGTTGCATTATCGTCTTGAAAGCTAAATCTAGATTGATAACCCTTCATCCAAGCGCCGCCGCGTTTATCGCTACGGGCATATAAGTCAAAGTAAAACCCGCCGATGACGACATCATGATCATATATTTCATAATATTGGACGTATTTATCCCAAACGCTGGTTACTTTAGGTTTAATTTGAATATTGAACAGACGCGCCGCTATTTCAAACAACCCCTCAATCACTTTAGGCGCCGGAAAATAAGGTTTTAAATCTTCTTGCGATAAATTAAAGCGCTGTTGACGCAACTTTTCAGACAAAAAAGGCACGTCCCACGGCTGCAACGGGTCTGTCTGATAGTCTGACGCCAAGGCCTGTAAATCTTCAAGCTCTTTTAAAGCAAACGGCTTGGCTTTTAAGGCCAAATCTTTTAAAAAATCGGTCACTTCTTCAATGCTACTTGCCATTTTAGTAGCCAACGATAACGTCGCATAATCTGCAAAACCCAACAACTGCGCCATACGTTGTCGCTTGGCTAAAATATCAACCATTAACGGGCCGTTATCCTGTTCAGCCGGCCCAAATTCCGAAGCACGCGCGCCATAAGCACGGTAAATGCGCTCACGCAAGGCACGGTCTTCGGCATAGGTTAAAATGGTCTGATAGGCTGGCGCGTCCAACGTTGCCGCAGGTTGATTTAAGCCGCGTTCTTTGCCTAGTTGCTGCAATAGCGCGCAGCGACTGCCTGGAATCCCTTTTAATGCTTCAGGCGACAACGGATAGATATAGGCTTGCGTTGCATCTAGCAAATGGTCTGAAAATGTCGATGATAATTGAGATAATTCTTCTGCCAACCGTGCATATTCTTGTCGTTCTGCACCCTCCAGGGCAACCCCTGACAGTTTAAAATCGCGTAATGCCAGGATAATACCGTATTGTTGCGCAGGTTCTAATTCATTAAACACTGCGCCTTCACTCACCTGTTTAAAGGCTTGATAAAGCTGCTGATTTTGGCCTTGTGCCGTATAAAATGCGGTAAGTTGCGGCAACAATTGATTATAAATTTCACGTATTTCGGGGGTTTGTTTCACACTGTTCAAATGTGACAACAGCCCAAAACTTAATGAAATAGCATTTTCCGCACACTCTAACGCCATGAGTAGCCGCCATAGTTCGCAACGTTCAGCCTGTTCCATGACTCGCATTCCAATACTGTCAATCACCGATTGCGCATGAGATAGCGCCGCCAACGTTTGCTTGCGTAAATCTTCAATCGAAATCTGGTCAAAATCGGGTAACTTTAGTTGTGGCGCAGTCAAGGTTGACATGTAAAATCCTATCAGTTAAGCACATTATCTGGCTATTTTAGCCGTTATTCGTCCCTAAAGACCATGCTTTAGCGACTATTGAAAAATAAAAAATCACCTAAATATATAGCCTTTAGCACTGTTTTATGTTTAGTTTTTTTCTTTAAGGGCCTTTTATGACTCAAACACAGCAGCCCGCTTCTCAAAAAGCGGTCAAAACCCTGTATTTACCAGGCCTGTTATTGATTAGTATGCTTTTATTGGCAGGGCTTGCAGGGGCCTGGTTTTGGCATCAACAGACGCAAAAGCCTCAAGTAACGGTATGGACCAGTCAGGGCATTTTACAAAAAATTCAATCGCTTAATAATGTTGAGTCGGTTGCCTATCATGTAGAAACCATTATCACCAGTGAAAAAGCCGGCAATTGGTACGCGCTTTGGCAAGATGAACAGCGTGGCTTGTTTATTGCCCAGGGTACGGTACGCGCAGGATTGCATTTGGGCGATTTAACCGCTAAAAATATTCAAATTTCACCCGATGGCCAGCATATGACCTTAACCCTGCCGCCTGCGACGCTTTTATCAGCAGGGCTGGACAATGTACGCACATATGATATTCAAACGGGCTTGTATGGCCTGGCTAAATTAGACCCCGATTTACTGAATAAGGCGCAAGCGGCTGCGCGACATAAGTTGGTGGAAACCGCATGCAATGGTGACATTTTAAAAATGGCCACCGCCAATGCCGTCAACAATATGCAGCAATTATTTGCCTTGGCCTTAACCGCCTCACCTACTTTAACACTGGACGTTAAGCCGGTTCCTCCCACCACTTGCCAACTGGCTGGCTACTAGAGGCCTTTAACAGTCATTTAAAAACAGGCCATAAAAATACCCTGTCCGATTAACGCAACAGGGTATTGTAAGCTTGTAGCTGCTTAACGGATCAGGTCTATTACCTTTTTGGCATTTGATTTACGTTTTGCCTTCGATTTTTTTGATTTTTCTTTATCCTTATCTTTATCCTTATCTTTAGTCGATTTATCTTTAGGTGCCTTCGATTTAGTTTTAGCAGGTTTGCTATCCTTATCCTTAACTTCAATCGTTTTACCGGTTACACCAGGCACCTGAGTTGCCTCGGGCTGCGCCTCAGAAGCTTTGGATTTACGTGTTTTAGCAGGTTTAACAACCGCACTGATGTCACCTGAACTTTGCTCAGTGATATCTTGAGTCATTGCAGGGTTTATAACCGTATTCGCTTTAACCTTTTTAGTAGCGACCTTATCGGTGGATAAAAGCACTTGAACGGGCGCTGCCACAGTTTCTGACGCGGCGATGGGTTGCGTTTTTGCAGCAGCTTTAGCACGCGTCGTTGCGCGAGGCTGAACCGCTTTTGAGGCATTTTCGGCTGGTACGTTTTCCTGATTTGAACTCTGAACAGGTGGCTTGTTAGCAAAGCGTGTACGTGGTGCTTTAGGCCGTTGACTGGTTACAGCAGGTACCACAATGCTATCTGTAGAGGTAGCAACGTCTTCAGGCAAAGTAAGCTGGGCATTGGCATAAGCAGTAGCCTTAGCCTTGGCGCGGCGTTGATTGCGGGTAGGCCGAGTAGACGTTTTAGGCGCTGAAGTTTGAATTTCCGGCTGCGGCTGTACCTCTGCCTTAGTTTCAGGTGATTTCGCGACAGATTGGATCTTTTTAGATACCGTTTGGTTCGAGGCCGCCTGATGAGGTGACTTAGCAGACTGTTTGCGTTCTGCTAATACCGGTTTAATCGCGCTGCCTTTAGTGGACAGTTGACTCATCAATTCAAAATCAATTTGCCGTTCATCTAAATTGACCCCGGCGACCTTAACGCGAACTTTATCACCCATAGCAAACCGTTGACCGGTGCGCTGACCCATCATGGTTTGGCTTGCGGCATCAAATACAAAAAAGTCATTGCCCATATTGCGCACATGAACCAAGCCTTCGACAAACAAGCGGGTTAACGTCACAAATAAGCCAAATTCTAAAACCGACGTAATGACCCCTTCAAACTCTTCGCCCAAATGCTGCTGCATATACTGCACTTTAAGCCAGCTTGTGACTTTACGCGAGGCTTCTTCAGCCCGGCGCTCAGTTTGTGAAGACTGCACACCAGCTGCACTCACCCACTCTTCATCAACGGCCTGTTTTTCACCTTTTAAGTAGGCTTTAATGGCACGGTGCAGCATTAGGTCGGGATAACGGCGAATCGGCGAGGTAAAATGCGAATATGCATCGTATGCCAAGCCATAGTGGCCTAAATTATCCACGCCATAATAGGCCTGCATCATTGAACGTAACAACACACTATGAATACTAGGTGCATCAATCCGGTCGCGAGTCGCTTCAATAATTTTTTGATAATCCGCCTGAGTAGGATTTTCAGGAAAATCAAGGCCAATCAAACGTACATAATCACGTACACGCTGCACCTTATTGGGTTCAGGCTTTTCATGATTTCGATATAAAACCGGTAATTCATGCGTAATGGCAAAATCAGCCGCGCAAACGTTGGCCAGCAGCATACATTCTTCAATTAAACGATGCGCCTCGTTACGGGTTCGCGGTAAAATCTCGGTAATGCCGCCCAATTCGTCAAACGTCATATAGGTTTCAGTAGTTTCAAATTCCATCGCGCCCCGTTCGCTGCGGCGCTCAAGCAATGTTTTGTACAACTGATTCAACGTGTTAATCGATTTTTGCACCGCCGGCACAGCCGGTATGGCATCAGTTTGTCCGTCAAGATAAGCCGCCACTTGGGTATAGGTCAAACGTGCTTGAGAATGCATCACGGCAGCATAAAAGGTATAGCCGGTAACCCGACCTACGCGCGACAACGTAATATCGCATACCATACACAAGCGATCGACATGGGGTTTAAGCGAACAAAGGCCATTCGATAGCACTTCAGGCAACATCGGTACCACAAAATTAGGAAAGTACACCGATGTACCGCGTGTATAGGCTTCAGTATCCAACGCGGTATTTAACCGGACATAATGGCTTACATCGGCAATAGCCACAACCAAACGATAACCGCCGCCTGCTCGTTTTTCGGCATAGACCGCATCATCAAAATCGCGGGCATCTTCGCCATCAATGGTCACCAGAGGTAAAGCGCGCAAATCGGTTCGACCCTGAATATCCCGGGCGCCAGGTTCTTTAAAACGTTCTGATTCTTTAATAACGTCTTCTGAAAACTCATGTGGAATATCGTAATCCAGCAAAGTCGCTGGAATGATGAGCTGGGTATCGGCCTTTTGCGCAAGGGATTCAATGACCTTGCCACTTGCATATTCATCACGGGTCGGCCAGTGCTCAATTTTAACTTTGGCCATCTCATTGAGGTTCAGGTCATGTTTTTTGACATCGGACGCCAGAATATCAATGGGCTGATGCTGATTAGGAGCAGGCGGACGAATATAATAATCGCCATTGTCCATTACCACACGTCCAATAAATTCGGTCTGTTGGCGTTTAATCACCTTTGAAATCGCGCCTGTTAACCGTCCGCGCCGGTCAGTTTCCAAAGCGCGCGCCTGCACCGTGTCACCATTAAAGACAAGGCGCATTTCCTTGTCATTTAAGTACAAATCGGGGCCTCCATCAACCACGACAAACCCAAAACCGTTTGCATGAGCCTGTACGCGGCCTGACATAAAATCGGAGTTTTGTGGGGCACGATAACGCGCCGGACGGTCATCGGTTTGTATTAACTGAGCAGCGCGCACCATAGCGGTTAAACGCCGGTAAATGGCTTCAATCGCATCGGAGTCGGTTAAATTAAAGTGCGCAATCAAATCATCTTGGCTTAAGGCGTCGCCACTTTGACTGATGACTTCTAGCAACAAATGACGGCTCGGAATCGGATTTTCATAGCGTTCAGATTCACGTGCAGCCTCTGGATCATTCCAATTATTCATCATCATCTCTCAAAATTTCAATACAAACTGATTAACATAAGGAAGTTATCGTTTAATTATGCCTCTTGTTTGTAAGTATAAAGTTATTGCGAACCAATTAGCAACTTAAACAGTGCGGTATGCCTTGACCTAACGTGTATTTTTGGTTAACATTTTACCCGATTATGCGGATATGGCGAAATTGGTAGACGCGCTAGTCTCAGAAGCTAGTGTCGAAAGACGTGGAGGTTCAAGTCCTCTTATCCGCACCATTTAAGAGGCTTAAAGCCTTGCTGTATAAGGGTTGTTAAATCATTAAAAGCCGGTTCACTTGACCAGCATATAAACTTATTCTTATCAAATAACTTGAATGCTCATTTTTAAAACCATAAAACTTGAAAGGCCAAATACGCCTTAAGGTGTCGCTTGCATTGGCGCTTCTAAAGCAGTCAGAATAATCTTGCACCAATCAGGCAAATCCGGGTTAATCGAATACCATATCCATGTCCCTTTACGCTCGCTACTTAGTATTCCGGTCTGTTTTAACTGCGACAAATGCCGTGAGATAGTGGGTTGTGGCTGTTGCAGTTCAGCAATAATGTCACACACGCACAATGTTTGTGTACGATACAGCAATTGCACAATGTTTAAACGGGTAGGATCACTCAATGCCTTTAAAAAATTTGTGGCTTGCATATATTTACATATCCGAATATATAGATTATAGTATGTAGTATTCTAGCATAATGTTGGCTTTTGGCCTACCGTATAAGGAATTTCATGATTACCTCACTATTGATATTTTTAGTGACCTTACTATTGGTTATATGGCAACCCAAAGGCTTGGGTATTGGCTGGACAGCTAGTCTCGGGGCATTGACAGCATTACTGTTAGGCGTTATCACGACGGCAGATATTCCCGTGGTGTGGCACATTGTGTGGAATGCGACATTTGCCTTTATTGCCATTATTATCATTAGTTTGGTGCTAGATGAAGCTGGTTTTTTTCGCTTTATTGCATTACATGTTGCAAAAATGGCAAAGGGTAGCGGGAATCGTCTATTTGTGTTTATTGTGCTATTGGGGGCATTGGTATCTGCCTTGTTTGCCAATGATGGAGCCGCACTGATTCTTACCCCAATCGTCCTGGCGATTTTGACTGCGCTACGCTTTTCCCCAGCCACTACGTTAGCCTTTATTATGGCAGCCGGTTTTATTGCCGATACTGCGAGCATTCCTTTAGTGGTATCGAATCTGGTCAATATCGTGTCGGCAGATTTTTTTAATGTACCGTTTAACCGCTATGCCAAGGTCATGCTACCCGTCAATCTAGTGGCAATCGTTACCTCCTTACTGGTACTCTATGGATTTTATCGTAAAGATATTCCTGCTCTATATGACTTAAATGCGGTGCAATCGCCAGCATCAGCCATTACCGATAAAAATACTTTTGTCATGGGTTGGCTAGTACTGGCATTATTGTTAATTGGCTTTTTTATATTGGAGCCTTTTGGCATACCGATTAGCCTGATTGCAAGCGCAGGGGCGTTGGTACTCTTGGCGGTAGCAAGGCTGGGTCAAAAAATCGCGGTTTTACCCAGTATCAAAAATGCACCCTGGCAAGTGGTAATATTTTCATTGGGCATGTATTTGGTGGTGTATGGATTAAAAAATGCAGGGCTTACCGGTCATCTTGCCCTCCTGTTAAACCGGCTTGCCCAGCAAAACCTACTCACGGCGACGGTTGGAACAGGGTTGCTGTCGGCAGGGTTAGCGTCGGTGATGAACAATATGCCCACAGTATTGATTCAGGCCCTAGCCATTGATGAGGCAAATGTTGCCAATCCGCTGATTAAAAACGCCATGATTTATGCCAACGTGATCGGCTGTGACCTGGGGACAAAAATTACCCCGATTGGTTCATTGGCCACCTTGTTATGGCTGCATGTTTTGGCTCGTAAAAATATTAAGATTGGCTGGGGTTACTATTTTAAAGTAGGTATCATGTTAACCATGCCTGTTTTGATAGCCACACTGGCGGCATTGGCGTTATGGCTTCAAGTGCTGTCCTAAAACCCCTTAAGCAGTTTTATTGTGATTCTAAAAAAGCCACTCAAAAACTGCCAAAATAGAGCCGTCACATTCAGTAGGCCATTCAACCTCACCTGTTAAAGGACATATCATGCAACATATTACGATTTATCATAATCCCAAATGCGGTACATCACGCAATACCCTGGCACTAATTCGCCATCAGGGAATTGAGCCCATGGTCGTTCATTATCTCGACAATCCTCCTGATGAAACCACCTTGCGACATCTGATAGCTCAAATGGGGTTTACGCCCCGCCAACTTTTGCGCACGAATGTACCTGACTATGTAGAGCAAGGTTTGGATAACCCAAATATTGACGACGATATTATCATTGAAAAAATGCTGGCCTATCCAATTTTAATCAACCGCCCCATTGTGGTCAGTGACAAGGGCGTAAAATTGTGCCGCCCCTCCGAGTTGGTACTGGAGTTAATAGAAAATCGGGTTGCCGAGCCATTCGTTAAAGAAGATGGAACGGTAATACAGACGACCAATCCATTAAACTGACACTGCTGGTGGTCTTAGGCCTTTATGTGATATTCGTTGATTTATAAACTTCAGTCACGTCTATAAGTCCATGCGTACCGGCCCAAATAGACAATCCAAGTAAAATATGCTAGGTTATTTAAATTATTCTGTCTAAAACCGAAAACACCGTATAATAAGGATAACACGCCGGCCATGCCCTCATCTCGTCAATTACCTGCTATTCCGTTATGGGCTTGGGGATTAGGCTTAGTCTTTATGACGTTGCTTGGTTTGGTCTATAGGACTGCTCGCCATGTGCCTGAGCCTGTTGCAACTGCACATCAAGCTTCCCATGCCTCTGTGGCACCCAAAAATGATACGCGCTTAAAAAGTCCTATTCCCATTAGTAATGCCTCTGTACGTGATACTGCACCCATCACTGCCACTGCCAGCAATCCCTCCAGCCCCTCTGCCGCTACACCAGTTCCGGCCAGCATACCTGCGTCAAAAACCCCGGTTGGGCAAACGCCTTTACCACAAAATGACGCTTTAGCCAAAGAAGAGCTTGACCGTTTAAATGATAACGAACAGCGTCTGCTGCTACAAAAAGCCAATTTAACCAAACAGTTAAAAGACACTTCACAAATTTTAAACCTTAAACAACAACAAATTGCCGCACTTGAACAACAACTTGCACAACACCCGTCCTAATTAACGCTGGAACCATACTTTAAGGTTAGGTTTTAAGAAATATAAAAAAGCTGCAAATGAGTTTTACTTGCAATTCCATATCACAACATCATTTTTTACGTTTATAAGCATGACCTTGTTAAACTGGCAACCTTATAAGATAGCTTGGCTTTTAACATCAAACAGGTACATTATGTCAACTACACCTTCTCATTCAGAAATTGAAAGCACTGATGATAAAGCCGCCAGCCAACGTGTCACCTGGGTGAGCGTCGGGGTTAATATTGTGTTATCAATCGGACAAATCATCTGCGGCTTGTTTGCACATTCACAAGGCCTTGTAGCCGATGGCGTTCACTCGTTATCCGATTTGGTGGCTGATGGATTTGTGCTACTGGCGCTGCATTTCGGCCAAAAACAGCCCGATGAAGACCACCCGTATGGCCATCAACGCTATGAAAACTTAGCCACTGTTATTTTAGGGGTGCTATTGCTGGTAGTGGGGCTTGGCATGATGTGGACGGCTGTGGGTCGGTTGCAACACCCCGAAACCATTGCCAAGGTTCATTATATTGCCTTAATCGTTGCGGTCGTTGCGCTTACAACAAAAGAGCTGCTGTTTCGTTACATGCTTAAAGTCGGCGAGCAGTTACGTTCCAGTTTACTGATTGCCAATGCATGGCACGCCCGCTCTGATGCCGCTTCATCGTTAGTGGTGGGTTTAGGCATTATTGCAAACATGATGGGTTTTCCGTTGGCTGACCCGATTGCAGCGTTAATTGTTGGCGGAATGGTGGGCAAGATGGGGGCCGGCTTTACCTGGGATGCCCTTCAAGATTTAGTCGACCGCTCTGCAGATGCCGAACACGTCGCCCAGATTGAAAATATTATTTTAGCCACTGAAGGCATACGCGGCATTCATATGCTAAAAACCCGTAAAACGGGCGACATGATTTTGGTTGATGTGCATCTGGAAATTTTGGGCACTTTAACGGTGTTTGAGGGTCATGCCATTGCTGAACAGGCGCGCACCAATGTTTTAAATGGGCAAAAAAATGTCCTAGACGTCATGACCCATGTTGACCCCGTTTAATCGGCTCTTTATCTTAATGATTAAAACCAGTACACTGACTGCCCGATCATAACGACCCTAAAGGATGCGCGTGGTTAAACTTGCGTTAGTTCTTGAGCCTGTCGATTTAGCCGTTGACAGTCAATTAACCCATCAAACCTGGCTGCATACGTCGACAGATGACCATTTAATCGGTGTTATCACCTTTTACGTTACTGCCCTGGTCGACCCTAACAAGCCTTTAGTGCCCACGATGCAGCCTTCGTCTGAGCATGTTGTGTCTTGCGATGCCCTGCCGCGCCATAATACATGGGACGATATTGAGTATATTCGTCGTCGTATTGATGAATTTTCCATTGTCGGATTTCCGGATTTTTTAAGTGCCTTAATCATCGATTTATCGCATTTACCTTTTTTACTCGATGCCGATGCGCCTATTTTTCCGTGGCGAATGCTTGAAGACCACTGTCCTATTCGTGTTTTGGTGCATGGTCAGCAGCGCGCTCATTACTCGTCTGTGTTTGAACCCGCTTGGCTGGCTTGGGATTTAGAACATGCCTTACTGGATTTGCGCAAACAGGTCGATGAACCGCAAAATTTAAGCAAACATTGATATGAGGCGACCGGCATTAAAAGCCAGTTCAACCTTTAGTAAGTGCCATTTTAGTAAGTGCCATTGGGCTTATGTTAGTGCATGCAAATGGCGCAAACGACACCTATTTAATACAGCATGCCTCAAAATGCACATAATAAAGGCTTATGGTTTTGCCATAATATGCGATGAATATGCCATGGTTCATGGTTCATGGTTCATGGTTCATGGTTCATGGTTCATGGTTCATAAAGTATATTATTTAACCGATTAGCCTCTCAATGCGTTAATGCAATGTGGTTTTCAAGTCGTTGGACATCAAATGTTCAGTAGAGGAGCTTTTTTTATGATACGTAAAATTTTATTGAGTTTAGCCGCCGCAGGTGTTGTCGCTTTAACCGGCTGCCAAACTCTTCCACAATCGGTACCGCAAGGTTATGCAGCCGGTGCTCATGAACGCGACATGATGCGTCATCATCAACCCGAACAGGACGCGCCTTTAGTCGGGCCGCACTGGGTATTGATGGGCATCAATGGTCAGCCGATTGTTGACCGCAACAGCACGCCGCATGTGGACCTCAGCACATTGCCATTTGTCGAATTTACTGCCGACCAACATATTGTAGGGCGTGGAACCTGCAATCGGCTTATGGGCAATTATAGTATACCGACTGCCGGTGTTATTACGGTACAGCTTGCCAGCACGCGCATGGCTTGTAACGATCCAACCGATTTGGAAGGTCGGGTCAATGCGGCATTAGGAACGGCGACGCATTTTGAAATTCATGGCCGTATGCTGCGTTTATTAGATGCCTCCAACCAGCCGGTGCTGGGGTTTCGCGCGATGAATCCAAGTAAAATGAACCATGAGCGCGGCGACCGTCGCGATGCACTTCCTGGCCACGCCCGTAACGATGTCTATGCAACTGCCCCGGGTTACTCAAACACTGCACCCAGCTATCAGTTACCGGGCTATCCTGCTATGCAAACGACAATGCCTGCCCCGCGTTATTAAGCATTCTTTATTAAGGGCGTAGCCTAACCGTGACTATTCCATGTATTTAGCTTAGCGTTAGTTTGTCTAGATACATGGAATCAGTTCTTGGGTAACTTCATTTTAAACATGCGATAACCTGTTAAGTCACTGTATTTTTAAGTCACTGTATTTTATATTTTTTAATTCATAAGAGGCGACCATGCAAACTTCACTGCTCAGTTCATCTCGTCATCTGTTCGGTAATCAGCCCGCAACCGAAACAGCTATTTTTGGCGGAGGTTGTTTTTGGTGTACCGAAGCGGTGTTTAAGGCGTTAAAAGGCGTGCAGCAGGTCATTAGCGGATATGCCGGTGGTCAGGTCGAAAATCCAACTTATGAGGCGATTTGTGAAGGCAGTACGGGTCATGCTGAAGTCATTAAAATTGAGTTTGATGCTTCAGAAATCAGTTTTAACCGCTTACTTGAGATATTTTTTGCAACCCATGACCCCACCACGTTAAATCGACAAGGTAATGATCGCGGCACCCAATATCGTTCAGTGATTTTTTATACGACCGAATTGCAACGACAAACCGCCCTGGCCTTTATCGACCAGTTAAAACAACAAGGCATTTTGGCAGTAACCGAGGTTTCACCGGCCCCGACATTTTACCCCGCCGAAGCCTATCATCAGGATTTTTATGCGCGTAATCCGCATCAAGGTTATTGTCAGGCGATAATTCCGCCAAAATTAAAAAAACTACAGGCTTATTTTAACCAAGATTTGCGTTAATCTTTTTACTTTTAACAGGTTGCATTAGCTAGCTTACTTATCAATTTTTAAACGGTTTGATCAAATTTTCCAGGAGCCGCCGCATGAAACGTTTATCGGTATTAACCGCAGCAATTCTAGGCTTACCGATTGTGAGCCATGCGGCAGATTCCATTTCGGCGTCTTTAGATGCAAGTATCCAAACAACGCCTGCGGTTCAATCTAGCAATGCCATAGATTTAGCAGCAACCCAAGCAGGGCCGGCTCAAACTCAAACGGCTGCAAGCCCCTCAACGGCCCCTAAAACGGTTTCCTCACCCTTGCCTACGTTAGTGGTAGAAGGCACCACCAACAGCACCACCGCGCCTGAAATCAGCGCCATTGCCAAAACTACCATTACCTCAAGCGAGATGATTAAATACGGCGATAACTCAGTCAGCGATGCGTTGCGACGTGCGGCAGGCATTCAGTTGGGACGTACAGGCGGGGCGGGGCGGGCCAAGTTTCGCGGTTCAAGCGATGCTCCAACCATTTTAATCAATGGCGAACCCGTGCAGGGCGGTAAACGGGCCGCGACGGGCTTAATCGATACCTTTACACCGGAAATGATTGACCGCATCGAAGTCACCAAGCAACCAAGCGTTACACAAGGGGCGGTAGCCAGTGGCGGTATTATCAATATTATTTTAAAAAATCCGAAAGCTGGCCAACATAATACGGTGGCCAAGCTAGGCGCCGGCGAAATGACCAAAGACCATCAAAAAACTCAAAACACCCAAGCCATGTTTAATAATGACGGCAAAACCAAACAATTTGGCTATACTGTTTCGGCGGCAATGATGGATAATAAAGGCCATAGTGAAAATACCATCACGCGCATTGACCCCGTTAATCCACAGCGCAACGTCACCGACTTTGTACAAGCCCAAGACACCAAACAAAGTTTTAAAATGCTGGCACCACGGTTTGATTACACGTTTAATGAGCGTACCAAAGGCTTTGCCGAGATTTTTTACAGTGAACATCAAAACGACACTACGAACGATACCACCCAAATCACCAGCCATAACCAAAATGACAGCATACGCCTTAATTTACGTTTAGAGCATACCGACGGCAACCGTAGCGACAAGTGGCGTTTGGGCGGGCAACTGCAAACGGAAGATAACTGGAATGGCAACGATAAAGGCGCCACCCAAACCGATAGCGCGGGTAATAGTAAACCCGTGCTTGAACATGATAAAACACGCGATATGTCAGCGGCGTATAACGGTAGTTTAAAAATTAGTCGCAATCATCTGGTAAAGTTTGGGGTCGAAGGCTATCAAACCACCATTGACAGCAATCAGGCAGCCTCTTTGACCGAGCGGCGTACCGATGCCTTTGCCGAAGAAAACTGGAAAATCGACGAGCATCAAACCCTGACCGCAGGCCTGCGCTATGATGGCTTGCGTCGTTCAGGGCTGGTTAATTTTGATACGAATTTTTTAAGTCCAGCACTCGCCTATCGTTATCAATTTGACCGGCATTGGTCGTTACAGGGCAGTTTAAGTCAAACACAGCGCGCGCCACGTCCCGACGATTTATCACCGATTGTAACGCAGCCGGTTGCCAGCGATGCGGGCAGTTTGAATAATCCTTATTTAACCGGTAATCCCAATCTGCACCCCGAAAAAATACGCGCAGCCGAAATGGTGCTGGGCTATAACAGTCCTGATGGCGGCTTTAATTTAACGGCATTTGAGCGTAATATCGATAATTACATCGAAAAAAATATTATTTTAATGAATGGTATTTATTACCAACAACCCGTAAACCAAGACCATGCAAAAGCCAATGGAATTGAACTTGAAGGACGCTGGGCTTTTAAGCGCACGCGCACCCATAGCGTCTCGCTCACCGGACAAGTGTCGACCATTCGGGTTGAAATTGAAGATTTAAACGGCGGAACACGGCGCGCCAGTGGTGTTGCACCTTATACAGCCAGCGTTGGGCTGGTATATCAGTATATGCCGCTACGCTGGACGACCAGTTTAAATTTAGGGTATACACCCACCTATACCACACCAGTCAACAATCAGCCTTATGTACAATATACCCGACAACAAACCTCGCTGGATTTAAGCACGACGCGGCGTTTTACCGGTGATTGGGCGGTAACATTTAGTGCACGTAACGTACTGGGCACGGCTTACGATGATGAAGTGTATAGCCCGACCTCAACCTATTATCAAAAACGCGTGACCAATAATCTACCGCGCCTGCTGCTTACGGTCGAAAAACGGTTTTAAAAATAATGAACGATTCATGTGATTATTTTATAATGTTGTTTAAGGATTGATAGGTCCCATGCTGCTCAATATGCCACTCAAATCTAAGCCTGGTCATTTAAGCGTTATCGTTGCTCACGCCTTGATATTGACAGCCTGTAGCACGCATGACACCACCCCGTCCAAACCCGTGCCGGTATTGACGCGCGCGCCAGTCATTGCCTTGGCGCTAGGCGGTGGCGGGGCTAAAGGATTTGCACACGTTGGGGTGATTAAAGTGCTGGAATCGCATGGCATTGTACCGCAAATAATCACGGGAACCAGCGCGGGCAGTTTTGTCGGCAGCCTGTATGCAAGCGGCAAAACGGCGTATCAGTTGCAGGAACTGGCGCTTAATTTAAAGGAAAGCGATATTCGGGAGTTTACCTTGAGTCAGGAAGGGTTCTTAACCGGGCAAAAATTACAGGATTTTGTCAATACCCAAGTGCAAAATAAACCGATTCAGCGTTTCCCGATACGTTTTGCCGCCGTAGCCACCGACTTGACCACCGGCCAAAAAATCAATTTTAATCAAGGTAATGCAGGACAGGCAGTGCGCGCCTCGTGTAGTATTCCTAACGTGTTTGTGCCGGCGACTATCAATGGCAAACGATATGTTGATGGCGGTTTGGTCAGTCCCGTACCGGTAGAAAGTGCACGCAGTATGGGGGCCGATATTGTCATCGCGGTGGATATTTCGGCACGCCCCAAAGCAGGTCAAAAAATGACCGTTTGGGGACTGCTTGACCAAACGTTAAACATTATGGGGCAGCAGGGTTTAAATCGCGAATTAAAAGAGGCCGATATCGTGATAACGCCTGCGGTAGGTAATCTGGGCATTGCCGATTTAGACGCGCGTCATCAGGCAATTTTGGAAGGTGAACGGGCCACGCAGGAACAATTGGGCGCCATTGAACAGGCCATCAATAACTTTAAACATTCGGCAGCCGCGCATAAACCGGTTGGAATAAATTTGTAATTTATGGGCATTTTTATAAATCCAATGAATTAGCCTTTGCCCAATAGGCGGGCTCGTTAATCATTGGTTGATCGATGGCTGCGCCCCCTTTTTGTAGCAAGTTACGCAGCACCGGCGCATTATATAACGCATGGCCTTTGGTGGTATTTTCAAAAAAGACATACACGGTATCAAGCTTGGACTGTTTGGCCAAAATCACCTGTGCCCAGTCCCGTAATTCGGCATCATCGTAACGATAATCATGTCGCTCGGCTGCACTGTTGCCACTCCACCATTGTTCAGTATTGCGGCCATGTAAGCGCACATAACCTACACGTCCGGTCGTTATAAAACCTGAACTCGGCAAGCCGTTTAATTCAGGATAATCAACACTCGCCCAAATTAAGCCTTGCGCGCTAAATGCCGCTTGAACAGGTTCACAATGCCAGCTTGCATGCCGAAATTCGATGGCTAAACGGTCCTCTTTAAATCGCGTATCCTGTGTAAACCAAGCAATTAACTGCGCCAAATAACGCCGATTTTCAGAAGTGCGCGCAAACGAATATGGAAACTGTGCCAAAAACGGGCCTAATTTTCCTGCTTGACGTAACACATCTGCGGTTTGTTGCATACGCTGCATTAAGGGGGCATCGGCGTCACGGCTATGCGTAAACGCCTGATGAATTTTAAAGCAAAACTGAACGCGACCTTGCGTAGTCTCAAGCATATGCGCTAACGCTTTTTGCCCTGCAATATGATAAAACGTACTGTTAATTTCAACCGCATCAAAGGCATGAGCATACTCGGCCAAATACTGCGTCGGTTTGGCATTGTGCGGATAGAGTAATCCATGCCACTCTGCATTACTAAAACCGCCCGTCCCTAGCCAAATGCGCATGAATATCCCTAAAATTACCCGATTTTAATGTTTAAAACCTTAAAATCTTTCACAAATCCAAGCATTAACTGTTACGCTGCCATAAAAACTGCGCAATCGCACGCAATGGCATAGCCTCAATGCCAAAACCCGACAGAGCATTAACGGCATCATCATGCAAACGTTTAGCCAACTGCTGCGCACCTTCCAACCCCAACAGACCCGGATAGGTCGATTTATGCAGTTTTTCATCAGAACCAGCCGTTTTACCCAATTGTTCGGTCGTGGCGGTTACATCAAGTACATCGTCCTGTACTTGAAACGCCAGGCCTAAAGCTTGTCCAAATTGGGTCAGTTTAATCACTATTTGAGGCGGCAACGTCTGCCCGCTGCTTTCAACCCCCATACGTATCGCGGCATCAATCAGGGCACCGGTTTTATTGACATGAACTTGACGTAATGCCATTTCGGCAAGCTGTTGATTTTCCGCCGCCAAATCAAGCGCTTGACCAATCACCATACCACGGCTACGTTGCGCCAGCAGATTAATAAGCTTAATGGTTTGTCGACTATCGGCCAGCTCGCCTTTATCGCTAAAAAACGGACTGCTT
>JAGLBJ010000002.1 GCA_018260315.1 Moraxellaceae bacterium | reverse complement strand
CATCTGATTATCCTTTATGTAGTAACTGGTTCAAGGGGCAACACCCGAAACATAAAGCATTTTAAATATAAGCTTTCAGGCATGGCTAAAATTTGGGGATGGTCGGCCGCCGGTTGGGCTTCATGAATCAGTTGTAAATGTTTATGCTGACGGCGTGCCAGTTGCTGCATGATTTTTAGCAATTCATCACGGTGCAAGTGTAGCGAACACGACGCCGTAATCAATACTCCACCCGGTTTAACACGCGCTAACGCCCCATCATTTAACATAAAATAGGCCTGACGGCCCTGCTCAAAGTCACGGCGCTTTTGAATCAAGGCCGGCGGGTCAAGCACTACCACATCATATAGGTTAGGCGTGTTTTTTAACCAGCTAAAAATATCGGCGGCCTCAAACTGTATGTCTACATCAGGACGGGTTGTGGGCAATGGTGTTTGTTTTAGCAGCGCGCTATTGTGCTTTAGTTCAATACCGGCTTTTTCTGAAGCGTCAATGCAGGTCACCTGTTGTGCACCATAGGCGGCCGCCTGTATACCCCAGCCACCTACGTAGCTAAATAAATCCAAAACCGAAAGCCCTGTTAACGTATGTTTTGCAGTGGTGGCCAACCAGTGATTTAACCAGGCGCGGCCACTGCGATGGTCATAAAACCAGCCGGTTTTTTGTCCGTCCAATGACGCCTGAAACGTAACGCCGTTTTCAATAATGGTTAAATGCGACGGTACCGGCCCCACAATGTCAATATATTCAGGCAATTGCTCAATCTGCCGACCTTTGCCTTCATGTTTAAATATGATGCTTATATCGGCACCAAAGAGCTGTTGTAAGGCAAATACCAGTTCGGCGCGCGCGCTTTCCATCGCCCAGGTGCTGATTTGCACGACAAACACCGCATTAAACCGGTCAATCACCAGGCCGGCCAGATTATCACCTTCACTATACACCAAGCGATAGTATGGCAAATCAAAGCACTGTTCGCGCAAGGTTAAAGCGGTTTGCAAACGCTGCACAAAAAAATCACTATCAAGACGTTCGAGGGGTGTCGTGGCCAAAATTCGGGCTGCAATCAACGCATTGGCATTAAAGCTAACAGTCGCTAAAAAATGACCGCGATAATCTTCCAGATGCGCTAAATACCCATGTTGCTCAGCGGCAATGGTGCGTAATGGCGTTTGGGCGGTGTCTATTTCATTCGAATAAACCCATAAATGACCATCGCGTAACCGTTGCTGGTCGCGTTTCTTAATCCTTAAACGTGGCAGTGCCATTTAATGTGCCTCAGTATACAAAACATGTAGTTTATTAAATAACGTTTGCTTTAACATGCGCTTATTTAGTGTTTGCGGCTGCATAGTCGGCGGCGTTTAACAATTGCGCAAGTTCGGCCGTTTGACTGGGGCGAATTTTATAAATCCAGCCTTTGCCATACGGGTCAGTGTTAATAATCTCAGGGTCATCATGCAATGCCGTATTGACTTCGACCACTTCCCCCGACACCGGCGCATGAATATCGGACGCGGTTTTAACCGATTCTACCGTGCCCACTGCTTGCCCTGCCTGAACGTTCGTGCCCACTTTAGGTGCCTCTACAAACATTAAATCGCCTAACATATTCTGGGCAAAATCACTAATGCCCGTAACGATTAAATCGCCCTCCTGTTTGGCCCATTCATGCGTGGCGGCGTACTGTAAATCTGGGGAATGCTGCATAAAATCACCTATCACTTTTTAAAAAATAACGCTAGTATACACTGCCTGCTCCAGGCTGTGCGGCTTGTTAAAATGTCGCTGCCCAATAAACCCTGCTTAAACCAAGTTTGAGGCCATCATGATTTATCTTTGCATTGCAATAGGCGCAAGCTTTGGGGCTATTTTTCGCTATGGGCTGAGCCGGCAGTTTAACAGTACGACGTTGATTATCAAGGGCATAACCATCAGTTGGTTGCCGTGGGGAACGTTCTTGAGCAATGTGCTTGGCGGCCTTTTAATGGGCTGCGCTTTGGCCTATATGCCCCGTTTAACCCCTGAAGTCCGGGCCTTAATAACGACCGGATTTTTAGGCGGCTTGACTACTTTTTCGACCTTTTCGGCCGAAAGTTTTACGCTGCTTAACACGGGACGTTTTTATCAGGCCTTAACGTTGATCATGTTGCATGTTCTGGGGAGTTTGCTGGCAACGGCAGGCGGCTTTTTTATGGTGTCCAAACTGGTTCACCCTGCATGAAAACTAAACGGCCCCTGACTAAAAAGGCTATAATTTCACAAACAAATATTGCCTGTGGATTCATTGATTACGCTTTATGAACATATTAAAACGCGCCAAAGTCAAGCGTCCAACGCACCTTAAAAATACCCAACAAGAACAGCGCATTTTTAGGACGCGGGTTTGGGTGGCTGGCGGCTTTATTATGGTGTGCTTTAGTCTGTTACTGGCGCGTTATGCGTTTTTGCAGGTGGTGCAATACGAACATTTTCGCACTGAATCCGATAAAAATCGTATTAAATTACAAGCCATTGCCCCATCACGCGGTTATATCTATGACCGAAACGGCATTTTACTGGCCGATAATCACCCGGTCTTTACTGCCGTCGTCAGTGGCGAAGAATCGGATAATATCGAGCCCTTATTACCCAAGTTAACGACCTTGCTGCATTTAACCCCGGACGATATCGAAAAATATCAAGGCCGTATAAAACGCGCCACCGATATGGACCAGGTCGCGCTTAAATTTGACTTGACCGAGTCAGAAATTGCCCAGTTTAGCGAACGTAAGTATGAATTTCCGGGCGTCACTATTCAAACCAAAATGACGCGCTTTTATCCACATGGGGAACTGTTTGCGCATGTAATCGGCTACGTTGGCCGTATCAATGAAAAAGAAATGGAACACCTCGATAAAGTAGCCTACACCGGTACCGATTTAATCGGCAAAATTGGCATTGAACGATTTTATGAAGATTTACTGCATGGCAAGCCGGGCTATCAATATGTTGAAGCAGATGCACATGGTGAAGTGTTAAACCGTTTAGGCAGTACACCGGCAGTACGCGGCAACGATTTGTATTTATCCATTGATTATGGCCTGCAAAAAGTAGCGCATGACCAGCTCTCAGGACGGCGTGGGGCTGTCGTGGCGCTTGACCCGCGCACCGGTGAAGTACTGGCCTTTGTCAGCAACCCAAGTTTTGACCCCAATCCGTTTGTAGCTGGCATACGCGGCGAATTATACAGTAAATTACGTGATGACCCCGACCAGCCGCTATTCAATCGGGCACTGCAGGGTCTGTATCCACCCGGTTCGACGATTAAACCGATTGAGGGCATGGGCGGTATCCATTTTGGATTAATTGATTGGGGTTCGCGCATTTACGATGGGGGTTCGTTCCATTTACCGGGTGATTCCCATTTATTTCGTGATGATGCCAAAGGCGGTCATGGCGTGGTCGATTTAATGAAAGCCGTGGCGGTGTCGTGCGATACGTTTTTTTACGTGCTGTCGTATCGTCTGGGCATTGACCGCATGCATGAATGGATGAGTGAGTTTGGATTTGGGCAAGCCACAGGCATCGATTTGCCGGGTGAAAAATCCGGGCTGTACCCCTCTCCGGCATGGAAGATGGCCAAACGCAAGGCGCCCTGGCTGCCGGGTGAAACGATCTCATTGGGTATCGGGCAAGGTTACTTTTTGGCGTCGCCCTTACAGATTGCGTCGGCTATTTCAATTATTGCCAATCAGGGGAGCCATGTTAAGCCTCATTTGTTACTGCAAAGTCGTGGCCCGGTACCTCACCCCATTTTAAACCGACCCGATTATAAAATAAAATTTAATGGCAAGCCTGAAGATTGGCTCAATATTCGCGAGGCCATGGTTGGTGTGGTGACTCACGGAACAGCACGGCGTATTGGTATGGGTTTGAAAGATTATCGAATTGCGGGCAAGACCGGTACAGCACAGGTTAAAAGCATTGCACAAGGTAAACGCTATAATGAAGCGTTGCTTAATTCACGCCAATATGACCATGCGCTGTTTACCGCGTTTGCGCCGGCAGATAATCCCGAGTTGGCGGTTGCCATTATTGTTGAAAACGGCAAATCAGGGGCTGGCGCTGCGGCCCCTATAGCTCGGGCTTTATTCGATTATCAGGTTCACCAGCGATTTAAACAACCCATCAAACCTGATCCGGCCGCCATGCTAGCCGCAGCAGAGGCATCGGCAGCCGCTGAAAACGACCGCCGCGCCGTTACCGCCGCTAAAGCAGCACCTATCAATACAGCCACCTTAACGAGTCCCTTGCCAGTTGTTCCCCTGAACCGTAAATCTGCCGTGGGAGAAGAATAGATGAGTCATGTACGCATTATTGGCGGGCAATGGAAAAGACGAGTGATTAAGTTTATACCGCTCGAAGGGTTACGCCCGACCCCTGACCGTGTGCGTGAAACGCTGTTTAACTGGCTTATGTGGGATATTGCAGGACGGGTGGTGGTAGATGCCTGTGCAGGCAGTGGCGCGCTAGGGCTTGAGGCTTTATCACGCGGTGCCGGCTTTGCTTATCTAATAGAACCTGAGCCTGAGCAGGCGGCGCAATTACGCCAAAATTTAGCTCTTTTAGCCCCAGAACAACCCGTGCAAACGCGCGCGATGATTCTAAGCACTACTGCCCAGCAGGCTATCGCAAGCATTACCCGGCCTATCGATGGCTTATTTTTAGATCCGCCGTTTAACTTAAATTTGTGGGAACCGTTGGCGCAGTTATTTTTACCTAAACTTGCGCCAAATGCCTGGATTTATGTAGAGGCCCCTCAAGTTCTAGAAATGCTAAATCTACCACTGTCATGGACATTACAGAAACAAACCCGTGCAGGCCAGGTCCATGCAGGGCTGTATCGTATGCAGTCCTAAGCCAGCGTTTATACAGTTATGACAGCTATTAACCCGTTTTACCTCAAAGAGGCGTTTGCATGACCGTTGATATAAGTCAGGTGATAAGATTTTTAGGCTGCAAAACGCCGCAAGCATGGCTAGATGAAGCCCCCAAGCATATGGCGTTATTGCTGCAAGACCATGCTAATTGTGAAAAAAAAGCGGCAGGTACTGCTTTAAATTTAATGTACAAATACAACGATTTTACTGATTTGCAAATACGCTTAGCGCAATTGGTGCGTGAAGAAATGCTGCATTACGAACAGGTTCTCGAGTTGCTACAAAAACGTGGACAACCTTGGCAATCAGTCAGCGCTAGTCGCTATGCGGGCGGGTTGCGTCAATCGATCCGCACCTTTGAACCGGCCGCCATGATTGATATTTTAGTTGTAGGCGCCTTTGTAGAAGCACGGTCTTGTGAACGTTTTGCCGCGTTAATGCCTTATGTCGATACCGATTTAGCCAAATTTTACGGATATTTACTAAAATCCGAAGCGCGGCACTTTATGGATTATTTGGCATTAGCCGAAACGATTGCAGGGCAGTCTATTCAAGAACGTATTAATATAGTTAGAAAAATTGAGCAAGATCTGATTTTAAGCCCTGATACCCAAATGCGCTTTCATAGCGGCATTCCGGTACATCCTTTAATGGGGCCCGACTAAATGAATTTTCAGCAGTTAAAAATTATCCGCGAAACAATAAATCAGCAATTTAATTTAAGTTTGGTGGCCACCGCCTTAAACACTTCAGCCTCTGGAGTAAGCAAGCATATACGCGATTTTGAAGATGAATTAGGCGTGATTATCTTTGAACGACACGGCAAACGCATTTTAGGGTTGACCGAGGCAGGTCAAACCCTGCTGGGTACTGTTGAACAGATTTTAGGCGGCACACAGGCATTACATCGTTTAGCGCAAGAGTTAAAACAACCTGATATTGGAACGTTGAGCATTGCGACCACCCATACTCAAGCTCGTTATATTTTGCCGCCGATTGTCACAAAGTTTAAACAACAGTTTCCAAAGGTGCATTTAATCCTGCATCAGGCCAGCCCTACTGAAATAATGGGCATGTTATTGCGAGGCGAGGTTGATATTGGCATTGCTACTGAAGCCTTAAGCCATACACCAGAACTTAACGCCGTAGTGTTTTATACATGGCAACACTGTTTAATCGTACCTAAGCAGCATCTGCTTGCGCGTCGTCCGCCCAAAACTTTGGCTGATTTACACCTGTATGATTTAATTACCTACCATGAAGGATTTACGGGACGGGCCAACATTGATTTAACCTTTCAACAAGCGGGCTTAAATCCAAATATTGTGTTGTCTGCGTTAGATGCCGATGTGATTAAAACTTATGTTGAACTGGGAATGGGCGTTGGAATTATGGCAGAAACTGCATTTTTGCCTCAGCGTGATGTACTGCTGGAACGTATTCCTATCGCTTTTTTTGGTAAAAATACCACATGGCTGGCAACGAAACGTGTGCAACTCTTACGCCATTTTACCGATGTTTTTATTACCTTATGCCAAGAGTACAAGTATAAATCAATTGACTAACTGATAAAAAACCGACTTCCTTAGAAATCGGTTTTTAATAACCTGGACCATCAGAGCACTAGGCTATTAGTTTGTATCAGCACAAGAACTACTTTGACCAAATGGACTATACACAAAAGCAGGCGTTACATCTTGATTCTTAACATCAGCGCTTAAGGCACTGAGTATAAAGTTTAAATCACTGCCGCTTTCGGTTCCTTGTACTTGAGTAGTTGCTTGCATATCCATTTTCATCCAGTAGGCGTAAATTTTAGGATAGCGTAAGCCAAAATCCAAACGTCCACTTGAATCAGTTTTACCTGTAATAGTGCCATCAGCATTGGTAACAAAGGTGCTAGCATATGAAGTTGATGGAATAATAGTCATCACATTATGCGGATCCAGCATATTATTATTGTTATAATCTTCGCCGGCATCAAGCTGGAAATTGCTATTTAGATCTTCATTACGGCAGCTGGTGGTAAGCCTTTGTTTCCATGAACTACTTGCCGTATCCCACGCAAAATACCCTTTTTGATAGGCAATTTCATTACTGTTTGCGGCCGGTCCTGCAGCTCCTACTTTATTAGGCATAGGGGTAACACGCACGGTTACGGTTTGGTTAGCAATAGGGTTACCTACGCTGTCAATAACCGCTACAGTAGCTGGTTGAACATAATAACTTGAATCAACTGCCAGTTTATTGTCTGTACCCAATACAATGTAGGCAGCACGAGCAGCGACCGTTAACGTTACGGTTTGAGGAGCAACTGCTGCCGCACCATCAACCGTCGCTATAATTTGTACGCCATTGGTTGGTGTTGTATCGGCACCTGCTGTATAGGTTACTGTGGTATTGCCATTCATGTCTGTAATTGCGGTTCCGGCTGACAGTTGCCCTGATGACGGGTCAACTGAACGATTAAAACGTACGGTTTGATTAGCAACAGGCATGCCCTGAGTGTTACGCACAATAACCGTCAAGGTAGTTGCTTCATTAGGCGCAAGTATCGTTTTAGCGGCTTGAATCGTTAAGCGGCTAGGATTAGTTGCTACAACATTTACTTTGTTGGTAACAGGTGCCACCGTTGCCCCGTTTACTGTTCCGTTAAAGGTAGCGGTTAAGGCTGCGATCCCTGCTGTAGTCGCCGCTACACTAAAGTTTGCAATCCCAGTGGTTCCGGTAGCATCAGTAGTCACTGTCACAGGCTGAGTGGTTGGAGCAACCACAGTACCTAGTGTGCTACCCAAAGTAATCGTTTTACCTTGAATATCGGCAGCATTGCTGGATTTAATTTGAACGGTCACCGGTATGGTGGCAGTATTGGTCGTTGCATCTAAATTGACGGTCGTAGGCAGGTTATTAAATAAGAAATTGGTCGCTACTTGTGACAACACCTGTACACTACCACTTGCATTGCGGCTGTCGATGGCTGCAATACCTGTCGCAGTCTGCGCAACAATACTGGCAGTGCCACCCGAGAAGGTTAAGCTGCTTGCAGGCACATTAAAGGTTGCTTTACCGTTAGCATCTGTCGTAACGGCTGCAATCCCGCTAAGAGGTGTTGTACCATTTATCAAGATAATAGGCACACCAGCAATAGGCAGACCTGCCCCATCTTTTAAAGTGGCAACATAAGGTACAATATCTGTTGCAGCCACTTGTGATGAACTTGAAGTCGTCGTTAAGGCCAGCGTAGTACCGGTCAAGCTAACCGTTAACGGAACCCCTAGCGTTGCCGAAATATTATTTGTTGAAACTACTGCGCCACTGGCATCATAAATGGATTGTAACTGTGTAGTAGAGGCATTAAAGGTTACGTCGTGGTTTAAGCGGGTATAGGGACGTGATGTGTCCGTTAAAACTCGCACACCTGTAGTAGCTTGCCCACCGTTTGCAGAGGTTAGCGTCGAGTTAGCCGTTAACGCTGTGCCATTACTCGGGTCTGTTAATGTCGTAATAATCGTGGTACCATTGACCTGGCCGCCGTTGGCATCAATCACGTATAGCCCGATAGTATTTTGATCGGTCCCACCCGTCGTTAACGTGCTCTTATTCATATTTGCCAAAATAGAAGTAGCTTTAGGTTGTGTGTCAACCGCTACTAAATACGCCTGCTGAGCCGTGGTCATATTGTTGGCATCTACAATTGTAGCAGTTGTCATAATGCCGCTGCTTAACGAAGCAGGGTCGACACCGGGCTGTAAGGTCACAGTAAAATTAGCAATGCCATTGGCATCGGTAGTCACACTTGGTGTGGCAATTTTAACAGCAGGATTAGACGTTGCCAACTGGACTTTAGTATTGGGCGCCGCAGCATAGCCGGTAATATTACCGTTAGCATCTTTGGTAGGCGTTTGCACTTTTACAAATTCGTGGAAGGTATCGCCTGCTGCCCTTACCTGACGGTCAGCCGACATGGTCAGTTTATAGGCTTGTGACGTATACGTCGTGCCAATAACGCCACCTGTTGTCGTTTGCGTCGTGCCATCTTGCTGGGTCCACCTAAAACTGTAGGCAATACCGTTGGCGCTTAACTGTTGCAAGCTGGCTGCCGGCAAATTAGCCGGTACAGTAACTGCAAATACAGCTTGACCTTGCCCATCTGTAGTCACAGGCGTTTTAGTGGTCACGCCCAACGATTGCGCCAAACTTGAAAGCACAATATTGACGGGTTGATTAGCCAATGGTACCGTTTTGCCATTTGCTGTGGTTTGCATTAATGCGGTGACTAACGCTTGCGCGCCTGCATTGGCTGATAAATCTATGGTTTGTGATGAATTTACCGCCGTTACGCTATAGCTTGGCATGGATACAGGTAAAATCGAAACCTGACTTGTTGTAGCGCCGGTCGTATCGGTTAAGGTTGCACCAATAGATACACCCGATTTCATTAACGCTGCGGTGTCAACATTGCCGCCTGGTGTTAGAACAATATTAAATACGGCATTGCCGCTGCTGTCAGTCGTTGCTGCCGATGAACCGTTAATCGTCACGCCATTTTTAGCAGAATCGGCAATCGCCAACACAACGCTTTGACCTGACACACCGCCGCCATTAGTATCAATGGCTTTTACGGTAATTGTTGCTGTATCCCCGTTCACATTTAAATAGGTTTTAGTACTTGAAATGGCCAAATGATAAGCACTGACTTTTGAAATGGCTGTACTGCCTCCTAGAGTCGTACTATTGCCGGCTAATGCAACGCTCGTTGAAGACGAACCACCGCCGCCACAACCGGCTAAGGCTAGTGCTGTGACTAAGGCGGTTAATTGTAATCCATTTTTTATCAATTGCTTACCCTCGATTATAGCGTCCATGAGCTTAGACCTCATTCCTGTTTAAGCATGTTTGCCTAATATTGTATGTTCTAGTGAACTCGTTCACTGATGAATACTTTCACTTTACTGTACGCGCACTTTTTACGCAACAAAAAACCTTAATCTTCACAAATCAACTGACGAACAAACCACTCGCCGCCGCCATACTGCTTTAATAACTGTGTATACACGGCCTGACTTTGCAACGTTTGATAAGGTTTTTCCAAAAAAATCATTTGCCTCAGACCTTGCATAATCCACCATTCGTCCTGAGCTCCTGTTTCTTTTTGTGCACTGTCCAAATGCCCCGTCATTAACAAAAAACCGCTCCAATTACTCAGCACTATCCAGATATTGATAATGAGCGCCTCAATTTCATCTTCAGCAATCATCATCAGGCCGGCATCTGCAAAACCCTGATAAATGGTTCTGGCCCGTCCCATCACCTGCTGCATAAATTGCACAGTTTGTTGTTTTAAACGTGGGGTCATTTCAATGAGGGTTTTAATATCACGATGAATAAACCGATATTGCCAAAAATAATCATTCAAAGACCGATAATAATTTAACTTATCGTTTACCGTCAGGGGGCGTTCAGGTAGCGTAAGCACCTGTAAAATGCAGTTTTGATAGCATTTAAGCAACTCAATAATAATCTCGGTTTTATTTTTAAAATAATAGTATAAGTTGCCCGGACTGATTACTAACTCTGCTGCAATATGATTAGTCGTAACCAGCCGCTCGCCCCGTTCGTTAAACAACCGTAAACTCACCTGTAAAATACGTTCGCGCGTGGTGATGACCGTTGTGGAGGGTGTTAGCGCTTTACCCTTTAGGGCTTTAGGCCGCTTTTCTTTAATTCTGGACACTTTTCCGACCAAAGGCGCCTCGTTAGGGGCAATTGCTTGAGTTTTTAGACTCATAAACACGCCACATGTTAGACCAATGACAATCAACGAAGGATACCGTTAAATTGCGAACATTAACATAGTATAGATTGACAAATTAGAGCATTTACTCTAAAAATAGCGCTTTCAGATCGTTTTCCGAGCATAGCATGAACTCTTTAACAACCCCCGCAGACGCTACGTCCGCAGAAGCCACCTCTTCAGAAGCTACGACGCCACAAAATGCATCTGAAGCGACCACGCCCTCTGCACTTACCACATTAGAAGACTACAAGGCGCAGCATAAAAAAACAACCCTAGGCACAGGACGCGTTCGCGATGCACACAACACCGCGCAAACCTTAACGTTAGACGATATTGCCCAATTACGCCAATTAGACGACTTATTAGCTGCGCAAAAGGCTGCCTTTTTAGCGGATTGCCACCCCAGCCTTGCTGAACGAATTCACCGTGTAGAACGTGTGCAAAAACTGTTAGTGGACCATCAAGATGCCATCTGTGATGCGATTTCCAGGGATTATGGCAATCGTTCAAAAGAAGAAACATTGATGTCTGAAGTCTTAAGCTGCATTGGTCATTGTCATTATGTCATTAAGCACTTGTCCGAATGGATAAAACCGCAAAAACGTCAGGTCAATGCTCTGTTTATGCCAGCGCGTGCGATGATTGAATATAGCCCGCTTGGCGTGGTCGGCATTATTTCACCGTGGAATTATCCGCTCTTTTTGGCCATTAGTCCGCTTATTTTTGCTTTGGCGGCTGGCAATCGCGCAATGATCAAAACCTCTAGCTCAAGTGTGCAATTGGGCAAGCTTTTAAAGCAGTTGTTCTCTCAATATTTTACCCCCGATGAAGTCAGTATTATTACCGGTAGCGGTCCGATTTCAGACTATTTTGGCTGCCTGGCCTTTGACCAGATTACCTTTACCGGCTCTACAGCGGTGGGTAAAATCATTATGAAAAATGCTGCCGAAAACCTGACTCCGGTGTTATTGGAATTAGGCGGAAAATCACCCGTCATTGTTCATCCTGAAATGCCGGTGAAAGATGCAGCCGAGCGCATTATGTTTGGTAAATTATGGAATTCAGGACAAACCTGCATTGCGCCCGATTATGCGTTTGTCGCGCAAGAACAGGTTGAAAATTTCATCGAACAAGCCAAATACTGGGCCAATAAATATTATCCGACGATTAAACACAATGAAGACTACACCAGTATTATCAATGACAAGCAGTATAAACGCTTGCAGGATTTTATTGAAGATGCGCGTAGTAAAGGCGCGCGTATTGTCGAATTATCCAAATCTACAGAAGATTTAAGCGATGTACGCAAAATTGCGCCCCTGATTATCACGCATTTAACCGATGATATGCGCATTGCTCAAGAAGAAATTTTTGGGCCGATTTTATTGGTTTATCAATATGCCCATTTAGATGAAGCCATTGCTTTTATCAATAAACGCCCGCACCCGTTGGCACTGTATTATATGGACTACGACACCAGCCGTGCGCGTTACATTTCGGAGCGGACGCGTTCGGGGCATTTTGGGGTTAATGATGTCATTACGCATTTTGCTCAAGATGATTTGGCGGTCGGCGGCGTTGGAGCGTCCGGTATGGGCAAATATCATGGGCATGAAGGATTTGTAACCATGAGTAATGCGCGCTCTGTGCTTATTCGGCCGCGATTCTACGCGATTGGCTTGATTTTACCGCCGTTTAAACCTAAACGCGCGGTGCTTAAAATGTTGTTGAAGCGGACAATTCGCTAAAATTAAACCATAAAGCCTTGCTGATTGATCAATTTTCTGGCAAAATGCGCCACTTGATTTTTTAATCTAGATTGTGAATCTAGCGTTTATTTTTTATTCAATTGGCGAATTTTGGGATTTTGTAGACTCAAATTCGCACAATGCAATGGAGTTGACCATGTCTAAAGTTTGCCAAGTGACCGGTAAGCGCCCTATCGTTGGTAACAACGTATCGCACGCGAACAACAAAACCAAACGTCGTTTTGAACCGAACCTGCATCATCACCGTTTCTGGGTCGAAAGCGAAAATCGTTTTGTTCGCTTACGCCTTACCACTAAAGGCATGCGCATTATTGATAAATTGGGCATTGAGCAAGTGATTGCCAACATGCGTGCTCAAGGTCAACATATTTAAATCTCCAGGAGTTTCAAATGCGCGATAAAATCCGCTTAGTGTCAAGTGCCGGTACCGGTTTTTTCTATACCACGACAAAAAACAAACGCACTATGCCTGAAAAAATGGAAATCAAAAAATTTGATCCCGTTGTACGTCAGCATGTGATTTTCAAGGAAGCCAAAATCAAATAATTCTATTTTAGATATTTTTTGATTGATGTAAAAAGCCCATTTTTTGAAGTGGGCTTTTTTTATTCAAGAGGTTAACTTGAAGAACTGTAAAATCTTATGGGAAAGTATGATAAACGGCCGACTAAATGCCACGCCATAAATTTTCCAAAGAGGCTCCATCGCCAGTGCAACCAATAAACTCAGTAACACGGCACCTAACATATCAAACGGAAAATGCACGCCCAAATAAACACGCGCCCAGGCAATTAGCAGGCCTAAAACAAATAAAAGCGCTCCAATCCCAAACACTCTAGCTAGCACGAACGTCCAGCCCACCGCGCCAAACACCGTCATATGGTCGCTTGGAAATGACGGGTCAGCTATATGAGTCATCAAGGTCCGACCAACGCCTACCATAAAAGGCCGTGGATGCGGGTAAAAATAACCGACTATTTGCGCCAGCCCAATAGCAACCAGGGCCACCGCAACCGCCTTTAACGCCAGCCTTTTTTGGTCATCATTGCCCCTAAACCAGTACGCCAGCAGGACCAACGGCACGGCATAAAACAGATAATCAGCCAGAAAAATGGCACAATGCACGACGACAAGCGGCGCATTCGGCCCCGCATTGAGCATGCCAAACCACAGGCGATTAAGTGTTTCAAGATAAGATGGTACAAAATGATTCACGGTTGTTACAGGGACTAAGTTCATCAAATGCTCGCTAGGTTCATTCAAAACAATTATTAAACTGCCGTACAAAAAATCGTCAAACAGTCAGTTTCAACCACGATCATACATATGCAAGACCTTTGGCATTAAACGTATCTTCAATATTTTACCTGCTTCTATGCTAAAATCAGCCGATATCCCGCTAGTGTATGCCGTTTTAATTTAAATAACCAAACCCTTTAGGATACTGCCTTATGTCCCCATCGCAACCGACCACCAGCGCCGAATGGTTTGACGCAGCCATACAACATATTCCGGGTGGTGTAAATTCACCCGTGCGCGCATTTAAAGGCGTAGGCGGTACTCCGGTTTTTATAGAACGGGCTCAAGGCGCTTACTTATACGATGTTGAACAAAAACAATATATTGATTATGTCGGCTCGTGGGGGCCGATGATTTTGGGGCATGCCCACCCGGACATCGTACAAGCAGTGCAACAAGCAGCCGCGCATGGCCTAAGTTTTGGTGCGCCTACCCCGTCAGAAGTGACTTTAGCGGATTTAATCTGCCAAATTATGCCGTCGATGGACCTGATACGCATGACCAACAGTGGTACTGAAGCCTGCATGAGTGCGATTCGGCTAGCACGTGGCTTTACCGGACGCAATAAAATCGTTAAATTTGAAGGCTGCTATCATGGGCATGCCGATTCACTACTGGTCAAGGCCGGTTCGGGCATGTTGACGCTTGGCGTACCGACCTCGCTTGGCGTGCCGGCCGATTTGGCACAACATACCTTAACATTGCCTTATAATGATTTGGCTGCGGTTGAAGCCTGCTTCAAACTCTATGCTGATGATATTGCTTGTATTATTGTAGAACCAGTAGCCGGTAATATGAATCTGGTATTGCCGCAAGAGGGATTTTTACAAGGCTTGCGCGATAGTTGTACCAAGGCAGGCAGCGTGTTGATTTTTGATGAAGTGATGACCGGGTTTAGAGTCGCATTAGGCGGTGCGCAGGCACACTACGGTATTACGCCCGATTTAACCACGCTGGGTAAAATCATCGGCGCAGGCCTGCCGGTAGGTGCATTTGGTGGGCGCAAAGATATTATGCAGTTTATTGCCCCTTTGGGCGGCGTTTATCAAGCGGGAACGTTATCGGGTAATCCATTGGCCATGCAAGCCGGCTTGGCCATGTTTAAACATTTGACCCGTCCAGATTTTTATACGCGATTAGAGCAAAAATTGTCCTATTTGTTAAATGGGCTTAAGGCGCATGCAACGCATTATGATATTGCGCTTCAGACACGGCATATTGGCGGCATGTTTGGACTGTATTTTACCGCGCAAACCGATTTATCCACTTATGAGGCTATGCTCGCCACCAATGTTGAGCAGTTTAAGCAGTTTTTTCATGGCATGTTAAAGCGTGGGGTTTACCTGGCACCTTCTGCCTTTGAAGCCGGCTTTATTTCTTCAGCGCATACTCATGATGATTTGGATAAAACCCTGGTTGCTGCTGAACAAACGTTGAAGGAAATGGCGCACGCTATTTAATATTCTATTTTCAACAATGGTTATTATTTTAACTGATACAAACGATTTGCCTACTAACATATTGGAGCGTTTTTAAATGACAGTTAACAGCAATGACGCCGCGCAAGGCACTTTAACGACTTTAAAATCTTATTTAGACGAACAATTAGGCATCAGCAGCCAAAACACGCCCCATAATGAAAGCCTCGCCGCTTTACTGAACGATATTGGTCGTGCCTGCCGCCAAATCAGTCAGGCACTTAATCATGGGGCACTGGCAGGTATTTTGGGCAGTGCCGCGCAGCAAAACGTACAGGGCGAAACACAAAAAACTTTAGATATACTATCCGATAAAATTTTGGTCGATACCTTGCAACAGGGCGGACATGTGGCGGCATTGGCCTCTGAAGAACAGGACGATATCATTCCATGCAATCCCGATGCAGCGTTTTTGGTGGCGTTTGACCCGTTAGACGGTTCGAGCAATATCGATATTAATATCAGTGTCGGTACGATTTTTTCTATTTTACCGCATGTTAAATTGGGCCAAATGCCGACTGCGCAAGATTTTTTTCAGCCCGGCAAACAGCAGCGCGCGGCAGGTTATGTTTTATATGGTCCGTCAACGTTGCTTATTTTAAGTTTGGGCCAGCGTGTTGATGTATTTACCCTAGACCCTAAAAGTGGTGAATTTTATTTGACGGCTGAACAATTGTCCGTGCCTGTCGATACGCAGGAATTTGCGATTAATACCAGCAACCAACGCCATTGGCATGCACCAGTTACGCAGTATATTGAGGAATGTCTGGCGGGTAAAACGGGCATTCGCGGTAAAGATTTTAACATGCGCTGGGTCGGTTCGATGGTGGGCGATGTACACCGTGTTCTCAGTCGCGGCGGGGTATTTTTATATCCGCATGACCGCAAAAATCCCGGAGTTGCAGGTCGTTTGCGTTTGCTCTATGAAGCCAGTCCGATGAGTTTTCTGGTGGAAGCCGCAGGCGGCGCTGCCATTACCGGTGAACAACGTATTTTAGATATTATGCCATTACAGCTACATCAACGTGTACCGGTTATGCTGGGGTCGCGTCATGAAATCGAACGGTTGCAAGGGTATCATGCGGCCTATGTCAAACCTGATCTAGATTGATCATTTAAATTTAAAAACTCCTTGACCCTTATCTAAAAGTTGATTTAAGCATGCTCAATCGCCCTGACCCGTTCTGGATACAATCGCGTGATAATGCCCGCTTTAAGCATGTTCGCGGCTTGCTCGAAGAGGCGGGGCAACGTCGCAAACACGGGCAAACATTGTTAGAAGGCGTGCATTTATTGACGGCATTGTTGAATACAGGGTGCGAACCCGAGCAATTGTGGCTGACCGAAAACGCTTTTAAGCATGCAGAAGTGTTGCCATTATTAGCTGCTTGGCCCGATGTGCCGACCTATCTGTTGCCCGATGCACTGTATCGTTCAGTCAGTGCCTTACCTAACGGTATTGACATTTTAGGCGTTTATACCTGGCAGACGCCTAATCTTCCCAATCAATTTCATAATGATGTGTTAATTTTAGATAATGTTCAAGATGCAGGCAACGTCGGAACATTGTTGCGCAGTGCGGCGGCGGCGGGTATTCGTCAAGTGTTGTGTACGGTTGGTACGGCCTCGGTTTGGGCACCGCGTACATTGCGCGCCGGTATGGGCGCACAATTGAGTTTAACCCTTTATGAACATGTCGATTTAGCGTCCTTACTGACAGATTTTCCCCTACCCTTACTGGCGACCAGTTCGCATGCCACGCAATCGCTATATGACTTGGATTTAAAGCCGCCCGTCGCCTGGATTTTGGGCAATGAAGGGCAAGGGATCAGCCCTATCGCATTAAACCATGCCCAAACGTTAGCCATTCCGCAGCCCGGTGGACAAGAATCCCTCAACGTGAGCATCGCCGGTTCTATTTGTCTGTTTGAAATGGTGCGGCAACGGTTGGCACATTAAACGGGCTAGTCGTTTTAAAAAGCCTTGAAAAATATTTGCCATTGTTAAACAATAAAATTAACGTTGCCAAAACCGTTCCAGCACCATCGGCAACCCTTTAGGCCCGCGCAACCGCCCATTCAGACCTTCAGCGAGCACATTTTGAGCATAGTCGGCCACATGCGGTAACGCCCGATTGACCATATTTGCCCCCAACCGGGCTGCGGTTAAACCCAATTTTTCGGCCAGCGTTGGTTTGGCGCGTGAATGCAAGGCGTAGACATCATAATCGGGTAATAGTGAAAGCAAATAGGCATCTGAGGTTTGCAATTTATCGATTAGGTTTAATTTAATGGCGTCCTCACCATACCAGTGTTCACCGGTTGAAACTTCGGCAATATTAAGCTGCGGACGATATGTTTCAACAAAATGCTTAAATAAATCATGTGTTTGCTGAAGCTCTGCCTCAAATTTGGCTTTATCTTCGTCGCTGTTTTCGCCAAACACCGTGACCGTGCGTTTGTATTCGCCTGCTGTGTATACGTCAAAATCGATATTGAGGCGTTTTAACAATTGATAAAAATTGGGCATTTCAGCCACGACGCCAATTGAGCCGACCACGGCAAACGGCGCTGCAATAATAGTTTGCGCCACACAGGCCATCATATAGCCGCCACTTGCTGCCACCTGGTCCACGCAAATGGTCAACTCAAAACCTGCTTCACGCAGGCGTGCCAACTGTGCCGCCGCTAAGCCATAACTGTGCACCATACCGCCCGGACTCGACAACCGCAGCACGATTTTATCTTTACCGGCTCGCGCCATCGATAAAATCAGGGTGATTTCCTCGCGTAAATGCTCTAGCGCACTGGCCCGAATATCGCCTTTAAAATCGAGGACAAAAATACGCACGTCCTGTTTTTCACGTTTTTTCTGGGCCGATTTTTGCTGCTTTTTAAGGTCGCGCTGCTGTTTTTTATCCAGCATTTCAGCCGCCAAATAAAGCTGTTGCTGCTCCAAGCTATCGTTTAAATGTTTCACTTGAATTTCAACCGGCTGACGCGGCATATGTAGTAGCATAATCGTTCTCTCACTCATTCATTTTAATAAACATTTTAACAAAAATACACAAAGCGCCATAAAACTGTTATGCCAATACTAGGACAAAAACCGTACGGGCTGCTCTGGGACCGGCGGATTATCGCATTCTTCGCCTTCGGTTTTAGGGCCTTTATCAATATAACCGGTCCGTTGTTCAGGTACGAGGTGATGATGCTCCCAAATCAGAACCGCCTGCATTGAGGTCGCACGCTGCTCAGGCGTTAACCGCTTTCCATCGGGCCACTTGCCCAGTTCAACCGCAGTGCGTAACCGTTCTACAATCTCTGGCGTTAAAGCAGCCAATGTGGCTTCAATGTTCATCTACGTTTTCCTGTTCGGGCTCTTGGTAAATATTCCAGCCTAATTTAGTGCGACATGCTGCATAAAAATCATAACCCGGCGGGTGCAGCAAAGTGAGTTTAAAAGGATGCTTGCGAATATGGATACTGTCTCCCTCTTGTACCGACACACTCGGTTGACCATCGGCGCTAATCATCGGCTGCACGCGTATATCATGAATATGCAGTTTAATTTCACTCTCGCCCCCCACCACAATCGGCCGGCTCGATAATGTATGGGGATGCATGGGCACTAAAACAATGGCGTCCATGCTCGGATACAAAATAGGCCCGCCACCCGACAACGCATAGGCGGTAGAACCCGTCGGCGTGGCGATAATTAACCCGTCACTATGTTGGCGATACACAAAATGCCCGTCGATGCTCAGTTCAAAATCAATCATATGCACTGACTTACCGGCATGCAGTACGATATCGTTTAACGCAGTCGCCTCATAGGTCACGCGGTCTTTACTGCGAATTTCGACTTGCAATAAGAAACGTTTGTCAACCCGATAATGACCCGCCAGCACTAACGCTAGTTTTTGCATGACTTCATCAGGCGATACGTCAGTTAAAAAGCCCAAACGTCCACGGTTAATACCTAAAACCGGCGTTGGATAACGCGCCAGCGCCCGCGCTGCATGTAGCAACGAACCATCGCCGCCGACTACAATCACGAGGTCACACACTTCACCAAGTAGTGCGCGTGATATCGTTTGAACGTGTTTAAACTGAGCAAAATCAGCCGTCTGCTCATCAAAAATAACCGTATAGCCTTTAGTTTGCAGGGTATTTTCTAATAGGCTTAAGGTATCAACCACCGAACGTTTACCCGGCCGTCCAATCAAGCCTATATTTTTACCAATCTGCCTGGCGACTATATTCACACTGTTCAAAATACCCACTCCGATGTTCACTTGAAGGCGCTAGGTTAACGCTTATTTTATGGCTGATGGTTAAGCGGTGATTATAAGCGTAGTTTTGCAAAATCTTATGAAAACTGTACATCATTTGTGCTATTTTAACGAATAACGCTAAAAATATGTTTTAATAATCTGTGATAAATAGTCTGGTGAAATGAAATAACGAACCTGTCTTGAGGATATTAAAATGCAAACCGATAATCCCCTGCTAAAACGTGCCGAGTTTATCCCCTCAGCACAGCCCATGACGGTACAAGGTGCAATTAATAAAACCATGTTCCTCTCGGGCATGGCTTTGGTGTCAGCAGCTGTCATTTTTTTTATCTCCATGATCAATCCGGGCCTAGCTGGCATGTGTTCATTGGCAGGTATGATAGGTACGCTGGTTTTAGCGTTACTTATGGCCTTTAACATGGAACGCGCTAGAACGTTAGCTATTCCATATGCTTTGTTTGAAGGCTTATTTTTAGGTGGCGTGTCGAGTTACTATTCAATGCGCTACCCCGGTCTGCCTTTGGTAGCGATTTCGACGACGTTTATTACTGCATTTGGTTTATTAGGCTTATATAAAGCCAATATCATTCGCGCGACTGAAACTTTTCGCTCTGTCGTAATTTCCGCCTCACTTGCGATTGCTGCCTTATTTTTGGTGCAAATCTTAATGCAGGTATTGTTCCATGGAAGCGTGCCATTTTTATTTAATAATGGCATTATCGGTATCGCATTTGCCGGTTTTGTAGCGGTTATTGCATCGTTAAATCTAATTTTAGATTTTGACATGATTGAACGATCAGCCCAAATGCGTGCGCCTCAATCATTTGAATGGTACTGTGGCGTTGCGTTGTTAGCTACTTTAGTCTGGATGTATATCTCTATTTTACGGTTATTAGGTTTAGTGCGTTCAAACTAAGCTTAGCATTGAGCAACCGGTCGTTCATTAAAAAGCTTTGGTCTTGGCCAAGGCTTTTTTTATGCGCACCCAATATGAATCTATTGAGATGTTGACGAAGCACTTTTTATAGCATGAACTATCTACTACCCTATTGATCCTCATTATTTCTGCCGCTTATAGGTCATTTTTCCGTTATAATAATAACCCATAGATGTTAGAACTATTTTTGGAGTACCCAAATGACTCATGCATTAGCTGCAACCATTGAACACGCCTTTGAAGACCGTCTGCAATTTTCTGCGACCAATGCACCGCAAGATGTTCGTGATGCCGTGACGCAAGCCTTACAAGGTCTTGATGAGGGCAGCTTACGCGTCGCTGAAAAAACTTCGCAGGGCTGGCAGGTCAATCAATGGCTTAAAAAAGCAGTTTTGCTGTCTTTTAGGTTAAATGACAATACGCCTATGAATGGTCAGGGCAGCATGGCTGATACATTACAGTTTTACGATAAGGTACCGACCAAATTTGCTGGCTGGACCGAAGCACAATTTAAAGCATCAGGCATTCGCGTCGTTCCTCCTGCGGTGGCGCGGCGTGGCAGTTTTATTGCGCGTAATGTTATTTTAATGCCGTCCTATGTCAATATTGGCGCCTACGTTGATGAGGGCACCATGGTTGATACCTGGGCCACGGTAGGCTCATGTGCGCAAATTGGCAAAAATGTACATTTATCGGGTGGTGTCGGCATTGGCGGCGTTCTGGAACCGTTGCAGGCCAATCCCACCATTATTGAAGATGATTGTTTTATCGGCGCACGTTCCGAAGTGGTTGAAGGTGTCATCGTTGAAGCGGGTTCGGTCATTTCAATGGGCGTTTTTATCGGACAATCGACCCGTATTTACGACCGCGAAACCGGTGAGATTCATTATGGGCGCGTGCCTGCGGGTAGTGTCGTGGTGTCGGGCACCTTACCGTCTAACGATGGCAAATATAGCTTATATGCAGCCATTATTGTTAAAAAAGTCGATGCCAAAACCCGTAGCAAGGTCGGTATTAACGAACTGTTGCGCATAGAATAGTTCGGTATGACGAGCCTGTTGCGTACCACCGATTTACCTGTTACCGAACCTGCGGCAGGCTTGCGATTGACCGAAATTTTTTATTCTCTGCAAGGCGAAGCTGCGACCTCTGGGCTGCCGACGGTTTTTATACGCCTAACCGGTTGCCCGTTGCGCTGTGTTTATTGTGATACCGTTTATGCATTTGAAGGCGGTACGCGGCACAGTTTGGAGGATATTTTAGCTCAGGTCAGCACCTTTAAGCCTGTTTCTTCAGTTTGTGTGACAGGTGGTGAACCCCTTGCCCAGCCTAACTGTTTGCCTCTTTTAACCCTACTATGTGATGCAGGGTTTAAGGTATCGTTAGAAACGTCTGGTGCGCTGCATATTGGGTTAGTCGATAAGCGCGTGTCTATTGTCATGGATTTAAAAACGCCTTCTTCGGGTGAAATGCAGCGTAATTTGCCGGATAACATTCCCCTACTACGCCCTAAAGACCAGCTTAAATTTGTGATTATGAACCGTGCGGACTTTGATTGGGCCTGTACGATGCTGAGCCAATGGAACCTAGCCGAACGGGTTGGCGTAGTGTGGTTTTCACCGATGTTTAACCTACCTGAGACTCAACCCGCTATCAACCCAGCGTCTTCAATGTGTTCTCCCGCGCTGCCTACCTTGGCGCATGATGTGGCGGAATGGATTTTAACGGCTCACTTACCTGTACGCTTGCAATTGCAATTGCATAAATTATTATGGCATGATGCGGCTGGCCATTAAAATGATAAGACCTCATTTTGATCAGAATCAGAATTTTTAAGCGAAATTCGGTTTTTTCTGCAAGGTTGCAGCAGTTTTATTACATTTTAACGCAACGATTGAGCCACTTCTACGCTACAATCAGGCGATTAAACTATTACTCTAGGTCTAGGCTAAGCCCGTATTAGGTTAGCAAGGGAACATCTATTTTTTACACACGCTTAATGCATTTAACGCTTTAACGGACACTCACTGGAATGACTATGCAAAAAATGATGCCTGTATTTGCGGTTTTAGGTTTTTTAATGCTGGGCACAACGGCCCATGCTGCCCCGACTGCCAAAAGTGCACCCGCCCAACAACCCCCAATGGATATTCAGACCGTTATGGTCCAGCGCTGTGCCAGCGAAGCGGCTGCCGCTAAAATTACCGATGCCAAAACTGCACAGCGTATTTGTAGCTGTACCATTGGTGTACAGGCTAACAGCTTAAAACTGGGCGAATTTTGGGAAATTCAAAGTGCTGCGTTAAATAACCGTGACCCACGTTCTATTCCTGCATTAACACGTATTCAGCCTCAGCTTGATAAATGTCGTGAAGGGGTTACATTAAATCCGCCTCAAATGCCTAAAAAATAAATTGTTATTATCATGATGCAGTAAAAAGCGGTTTCATAAAGAGCCGCTTTTTTGGTGCCCGTGTTTAAAATGATTGATATTTACCGATAAGCTACAGTACCCAAATAAAATCTTTTATGTTATATTCAAACTATCACAATTAGCCCAATGATTGAATTTTTTAAAACTCCCTGATTTTAGTCATTTTCTGATTTAATTTGAGAATTTAGGACGTCTTATGCATACTGCCTTGGATATATTAAATGCAAAATCGTTAAAGCTAACTTTTAGTATTACGCCTGATGCAACGGTTTATGAGGCGATTAAGATTCTAGCAGAAAAAAATATTGGTGCTTTACCTGTGCTGGAAAACGGCAAACTGGTCGGTATGTTTAGTGAGCGCGATTATACCTATAAAATTGCCCTGCACGACCGCGCGTCTCGCACGACGTTGGTTAATGAAATCATGTCGACCAACTTAATCACGATCCCCAGTAACGCTTCACTTGAACAATGCCTCGCCCGCATGACCGATAAGCATATTCGACATTTGCCCGTTTTAAATGACCAAGGCGACATGCTCGGTATGCTATCTATTGGCGATTTAGTCAAAGGCATGATTGCAAAACAACAACAATTAATTCAGCAGTTACAAAGCTACATTAGCGGCATGTAAGAGGGTGGCTTTCATTTTATCGATCATCTGAAAAATACTTTTTATTCCTTATCTTTTAGGGGTTTAAAGTACGCCCAATAAAAGATCAAGACCTATAACACTAACCATAGTCCCTTGTTACGAGTGATAAAAACCCTTATAGCTCCATGATTAAAAATATGGCAAAATGCCCCGCTAATGCGTCACATAGCCTGTTGATGCCATTTACGGTCAATTACTGGCCAATTTATATTCAATTTTAATGTATGGTACCGCTATGGAACACAGTTTGCCCTATATTTTAAAGCGTTTTGTGGTATTTATCCTGTTTATAGGGCTGCTGGTATTATCGTACCGCATTATCATGATTTGTTTTGTGCCATTGGCATGGGCTGCTATCATTGGTTATGTGACCTGGCCTGCCTACAAGCGGCTGCGGCATCGCTGGCCTGAGCGCGAAATTTAACCTCAACGCTCATGGTGACGCTGCTCGTATTACTGATCGGCATTCCGTTGGCGTTTATTGCCTATAAAATACAGCAAGAAGCCGCTAATTTATATTTGCACCTGCAAAAACAAATTAATCATGGACGTTTAAGCCTGCCCAATGGCTTTAGCGATATGCCGTTATTGGGACATTATTTGCAAGATTGGGTCGACCGCATCAATAACAATCCTGATTCGCTGTACGCCAAAGCACGCCAATGGGTTGAAGACCATTTAAACATGGGCCACAAATTCTCAGCATCGTATCACAGGCCATGTTTGCCATTGGCATGCTGATTTTTACGTTATTTTTTGTCTACCGTGATGGTGATGTTTTTGTGATGCAGTGCCGGCAAGCCTTATATGATATTTTAGGCGAAAAATCCAAAGGTTATGTAACTGCCATTGCCGAAACGACCCATGCGGTGGTGTACGGTATTGGGTTTACCGCGATTTCTCAAACCATTCTGGCGGGTTTAGGCTATTGGGTCGCGGGTGCCCCAAGCCCTGCATTATCAACAATTGGAACCTTTTTTATTGCCTTTATTCCGTATGGAACGCCCATTGCCTGGTTAACAGTAGTCGGTATCATGCTGCTTCAAGGTCATACAAATGAAGCTTTAGGCCTTGCACTTTGGTGTAGTGTGGCGGTCAGTTCAATTGACAATTTTATTCAGCCGATGATTATTTCTGGTACAACCGAAATTCCGCTCATGTTAATTATGCTTGGAGTCCTGGGCGGCGCCGCAGTCTTTGGGATCGTTGGCATTTTTTTGGGACCCATTATTTTAGCGGTTTTACTAGCCGTTTGGCGCCAATGGTTAAAAATTTCAGTTGAAAAGGACACTGATAACCAAGGCAGTATCGTTTTAAACAAAGATGTCGTAGTATTAAGCGATGATGTTTAATGAAGCGTCATCAACTCAAGGCGTAGGATTTATTAATCGTTTAATAGAGACCGCGTTTAACAGCGCGGTGTTGTATTTTGATTTGATTTCACTCCATTCATTTGTTACGCATAAGTCAGGTTAACGTTTTATCATTCTTATTTTTAAAATTCAATAAATGCAGATGCTTTAAGACCTAAAACTACTTTATACTAGGGCGGGTCCTCAATTGGGCGCTTATGCCTTAAATAGATTAAAACGGGCTAGATTTTGTCAAACTGTGTTAAATATCTTGTAAATCTTCCAATATTTCCTAAGATATCTGCTTTGTTTGCCTTAAAATTTATCGCCGTTTTAATCCTATTTGCTAAATGAGGACACCCCTTAGCCTGCTTAAGATTTTTTCGTGACATTAATTTGAGAGTATTTATGCCAGACACGCCCGCCGGTGATACCACCCGTTTACTCAATCGTTTTGCGATGTTTGCGCTGCTTATAGGACTGTTTGCGCTATCGTATCAAGTATTGCGTTTTTTTGTGGTGCCATTCGCCTGGGCGGCTATTGTAGGCTATATGACCTGGCCGATTTATATTAAATTATTAAAACACTTTAAGAGCCGAACCTCAAGTGCTGCCAGCTTGATGACGTTTGGGTTGGTGACGTGCATTGGCATACCGTTATTTTTCGGTTTATTTAAATTTCAACAAGAAGCCATGCTGCTATATAACCATATTCAAGGGCAAATTCAAACCGGCCAGGTGGTGTTGCCGAGTGGCTTTGAAAATATACCGATCTTGGGTGACCGCCTAAAGCAAATTGTTGCGCAACTTAATACCAATCCTGACCCGTTATTTTTGCAAGGCCGCGAATGGCTTAAGAACCATATGGCCTATGGGCAGCAGATTTTTTCGGGTGTTACGCGCGGTGCGGCCCAGTTTAGTATGGCGTTATTAACCTTATTTTTTATTTATCGCGATGGCAAAAACCTGTTGCGGCATATACGTAACGCCTTGCGGCAAATATTAGGCATGCAGGCTGATGGTTATTTGCTGGCGATTGGACAAACCACACGCGCCGTAGTGTACGGCATCGGGCTGACTGCGTTAGCGCAGTCGTTTTTAGCCGGCTTGGGTTATTTTGTTGCAGGTTTGCCAAGCCCACTGGTGCTATCGTTAATTACCTTTTTATTTGCGCTGATTCCCTTTGGCACCCCTCTGGCCTGGGGCAGTGTGGTCATGTGGCTATTTTTGCAAAATCAAACCATGGCTGCCATTGGTTTAGGGCTTTGGTGCCTGGTTGTGGTGGGTTCGATTGACAATATTATCCGTCCGATGGTTATTTCAGGGTCTACGCAAATTCCATTTTTACTGATTATGTTTGGCGTTTTGGGCGGTGTGGCAGCTTTTGGCATGTTGGGGTTATTTTTAGGTCCTATTATTTTAGCCGTGTTATTGGCGGTGTGGCGTCAGTGGTTGTATATTCATCCTAATGAAGAATTAGATTTTTTTAAAGAACACGAAACGCCACCCCCTGTTTAACACTATGTTTAGATTTACGTAAGCGGTGTCATTTATGAATCCTATTTAAGACACGTGTATTTATTCACTACAAAAAATATTCGGTGTTCATTTATTAAACGTCAAAATAATGTTTTCAACAGAACATGCCTAAGCGATTATCTTAAAAAATGACCGTTCACGCCAGATGTCCTATACAACCCTTATTCATAATGCTACAGTCTACGAGTTTCTACGGACCCTTACCCCGCCTTTATCAATAAATCCTGTCCGATAATGCCCGTAAAGCGCTATTGTAGTGCCTACTATTAAAAATGCCCCTGACCGATTTTTGAGCCTTTATAATGAACACGCTAGAGAACCAAACCAGCCCCCCTCAATCGTTACTAGCGCCTGAAAGTCTAATGCTTCCCATAAACGCAGTGGAACGAGAAACGGGGATTTCCAAGGAATTATTGAGAATATGGGAACGGCGCTATCAGTTTCCGCAGCCGGAACGCGATGCGCACGGTGACCGAATTTATCCGTTAGAGCAAATCAAAAAGCTGCTTTTATTGCGCCAACTGCTCGATCTGGGTTATCGTCCGGGTAAAATTATTCATTATACTTTAGCCGAATTAACCGAACTTATAGGCACCCAGCAACAAAACCGAATAAGGCCGCCCCTGACCCATTGGCCGCTTGAAACTCAGTTATTAAAGGCCATTAAAAGTCATGAACCTTTTGCGGTGCTCCATTATTTAAGCCATCATTTAATGCGCTGCGGACTTGAGCGTTTTTTAATCGAGGTCATGCAGCCCGCCATTCATTTTGTCAATAATGCCCGTTTAAGTGGCATGATTGAATTATACGAAACTCATTTATTTAATGAACAGTCGCAAAGTTTAATTCGGCAAGCCACCGCCTATCTGCGGCCTAGTGTTCAAAAACCCCGCATTTTACTGACCACGGTACCTAACGAGTTGCATGCTCTGGAACTTTTAATTACCGAAGCATTTTTACGGCTAGATGAAGTCGATGCAGTGTCGTTTGGTATTCAAATGCCCATTAGTGAAATAAAACAGGCAACCCAACGTTTAAATATGGATGTGGTGCTGCTATCGTTTAGCGAAGTTTACCCTAATGTACGCGCCGATGAATTTATTGAAATGTTACGCCTGCAATTACCTGCTAAAATAGAAGTCTGGATTAACGGCTATAGCTCTAAATCGCCTTCGCAAGAAGTGCGTTTTATTCAAACTCTAGAGGAACTGCGCCAAGCCGTTCAACAATGGCAGAGTTTAGCGACCCATACGCGCAGTTAATACTGTTATAAGCGGTAATGTTCAATAGGCCATGTTGGTTTAAAGACGTTAGCTTAACAACTTTAATATCTTATTCACATTTATATCGCATTATAGCCCGTCTTTTACCTGCGATTGGACTGGTCAAAAAGGAACTCCCGTTTATGCCCATGATTCACTGGCCCAACATACAAACCGTGTTGTTTGATATGGACGGCACGTTATTAGATTTAGCTTTTGATAATTTTTTTTGGCGGGAAGCAATACCAGACGCATGGGCTATCAAACACCAATATGACACCCAAGAGGCAGTACAGCACCTCTTACCCAAGTTTGCACAGCAGCATGGCAGCCTAAACTGGTATTCGCTGCCGTTTTGGAGCAAAACGCTAGACCTTGATGTCAAAGCATTAAAACACCGTTATCGGCATAAAATTGCTATTCGTCCCGGTGTATTGGAAGTTTTAACCGCGTTACAGCAGACGCATAAAGAGCTTTGGCTTGTGACCAATGCGCACCCTGAAGCCTTACAGATAAAGCTTGAACAGGCGCATATTGAACAGTTTTTTACGCATATTATCAGTAGTCATAAGCTTGGCTTTGCCAAAGAACAACCCGAATTTTGGCAAACATTACAGCAACAATTTCCGTTTGACCCGGCCACCAGTGTGTTAATCGATGATACCGTTAGTGTCCTTAATACCGCGCAAGCCTTTGGTCTGCACTGCATCGGCATCGCCCAACCTGATAGCCAGTTGCCTAAAACTACCCATAATCCGCATCCGGTTTTACATGATTTTCAAGACCTATTAGAAGGATTAATATAGCCCATCAGGTAGATATTGGCGTTTATGAAGTCTTATTTTTAAAAGTTAAATCTTTAAAACCAATCATTTCTTTAAGTGGATTATCCCCTTTAATTTTATAAAAATGCCCTTATCAACAGGTCAGAGAACCCTTCAAAATTGCCAAAGGACGACCGTATGGGCCGCATTTCCCGTTTAGCTGCGCAACCCCCCTTAAAACCGAATGCAGCACCTGCCACTCAACTTGCTGATGAAAAACTTGCTCCTATTTTTTTCAATGCAGACTTTGATGCACCGCTTCAAACTGCCGATATGGAAGAGGCTTTGGACGATGACGAAGCAGACGACACCGACCATGGCAAAATGCGTGTCGATAAATGGTTATGGGCTGCACGCTTTTTTAAAACGCGTAGTTTGGCTAAAGCCGCTATCGAAGGCGGCAAAGTGCACCAGCAAGGCGAGCGCGTTAAAGTCAGCCGAGAAATCACGGTTGGTATGGAACTGACCATTCGGCAAGGCTTGACCGAAAAAACCGTTACCATTAAAGCGCTGTCAATGCAGCGTGGCGGTGCACCCATCGCCCAACAACTGTATGAAGAAACGCCGGTCAGTATAGCCAAACGTGAACTTATTGCTGCCCATCGCAAACTGTCCAATTTAGCCCGCCCCGACCATCGCCCCAGCAAGCATGAACGTCAGCAGATTCACCGTTTCCAACGTCAGTATGACACACCCGATAGCCATAATAGCCATGATGAAGGCTATTAAATGCTTACTTTTTTAAACGCTTTGCTGGTTTAACTCTAACCGTTAAACGCCTTGCATTAAATCGCATTAAACAAGCCAGCTTTTGTTAAAAAGACGTGTTGATTTTATTAAGATTTTTTATTTTAAAAAAATAAAATGTTGAATTTTAAGGATTATTTTTAATCATGATGCGACACGCCTTGACTGATGTTAACGACAAATCCTGTCGCAATGCGATGCCCTGGGGCTATTCAAGCGGTCTAAAATTTGACATCATGGTGACATCGACACAGGCTATAAACGTTTTCAAATCGGTTCCTTGTTTTTTTTAACGTAGTTTTTACTTGAGGTCACCATGAACGAAGCAAAAGATAAAGCCCTTTCAGCCGCACTTGCGCAAATCGATAAACAGTTTGGTAAAAATACCATTATGCGTTTAGGCGACCCTGCTGCCATTCAAGCCATTGATGCGGTTTCAACAGGCTCTTTGTCGCTTGACATTGCGCTGGGCATTGGCGGCTTGCCGATGGGACGTATCGTTGAAATTTATGGGCCGGAAAGCTCAGGTAAAACCACACTGACCCTGCAAGTGATTGCGCAATGCCAGAAAAATGGCGGTACGGCCGCGTTTATTGATGCTGAACATGCGCTTGACCCCACTTATGCAGCCAAATTAGGCGTTAATATTGATAACTTGCTGGTCTCGCAGCCCGATAATGGCGAGCAGGCTCTTGAAATTGCCGATATGTTGGTGCGTTCGGGTGCGGTTGATATTATTGTAGTCGATTCGGTCGCGGCGCTCACGCCAAAAGCTGAAATTGAAGGCGAAATGGGCGATTCACACATGGGTTTACAGGCCCGTTTAATGAGCCAGGCCTTACGTAAAATCACGGGGAACGCCAAACGTTCCAACTGTATGGTGGTGTTTATTAACCAAATCCGTATGAAAATTGGCGTGATATTTGGCAGCCCCGAAACCACAACCGGGGGAAATGCACTTAAATTTTATGCCTCCGTTCGTTTGGATATTCGCCGGATTGGACAAGTGAAAGACGGCGAAAATATTATCGGCTCTGAAACCCGTGTAAAAGTGGTTAAAAATAAAGTGGCACCGCCGTTCCGTGAAGCGTTATTTCAAATTATTTATGGTGCAGGCATTAACCATTTAGGTGAACTGGTGGATTTATCGGCCCAGCAAAATATCGTGCAAAAAGCCGGGGCCTGGTATGCTTATAAAGGCGATAAAATTGGTCAGGGCAAAAGTAATGCCATGCGTTATTTAGAAGAAAACCCAGCCATTGCAGACGAAATCGAAGCTGAAGTACGCCGCCAGTTACTGGTTAAAGGGGAGTCAAACGCCGAGCACCAGCCTGAGAGTGATGCGGCAGAAGAGTTTGAGGTAGTAGAAGAATAACGCCCGCATCAAGGGTCAGCATTTAAATCTGCTCTAAGAACGCTTAAAATCCATGTTGGTTTTAGGCGTTTTTTAGTATTGATTGCATTTGGTTTTATAATAACAGGCGTTTACTATGACATATCATCGGTTCAAACCTTTTGAACATCAATCCGCTAAATCCAGTAAGCCCTTTAAACGCTGGTCTAAAAAAGCGTTATCCGAACCTAGCGAACCCCCGTTAAATCCAAACGAGCCGAAAACTCTCAAGCCTTCTAAAAAACCGCCTACAGGACCGCGTTTACGGGCTTTGGCTTTTGCCATGCTGGGCCGACAAGAATTATCAAAACAGCAATTAACGCAAAAATTACTATTAACTGAAGCCGAAGCTGAAGAAGTCAAGGCACTGGTCGAAGAATTGGCAGCCTCAGATTATCAAAGCGATGCACGCATGGCCGCCATGACGGTACGTGCCAATGCGCGTAAAGGACGAGGACCGGCGCGCGTTCGGCAAGATTTGAAAACGCGGGCGATTGATGTAGAACTGGCACAAGACAGCTTGAACAATACCAATTGGCTGGAATTAGCCGTACAATTACGCCGCCGTAAATTTGGTATTGAGCTGCCTAACGATGCCAAAGAAAAAGCCCGTCAATTGCGCTTTTTAATGTACCGAGGTTTTACTATGGATATGTGTCTTAAAGCGTTAAAAGTTGCCAACGATACAGATTTAGAGGCTTTATTATTTGATTAATCTGATTAAAAAGTTATATCACCGTTGATTAAATCAAGATACTATCATACCACTTTGGAGATTTTCCTTGAATACACCCCCACAACGGCCCTATAGCGCGGCACCTTCCAAGAACAACTCAAATGGCGTTTTTACGCATAATCATGTTTCTAAAATTTATTGGCTGTTTGGAGTCGTATTGCTATTAGGTGCACTGATTCAGGCCGCGCCCGAAAATCGCATGATATTTGCACTGATACTTTTGGGCTATGGTCTGTTATGTACCTACATAATGAGCAATCGCGTAATTGTCAAAAATAACAGTTTGACCGCCAAACATTTTCTAAGTGAAAAAAGCATTTTTATTTTACCCGATTCACGGATTTATATTCGGCGTTCGTTGCAAACCATTAATTTTATCATTCGCCGTTATGATTATTCCATTAAAGTCGTCAATAAAGACCGAACCTTAACGCTTAATGCCAATGTCAATAACGCTGATGAACCGCTAATAGGCTGACTGGTGACTTCAACAGGATTAGTTTTAAGTTTTTGATAATCCTGATAAGTCCCAAACCCTACATTGAGCATTCCTAAGCCAGCCAATGCCAATATGATAGGAATCAGTAACGCGCGAAACATAGATTTCTCCGTTGTTAAACCATCGTTTAATGCGTTAATTCTTAAATAACGCCCATAAAAAAAGAACAGGTTTTGGGGCCTGTTCTATAAACTGCAATTTTTAAGAGTTTTTAAACAACCTAAGGGTTTATAATCTCGCTAAAAAGATTAACATAATTCTGCCGAACAATACAAGCCTTAAAACTGGAGCGGGAAACGAGATTCGAACTCGCGACCCCGACCTTGGCAAGGTCGTGCTCTACCAACTGAGCTATTCCCGCAGCAACGCACAATAACGTAACGATGCGCGCATTTTATGCTAAATAACCCAACTGTCAAGCAATGTTAGTCTATTTTATTAACAGATGTTTATTTTTTAGGCACTTTAATCGGCTCGTCGCCAAGTTGTGCCGTCGTGGCTATCCTCTAAAATAATGCCGCGCATCAACAGGTCCTGACGTATTTTATCGGCGCCTGCATAATCCTTATCCGCCTTAGCTTGCCTGCGTGCCTCGATGGCGGCTTCAATTTGAATTGCAGCAAGGCCGTCATTATCCGTTTGAACAGCTCTCGAGTCTGCGGCTTGCTGTAAAAATGCCTGGGGCGGTTGCTGCAAAATGCCCAATATGCCGCCTAATTCAACCAACTGTGTTGCCAGGGCATGTGCCCGGTCGGTTTGCCCGTCATTCATGGCCCGGTTGATATGCCGCACACTGTCAAACAACGCCGCCAGCGCAATCGGGGTATTTAAATCATCGGCCAGTGCGGCCATAAACCGCATTTTAATATCATTTAATAGCGCCGCATGTTCAGCCGTTAACACTGCAGTATCAAGAGGCGATTTTTGGGCTAAGTCTGCCACCGATTTTAAGGCAATATACAAACGGGACAAGGCTTGCCGCGCATCTTTTAAGGCACTATCTGAAAAATTCAAGCCGCTTCGATAATGACTGGCAATAATAAAATAGCGAATGACTTCAGGGGCAAATTTTTGCATTACGTCACGAATCGTAAAAAAATTGCCCAGTGATTTAGACATTTTTTCGCCGTCCACATTGACAAAACCGACATGCAGCCAGGTATTAACATAGGGCTCCCCTGTAGCGCCTTCACTTTGGGCAATTTCATTTTCATGATGAGGAAATAACAAATCGCCCCCGCCGCCATGAATATCGAAGTGATTGCCCAAACAACAGGTTGACATCGCAGAACATTCAATATGCCACCCCGGACGGCCCTCGCCCCAAGGTGATGGCCACGAAGGTTCTAACGGTTTAGCGGCTTTCCACAGTACAAAATCAAACGGATTTTTTTTGTACATATCCGTTTCAACCCGCTGACTGGCACCGGCTTGCATATCGGTTAATTTACGACCCGACAGCTTGCCATAATCAGCAAACGACTCAACTGCATAATAAACATCACCATTGGCAACCGCATAAGCATGTTCCTTATTGATGAGTTGACCAATCATCTGCTGCATTTGCGGTATAAAGTCAGTCGCACGCGGCGCTTGGTCAGGACTTAAACAGCCCAGCGCGGTCGCATCTTCATTCATGGCATCAATAAAGCGACCCGTTAATTCAGTCATGCTTATCTGCTGTTCCTGGGCCCGAAGAATGATTTTATCGTCAATATCGGTAATATTGCGCACATACGTCACCTGCCAGCCTTGCGCCCGCAAAAACCGCACCAGTACATCAAACGACACCATGACGCGCGCATGACCAATATGACAATAATCATAAACTGTCATGCCGCATACATACAGTCCAATTTTACCAGCCTTTAATGGTTTGAAGGGTTCTTTGCGTCGGGTTTGACTGTTATAAAGGATAAAATCGGGCACGGATAACCTCTGTTACATTTAAAATAAACATACGCTTATTTAACCACGTTTAAGCATGTTTTTAAAATTTACTTTAAACACGAGTGAAGCTGCGCACGGCTTAAATATGTTTTTCCGGACAAACGTTTACTTATATTAAAGAGTCTGTTTTGTAATTAAACGGGGCAACGCGATAAAATTTTTTACAGTACCCTTTAGGCAATCTGCTACACTCAAGTATCCATAGTGCTTTTTGATGATTTGGAAATTGACCCATTCTGCCACCCCTCATGCCGAGCAATTTTTAGCCAGCGCACAGGCGACCTTAACCACCGAACAACAGGCACTTACCGTTTTGCAGCAACAGTTAGATGAACGGTTTGCTCAAGCGTGCGCCTTGCTATTGCAGTGTAGCGGCCGTGTGGTTGTAACGGGTATGGGAAAATCGGGACATATTGCCCGTAAGATTGCCGCCACCTTTGCCTCAACCGGAACCCCTGCTTTTTTTATGCATCCGGCTGAAGCAGCACATGGCGATTTAGGCATGTTGGTACGCGGCGATGTACTGCTGGCGATTTCCAATTCGGGCCACAGTGATGAAATCATGCGCCTTTTGCCTGTGGTTCAGCATTACGACATTCCATTGATTACCATCAGCAAGGACAATAGCGGACCCTTGCCCAAACAAGCGCACATTTCGCTAACCCTCGGTCCCGTTATTGAGGCGTGCCCACTTGGTTTGGCTCCGACCTCAAGCACTACGGCCACATTAGCCCTCGGCGATGCACTGGCGGTTGCCTTGCTGGAAGTGCGCGGCTTTACCCAGGACGATTTTGCCCTGTCGCACCCGGCTGGCATGCTGGGACGGCGTTTGTTGACGCATTTAAGCGATTTAATGCATACCGCGCAAGAACTTCCCCACGTACAGGCCGGCACGTCCATTCAGGCCGCCATTGTAGAAATGTCGAGTAAACGACTAGGCATGACCGCCATTGTGGACGAAAATGGCTATTTAAAAGGAGTGTTTACAGATGGTGATTTACGGCGCAGTTTTGCAGCAGGTATTCATATAAATGAACCCGTTGACCGTGTGATGAATCGGCAGCCCGTGACCGCCACGCCGGAAATGCGCGCGGTTGAAGGACTCGAACTGATGCGCGCTAAAAAAATTAACCAATTACTCCTGGTTGATGATACGCATAAACTGGTCGGGGCACTTAATATGCATGATTTTTTAAATGCCGGCGTTAGCTAATAAAGCCTGTTTATGAATAAAGCCTGTTTATGTTTGCGTTATCTTGATAGATGTTGTTTCAATAAAGGATATTAGGTATGCCTGCTGCTGCATTTGTGATATTAGAAAGAGCGCGCAATGTGCGTCTACTGGCCCTTGATGTCGATGGCATTTTAAGCGATGGCCTGTTATGTTTTTCAAGTACGGGCGAAGAACTCAAACATTTTAACGTACAAGATGGTTTAGGTATTAAACTGTTGCAAGAAGTAGGCATTGAAGTGGCGCTTATTACCGGCCGTCATGGACCCATTATTGCCAAACGGGCGCAGGATTTACACATTAAGCATGTATTCCAAGGCCGTGATGATAAAGGCGTTGCCCTTTTGGAGCTGTGCCAGACCTTAAACCTTTCTCCGGCAGATTGCGCGTATATGGGCGATGATTGGGTCGATTTATCGGCGCTTAAACTGGTCAATTTTGCCATCAGTGTTCCCAATGCCCATGCTGAAGTACGTTCTAGAGTGCATTTGGTTACCCAGGCGGCAGGCGGTGCAGGCGCGGTCCGTGAAGTCTGTGATATCATTTTACAAGCACAAGGGCACTATACGGCTTTATTGGAAAATTTTTTAGCCCTTCATAAATCGTAAAGCTCCAACCACTAAGCGTTCATCACCAGGTGACTCATTGGAATACTATGGACAGTCGTACTTTAACAGTGTTGGCTATACTCGTAGGCGGTGTGGCAGCCTGGTTTTATTATGGCAGTGGGCGGCCGGTGTCTGGCAATGCACGCTTTAATAATGGCATGGATTACTCGGCGCGTGATCTACATATTTTGCAAACCGACGAACAAGGCCATTTGGTCATGCGCGCAGGTGCACAAGGTTTGCAACATTTTAGCAGCCACGACCGAATAGAAATTACTGCGCCAAATAGTGTATGGTATCAGCCGGGTAAACCCGACACGCGCTTTAGTGCAGACCATGCCATCAGTGTCGACGACTATGCCGTGGTTACACTGACAGGCCATGTAACCGTAATACAAGTGCCAGGCTCGACTGCCTCAGGTTTGACCTTTGATACTGAGCAATTAACCGGTTATCCGGATAAAAATATTATACAAACTGCTCAACCTGTTAAAGTTCAGGGATTACAAGGAAACTTTTTAGCGAAACACGGGCTAAATGCCAATTTAGCGCAAGGCGTTTATCGATTTAACGATATTCAGGCCCGTTATCTTCCTTCAACTTCGCCATAATACGAGTATGCCATGCTGATGTTACGTTTTGCCAAACCTACCTTGATCATCAGTGCACTAGGGTTAAGTGTACTAGGTTTACTTCACACTGCCCATGCGCTGCCCTCGGACCGTCAGCAAACGGTCACGCTTGATGCCGACCGCGCCACGTTTAATGATAAAACCGGGGTCACGACCTATAGTGGCAATGTGGTCATCACACAAGGCAGTATTCGTATTGATGCTGATGATTTAGTGGTCAATTTGGACGCCAAACGTTCTATTAAAGATGCAACTGCCAATGGGCGGCCAGCGCATTTTCAGCAGCAACTTGACAGCAAGCGCGGCCTTGCCAAAGGTGAAGGTCAAAAAGTGTATTACAACGCGCAAACGGGCGTCGTTACGCTAAGCGGCAATGCCTTGTTGGTGCAAGATGGCGCGACCTTTAAGGGTGAAACGGTGCGTTACAGCATGAATCAGGGAGATATCGAGGCCAAAGGCGGCAATAATCGGCGTGTGCAATTGGTGATTCCACCGAGCGCACAGCAAACTATCGGCGGGGCACGCAGTAAATGATTGAACTGGCAGAACGTGCTCTAACACCCATGGCACGCACCTTAAAAATCCGTAATTTGGCCAAAAGTTATAACAAACGCCAGGTGGTGCGTGATGTTTCATTTGATGTCAGCAGTGGCCAGGTAGTCGGGTTATTAGGCCCTAACGGTGCGGGCAAAACCACCAGTTTTTATATGGTGGTGGGGTTGGTCAAAATGGATCGCGGTGCCATCAGTATTGACCAGCAGGATCTGTCACGTTTGGCGATGCATGAGCGGGCACGGTTCGGCATCGGTTATTTACCCCAGGAAATGTCAATTTTTCGTAAATTAAGCATTGAGGACAATATTTTAGCCATTTTGCAAACCCGTAACGATCTAACCCAAGCTCAACAACGTACACAGCTTGAGCAACTTTTAGAGGAATTTAATATCACGCATATTCGGCATTTACTGGGTATGAGCGTGTCAGGCGGTGAACGGCGCCGGGCAGAAATTGCGCGTGCCCTGGCGGCCGAACCGACCTTTATGCTGCTAGATGAACCATTTGCAGGCGTCGACCCGATTTCGATTGGAGATATTAAGCAAATTATTGCCAATTTGAAATATCGGGGAATTGGGGTGTTGATTACCGACCATAATGTACGCGAAACGCTGGATATTTGCGACAAGGCGTATATTGTTAGCGAAGGCTCAGTGATTGCCTCAGGCAGCGCACAAGAGGTTCTGGACAATGAACTGGTACGGCGGGTATATTTGGGTGAAAATTTTAGGGTTTAAACCCAATACCCGGACCTATAAATCATTAAAGGAGTGCCCTATGACATTTCCACCTCATGCTAATCCTGCTGATACTCAAACCAAAATGCCCGCACAAGCCCGCCAGGTCTTTTTGGAAGTCTTGGAAGAAAAACGAAATAAAAACCCATTGCTTCCCCTTAAAATAGGCGCCGAAGAAGTCTTGCAAAAAATGATTGATGCTCTTAAAAATGAGCACGGCGTTCAGATTGAATCGCTGGTCTGTGCGACCATGTCTAAAATACCGTGGCAAGAAGGCATTGACATAGCATTTGCGTCTGCGCCGTCATCTGCAAAGAATGGTTAATGAGTACGCTTTATGAAGGGTCATATACCATTTTTATAATATTGCATGCCGAGTCATGTGGGCATTGAGTTAATAAAACGCCAGGTTTTTTGCCCAAACAGGCTTAAATTTTTCAATGGCACGGGCTTTAAGGCAATATCGTCGCCCGTTTTTTCCACAATCAGCATGCAGCCTTCTTCCAACCGGCCTTGACGAAATTCCAGTTCCCTGACTTTAACTGCCTGGGTGATACCGTTTGAAGCCGTCATTTGATGGAACGGTTCGCCCGTATGCCTATAGAAATGATACGAAAACGCCTGATGATTTAACAGTTCATCAATTTGCACCATACTGTAACCGCGCGCATTGTCACCGGCTTTATCGTGAGTCAGCAAAATATCAAACGACTGTTTGGCACGATATAGGGTTTTTAACCGTTCTATTTCATAATCCTAGATAAACTGCCCGTCAGTGCGGCTTTTGCGGTCACCAATGCGCCCAATGCCGATCACCGTTAGCCATTCGGTGCCATTTTCAGTCCTTTTTTTCAAATACCAACAGTACTCCGCTACGACACACACTCGTTGATAGGCATCAAGACTGAAACAGGCAGCTTGCGGAAAATGGGTACGTTCTGACGTTAAAGGCAGGTATAGCGCGTGAACCTGCTCGAGTTTATCCAAAAAATCGTGGTCTTCATGATTACCGTGCACGCATAACTTATTGATATTTAATGAGTCCAATAGCGCTTTGACGGCCGCTTTTGGCGTTACAAAATTATCAATAAAGCCCTGTGCATCATGGTCATGCTGCATATGACGCAACGTCGCTTTATCCATGCGGGTTTTATCGGGCACTGCACCCATATCGCCACATTGCAACATGAAATCAATTTTCTCGCCCGTGATGTTCTGGTAATGCTGCACCAGCTTAAAGGGCAATAAAAACTTGCCATGGATATCGGCGAAAACAGCCAATCTGATCATTCTATAAAGTCTTTACGACAACCTATTGTTTCCAACGCTTAAAATGGGGCTGTCAATCAATCCATAGACCATCACCGCCTGATTTAAGGCTACAAGATGCAGCCGAAATTCGGTCGCAACAGGCCATTTTCCCCAGTTGCATTGTAATTGCATTGTAATAATACCTGCATGATAAGCTATAACAGAAGCTGCATTAAATGGCATAATTTTTAGAACGTCGGGATACAGCATTTTAAACAGGGCTTCCTTGGCGCTAAAAATCCATGTTAGCCATTGTGCAGGGTCATGATTTAAACGTGCGCCCAGCCTGAATTCCTGAGGCTGCATAATACGCGTCATCAGCCGTTCAGCGCGACTTAAAGGCATTAGCTGTTGAAGATCAATGCCGATACGTTGGATCTGTGGATACCACGCCGCCAGCGCTACCGCCAACGCTTGACTATGACTGATGCTGCCGATCGTAAAACGGGGAAAATCGGCGCGGCCATCAGGTTGCCGGTTTAATAAGAGCGGCTGATGAATAGCGCCTAATTGCTCAAGTGCCAGCGATGCCGCATAACGCCCTGCCCAAAATTCGGCCTGACGCTTTGAATGCGCCTGTTCAATGGCTTGGCTAAGCGTGCCATGCTGACCAGTCACCTGCCGTTTAAACATTTCAATTTCAGCCGCATGCAGCGATATGCAAGCCCCAGTCCATGAACTGGAACCTGTATAATCAAACTTAAAAATGGTTCGTCTTTCCTGTGTTTAGGATTATAATCGTGCGGCCAATTCCGCCCCGTCACGAATCGCACGTTTGGCATCAAGCTCTGCGGCCAACTTGGCCCCACCGATTAAATGATACTGCGGCCCATTACCTTTAACGCCTGAATCGGCTGGCATTAAATCCCGTACCGATTCCTGACCTGCGCAAACCACGATGGTATCAACGCGCAATAACTGGTCTTGCCCATCAACGTTAATCCATAAGCCTTCCGGCGTAATGCGTTCGTATTCCACGCCCCGCATCATGCGCACCTGATGTTTCTTAAGCGAGGCACGATGAACCCAGCCGGTCGTTTTGCCAAGTCCCGAGCCCACAGGCGTGGTTTTACGTTGCAACAAATAAATCTGGCGTAACGGCGGCTCCATTTCAGGCCACGCAAGGCCCCCTTCTGTGGTGTAATCGGGAGTTGCATCAACACCCCACTCTCTTTGCCAATCGGCTAACGGCTGCGGTTGTGGTGTTGTAGGATAATGCAATAAAAACTCACTCACATCAAACCCGATACCGCCCGCGCCAATAACCGCCACGCGCTCGCCCACTTCAGCGCCTCGCAACACTTCAGCATAACTAAGCACATGGGGTAATTGGGAACCTTCAAGTTTTAAGTCACGCGGTACGACACCCGTCGCAACAATCACATCATCGTACCGGTCCTGGGCCAGTTGGTCTTTCGTAGCAGTCGTATTTAACCGAACATCGACCTTATATTTAGCCAGTAATGTTTTAAAATAGCGAATGGTTTCGTTAAATTCTTCTTTACCCGGCACCACGCGCGCTAGATTAAACTGTCCGCCAATATCAGGTTGTGCTTCAAACAGCGTGACGTGATGCCCGCGTTCTGCTGCAACCGTAGCCGCCGATAGTCCAGCCACTCCGCCGCCAATGACCGCAATGCGACGTGGTTTTTTGGTTTTAACATACACCAGTTCAGTTTCATAACAAGCTCGCGGATTTACCAGGCACGTCACCCGTTTGCCACTAAACGTATGGTCTAAACAGGCTTGATTACAGGCAATGCACGTATTAATTTCATCGGTACGCTGCGTTTGGACTTTATTAACCCACTCCGGGTCGGCCAAAAACGGACGCGCCATTTGAATTAAATCAGCTTGCCCATAGGCTAAAATTTGTTCCGCCGTTTCGGGCATATTAATCCGATTTGCGGCAATCACGGGGATTTTGACGTGCATTTTAACCATCGCCGTATATTCTACAAACGCAGCTCGCGGTACCGATGTTACAATAGTCGGAATACGCGCTTCATGCCAGCCAATCCCCGAATTTAGCAAGGTTACGCCAGCTTTTTCGAGGGCTTGAGCGATTAGAATAACCTCGTCCATCGTGTTGCCGTTTTGAACCAAATCAATCATCGACAACCTAAAACTAATAATAAACTTTGCCCCAACCGCCTCCCGTACCGCTTTGGTAATTTCAACCGCCAAACGCATTCGGTTTTCAATACCGCCACCCCAGCTATCGGTACGTTGATTAACATGTGAACTTAAAAACTGATTGATTAAATAGCCTTCAGAACCCATAATTTCAACGCCATCGTAGCCTGCCATTTGCGCCAAATGGGCTGAATGGGCATAGTCTTTAATAGTTGAAAAAATTTCCTTTTCGGTTAATTGGCGCGGTTTGAATTTAGAAATTGGCGATTTTATCGGACTGGCCGACACTACAAAAGGCTGAAACCCGTAGCGGCCTGCATGTAAAATCTGCAGTAAAATTTTGCTGCCATGCTGATGGACAGCATGGGTAACAAGTTTATGATTAATCACATCGGTCAGGCGGTTCATCGTACCGCCCATCGGCAGTAACCAGCCTTGACGGTTGGGCGAGATTCCTCCCGTAATGATAAGACCTACGCCGCCTTTAGCGCGCTCTGCAAAATACGCTGCAAGTTTGGGATAATGATAAAAACGGTCTTCCAGACCGGTATGCATTGACCCCATCACCACACGGTTACGTAGCTGGGTAAAGCCTAGATTTAAGGGTTCGAGCAAATGGGTGTAGGGTTTCATATGCAGTTCTCTATCATAAAATACTATAAAAGCGCAGGAATTTTAACGTCCTTGAGACTTGGCGTAGCAAGGAATGCGGCGTTATCGGACGTGCATTTTAATGGGGTTAAGGTCTCATTATAACGCATAACAAGACCAATAATCTGCTGCACCCTGTCCGGTGTTACAACATGAAATTGCCGTATTTAAGCATTGTTGCTCAGTAAATTTTGGTATGCTATACATTCTTTACTTGCCTTGATGATTGCCTGCATGTCCGTTGCCGCTTTACTGTTATCAGGCCCTGCGTTGTTGTTATATACCGCTCAAAATCATTATGCAAGTCATGTTATTCAACTGGCCCTGGCAGAAAAACGGGTTGAATATCAGCGTATTACGCTTGATGGCACGCTAGATGAAGATTTGGCCGATTTAAACCCGTATCATACGGTGCCGACCCTGGTTGACCGGCAAGTCAAGCTTTACGAGACCCGGGTCATTTTAGAATATCTGGAAGACCGTTTTCGGCAAATCCGTTTGTTGGGTGATAACCCGGCCGAACGCGCCGAACAACGCCAATATGCCTGGCGTATTGAACAGGATTGGCTCAAATTTGCACACATTTTATTAACTCATCAAGATACGCAAGACGCAAACGCTGCCGCACATGCACGCATGCAACTGCATGACAGTTTAGTCAGCCTGGCACCGTTATTTGGTTATAAACATTGGTTTTTGCGTGACCAGTTTGGGTTATGTGACTGTTTGCTGGCGCCTATGCTTTGGCGTTTACCCCAAATGGGTATTGAACTCAATCGACGTTTGGCTGGACCGCTAATGGCCTACAGCCAGCGAGCATTCGAGCGAGAATCATTCCTGGCCTCCTTGTAATCAGGCTTTTATTATTATTTTTCAGATTAAAAATTGAACATTGTTAAAATGGAGTCACTCCATATCGTCCTTTATTCGAGAGTTTTTAATGTATTCAACCGTTAAATACCGTATTGTTTGCAGTAAAATCATGATAAAGCATTGCAGTTTAGCGCAGAGCATGGCACGCTAGGCATTATTAATACCCTATACTTAGAGTGCAACATGGCTAACAATACCCCTTTAACGCCGACCCGGCCTTACCTGACACGTGCCACATATGACTGGATTGTTGATAATCATTTAACGCCGTATATTTTGGTCGATGCGACCTTGCCGCATGTGAAAGTACCCGAACAACATATCCGCGATGGCCAAATAGTGCTCAATGCCCTGCCAACGGCGGTGCATAATTTTCGCATTGAGTTAGACGCTATCAGTTTTAGTGCACGCTTTGGCGGCGTACCCTTTGCCATTTATATTCCTATGCCGGCATTACTGGGAATTTATGCGCGCGAAAACGGACAAGGCCTGTTTTTTGATTTAGACGAGTATGCACAGCAGCCTGAAGCAAATCCTGTAACGGACTCATCTACGCCAGGCTCGGCCGTTGCTGAACCGGTTACGCCCACTAAAAAACCGAGTTTGCGCTTACTTGACGAATAGGGCCTGGTATTTGGGTAACCTAATATTTATGATAAAACAGGTCGGTAAGCAACGCTTCTTCCCTCACTGACTATACTTGATAAATAAGACGCGTCGGAGCCAATCATGACTTTTCCACTTTATCCGCATATTATCCAAACGCATCAACCCGATTTAAACGGTTTAGGACAAACGGCCCAGTTAACCCCGGCCCAAACCGAACAACTGACCGAGTATACCGTCGGTTTCACGTTAATTCATCTTGCAGCCCTGCTAAAAGAGCAAGGGCCTGGCATGGTTTTTAATTTAATCAATCGACATGCCGCCCTAGATTTTTGGCAAACGGTAAACCGGCCCGAATTTTTACGTCACATGAATGAATTGATACAAGCTGATAGCCCTAAAACCCAGCCCCTTATAGACCAAACTGTCCAAGTAACGCTTGATGAAATCTTCATGTTAAGCGATACCGCAAGCTTAGGAGAAGAGGGCGTTAGTGAACTGATTGAAGGTCAACCCGAGTTAATTGTGCAGGCTAAACCTACTCCCGATTGGCTGTGGCAATTAGCGGGCTTAACCAAGCCTTCGCATGTGACGCCATCGCCTGTCGATACTCTAACCGACCCTGAAGTAGCTATTCATCAGCTTAATCAAATGATGCGTAATGCGCAAACGACTCCCCCAGAACACGCCTTGCCGCCCGGTACTGAGCATGGTAGCTTACCTCACGAATCTACGGGTCAGTTGCCGGAGCATTTTTCAATCCCCGTTCCGCCTGCAATGCCCGCGCAAGCCGCACCAGTCAATGCACCGCCAACACTGGTTAAATCTGGGTATACAGGATTTTCAACCCTACAGCGAATTATCGTATTAATTATGCTCATTGCCTTCGCAACGCTGGCCTGGATCTTTTTACAGCCTAAAAATGAAATGCCGCATACCGTTACACCCACGACCAATGCAGCTCATACGCCTTAATTAAGCCCACTCAAATCGTTTATGCCATTTTTAACCACGGGTTCATCGACCTTATAGTTAAGGTTTTTGCCGGGTTAAACATTCATTTATCAATCTTATCGACCCGTCCATAACAGCATACTGCGTGTAATGCCCATGCGTTGTGCAGCTTTATCGGCAAACCCTGTAGGCAAGACTTTAAGCAACCCTAACGCCTTAACCATAAATGGCTCGCGCAGTTCAACCTCATTGTCCTGTATAGCCGATAAAATACGCTCGGCCACAAACTTTGGATCTAGCAAAGGCAATAAACGCGGTGCCCGAACGCCCATGAACGTATCGGAATTGATATAACTTGGAGAAACCGTCGTAACGTGTAATTGCGTTAAGTTGCGCTCGGCCAATTCCATACGGATAGAGTCGGAAAAGCTAATCACTGCCGCTTTAGATGAGGCAAAGGTTGAGCCATAGGGCAAGCCTACATAACCTGCCGCCGAGGCCATATTAACCAGGTGCGTGTCGCTGCCGGCCAATAAATCGGTAAAAAAGCAGTGCGTTAAGGCCACTAGGCCTGCAATATTCACATTATAGATCAGCAAATGCTTTTCAAGTGGCACGCTTTCAAAGTTACCCCCAAATACGGTGCCAGCATTGTTAATCAATAAATCAATGCGGCCAATATCCTGACTGACGCGCGTTCTTAATTGCTTGACCGCGTCTAAATCAGAAATATCCAGCTCATAATGCCAGGCTTGCACGCCCAAGGCACGGACTTCGGCAGCCACCAATTGCGCTTTTTCGCCATTGATATCCACCACGATAACATGACAACCGCGCTGGCCCAATCCCAGTGCCAGTAAACGCCCGACTCCTTGCGCGCCACCCGTGACTAGGGCCAATTTTTCCTTAAACGTTTTCATAATGCACTGCCTGTTAACTTAATACCGTAATAATTTAAATTGATGACCCCAACATAACCACCTGAACATGTCTTCAATAGGATGTAATAATCATGGGTTTACCAGCACTATCAAATACGGGTATTGAAAAAAATTCGTTTAATAATCACCCATACCCTTGATGATTACACGCTCGTCTAAAATGGCTATCTATTATAAGGGCCTGTTAAAAAAATAGTTTCTTGCAAGGCCTCATTATACAAAACAACAGCAAATCATTCACTTGATACACTACTTTTTACTCAATAAGACCATCGAACGCTGCTCCTCTGCCTAGAATTTGCTATGATACGACCGCCAACCTCTGCCATTGTTTAAGCGCGTTTATCCTGTTATTTTTGCCAACTTAAGGCCCCGTATGCCCGAGCACTATCAATCCCGTTTTTTACGCCGTGCCCCGCGCGACGGTTCGACTATGAACTTAAAGCCTACCGGGCTTGAGCGACTGCACATCGACCCTATTTTGTTATTTTTATTATTATGTATCAATGCGTTAGGATTATTTATTTTATACAGTGCGTCCGAGCGCGACACCGCTATGGTCATGCGCCAAGTTATCAGTTTTGGCTTAGCATATACCCTTATGTTTTTAATTGCACAAATACCGCCTAAAGTATATCAAGGCTTTGCACCGTGGTTTTATTCAATCGGCGTGATTTTACTGGTACTGGTGGCCCTCGTTGGTCAGGTGCGTTTAGGTGCAAGGCGCTGGCTTAGTTTTCCGGGCGTGGGGAGCGTCCAGCCCTCAGAATTTTTAAAACTAGGCGTGCCCATGATGATTGCCTGGTTTTTGTCCAAACAGCTTTTACCGCCTAAATTTTCCAGTGTATTAACAACGGTAGCGCTTATCGCCTTACCCGCCCTGTTGATTGCGCGGCAACCCGATTTAGGCACGGCGCTATTGGTAAGTGCTGCGGGTATTTTTGTATTATTTCTGGCCGGCCTGCACTGGTGGATGATTGGCGTACTTTCAATGCTTATTGCAGCATTTTTACCGGTTGCCTGGTTTTATCTGTTACATGATTTTCAAAAACAGCGCATTATTACAGTATTTAACCCCGAAGCAGACGCATTAGGCACCGGCTGGAATATCATTCAATCCAAAACCGCCATTGGGTCGGGCGGTTTGCTTGGCAAAGGTTACTTGCAGGGCAGCCAGTCGCATTTACACTTTTTGCCTGAAGGTCATACCGATTTTATTATTGCCGCCTACAGTGAAGAAAACGGGTTATTTGGCATTGCGCTCTTACTGCTGCTGTATACGCTGGTGATTATGCGAGCGCTGGTGATCGCCTATCAGGTTCCCGACAATTTTAGCCGCTTGTTAGCTGGTGCGATTGCGTTATCATTTTTTGTGTATGTGTTTGTAAACGCGGGCATGGTCAGTGGCATTTTACCGGTTGTGGGGGTGCCTTTGCCTTTTGTCAGTTATGGCGGCACGGCGGTTATTACGTTAATGGCCGGATTTGGCATTTTAATGTCGATTCGGACCCATCGTTAATGCCTTCAGTCTACTCGATTTATGAGTTTTGAAGTTCAACCGTTTTTAACCCGGCTATTTCATTAACTTAATTATTTACTAAACAACTCATCTAAACAATTTACGCTTTAAAACCACGATTTCTACCTTAAAATATCGTTAAACTAAACAAAAGCGCTTTCAATCTTTATCATAACGCCGTAGCCGGCATTTTAGGACGATATTTATGAAATTATGGACTCAATTTTTATTGGTCAGCGCCGTAGCCATAAATGCACAAACGCAAGCGGGTGATTTTTCCCTAGACCCTGCGTATCCTGCATTTCGTGAACGCATGGTTAAGCAATATGGTTTTGAGGCCACTCGCGTTGACCAAATTATGGACAATGCCCTAACAAAGCCGCGCATTTTAAGCATTATGAATACCCCGGGCGAAAGCAAACCCTGGTATGAATATCGCGAACAGTTTTTAACCACTCAAAAAATCTCAAAAGGCGTGGCATTTGCCCGGCTTTATCAGGAAGCCTTAAACCGAGCAGAAAAAGAATATGGGGTGCCACGGGCAGCTATTTTAGGTATTTTGGGCGTTGAAACAGGCTTTGGTTCAAATACCGGCTCGTTTCGTGCCATTGATGCATTAAGTACTTTAGCGTTCGGTTTTCCGCGCCGCGCCGATTATTTTACAGACGAATTGGCCGAACTGTTGGTCTATGCCCGTGATCAACATTTAAATCCCGTCACGATCCGTAGTTCGTATGCCGGGGCTATCGGCTATCCGCAGTTTATGCCAAGCAGTATCCGTAAATACGCGGTCGATTATGACCATGACGGACAGGTTAATTTACGCGACAGTGCCATTGATGCTATTGGGTCGATTGCCAATTATTTAAAACAGCATGGCTGGCAGCCCAATCAACCGGTCATGTTACGTGGTGTTTATTCCGGCTTAGACGATACCCAGGTTGTATCAACCGATTTGCTAAAACCAACCACGGCCGCAGCTTTGGCAAAAGCGGGCTTAAAACCGACGGGTCAGGTATTACGTGATGATGAAGCAGTCAGTGGCATTAAGTTGATGGAAGAGGTCGGACCGGCGTATTATATTACTTATCCTAATTTTCAGGTGATTACAACGTATAACCGCAGCCGCATGTATGCCACCGCAGTCTGGCAGCTTGGTCAGGCGATTGTAAGTGAATTGTAAATCAAACTAACCTTTAGAATTTTAAAGGATTTTTCTGAGAATTTCTTAAAATCACTAAAGTTTGGACAAAAAATAGGCTAAATTTTAGGGTTTTAAGATTTTTAGAAATATCTAGAAACAATTTTGTACAAATAATAGGCTATTTTAGTTCGATTGGTTAAAAATTGAGCTAAAAATCTAAATTTCTTGGACTTTTTATTTTAATCAAAGTACGATGTTTTTTAAGACGTAAGCGCATTGTTACAATGTGTTTACTTTAATGTGTTTGTTTTACTATTTTGTGGGTTTGTATATAGCTTCATTTGACCTCGTTATAACCAAGCCAGAGGGTTATGGCCGGCTTAAATGACTTTACTGCATACCCACCGGGCAACTCAAAGCGCTTATAACGTGCTGGTTCGCATTAGAAGAGCATGTGAGGTCTTTTTAGATTAAAGAGTTTGCCCCGCTTATCTGCGTATATTGTGCTAAGGCGTTAAAGATAGTAAAGCACTAACCGGAGTTGTACGAATGCAACAAAAGCTGTCAATGAGTATTTTGGTATTATTAGCAAGCATGGGTTCCGTAGCGGCACACGCTGATATGGTACAAAGCCAAGCACTACTCGGTCATAACGAGGGTTCATTATCAAGTGAAGTGTTAGGCCGTGATAGTGACAACGCCTTATTTAAAGGTAAAGTCACTGCACGGGCCGCCGATTCTGATGCAGACGATAATAATATCATGCATCGCATGACCAGCCTGGCGACTAAAACTGCGCATAGCTTTAGCCAGCGCGGCTTAGCTTCCTGGTATGGTCAACAGTTTAATGGCCATAAAACTGCCAGTGGTGAACGTTTTAACATGAACAGTATGTCTGCTGCACATCGCACGTTACCTTTAAACTGTACTATTCGCGTAACCAACCGCGATACAGGTAAGAGTGTGATGGTTAAAGTCAACGACCGTGGCCCATTCCATGGTAATCGAATTTTAGACCTATCCTATGCGGCAGCACAGCGTTTAGGCATGACGCAGTCGGGCACGGGTAACGTGTTAATTGAGCGTGTTAATTAATTTAATACAGGCTTATTCATGCTGAATTAAAAACTTCTTTTTAGCCTTGTGATTTATAGGACCCTGATTAGAAGTTAAAACGTGTCATCAAAAAGCCGGATTTTTCATAATCCGGTTTTCGCATTTCAAACACTGCTCATTTTAAATCGTTAAACATGTTTTTTTCTCAAAGTAAGGGCGTTGTATGTCAAGCGATGGTCGTCACCCCTTATTAAAAGTGCAACATTTAAGCTATACCCTACCCCATAAAACCCTCTGGCATGATTTAAATTTTACGATTTACGCCGGTCATTCCATCGGCTTAATGGGGCCATCAGGTAGCGGCAAAACAGTTTTGTTGCGAGCATTGGTAGGCTTAGAATATTTAACCACCGGACAAATTTGGTTACATGAACGCTTGCAATCCGATTGGATAATGCCGCAGTATCGCACTCATGTTATGTATCTGCCTCAACGAGCTCAGCCGGTCTTAACGTCCCTTAATGCCAGCGTTTTACAAGAATTACAACAGCCCTTCTTATTGGCGGTTCATCGTTCTAAAGTTTTTGACTTTGAACTTGCGCAACGCCATCTAACCGCATTAGGCCGCGACCAGTCCTTTATTAACCAACCCTTAGATAGTCTGTCAGGGGGTGAATTGCAATTATTAGCGCTAGTGCGGGCTTTATTGTTAAATCCGCAAATTTTACTGTTAGATGAAGCCACTTCAGCCCTGGACCATACCACGACCCTCGCCTGTGAACGCTTACTCCTGCAGTGGTGTACTGAACAGCCAGCGCGCGCCTTGGTGTGGGTGACGCATCAAACCGACCAACAACAACGCGTGGGTCGAACTCAACTTCATCTTACTCCGGCATAATATTCCGCTTTTAATCAGGCTTGATTTAAGAATTTTATCGATACAACGCATAAGGCCGTGGCTATGAATGCAAGTTTAACGTTAGTACAATTACTGCTGGCCAGTGCTTTATTACTGATCAATTTTGCACTATCGTGGCGTTTAAAATTAGGCCTAACGCGCGACATGATCTGGGCGACAGTGCGCATGGTTGTCCAGTTGCTGTTAGTTGGGCTTATTTTAAATACCATTTTTGCCCTACATGAAGCCTTACCAGTGGTATTAATCGGCTTAATGATGACCGGCCTAGCCGCGCATGCCGCATTAGGACGCGTTAAGCGCCGCTATAGGCATGTGTTTATAGATAGTTTTATTGCGATTTTTGGTAGTTCCTTTTTATTGACCGGTTATACATTATTAGGCATTCTACATTTAAAAGAATGGTTTGAACCACAGTATGCCATTCCCTTACTGGGCATGATTTTAGGCAACTCGCTTACCGGCATTTCGTTAGCACTCGACCGCTTTACCAGTGATCTGACCAGTCAGCGTGCGACTATTGAAAATTTACTAAGCTTAGGCGCAACCCGTTGGGAAGCCACGCAAGTTTTGATTAAAAATTCAATTCGTACGGGTCTGATTCCTCTATTAAATAGCATGGCAGTGATGGGAGTCGTCAGCTTACCGGGCATGATGACCGGGCAAATTTTGGCGGGTACGGCGCCTGCTATTGCGGTACGTTATCAGATTATGATTGTTATGGTATTGGCGGCCAGTAATGCGCTAGGCAGTACCTGTATTGTCTTGTTAGCCTATCGCCGTCTACTAGATCCCTGCCATCGTTTACGTTTAGAACGCTTAAAAGGTTAGTCAGTGCTCAATAAACTTGCCAATAAACCAGCTGCCCATAAAAACGCCCCTGTTTAGGAGCGTTTGCAACCGGCCTTAATCCCCAAAATCCAAAACCCCTAAAGGGCCAAGAGGGCTGTCAATCTTCAGTTTTAAACATCATCGCGCCATAATGCTGGGTAAATTGCGCCAACTCCTGCTGATGTAACGACGGAATTAGTTTATCAATCGCGACATGCAGCGCTTTACTCACGCCCGATTTAGTTACATTCGCAAGTTTGCCTTTAATCATGCCCAAATCCAGGGTTTTATTAAAATCGTCCATGTAATGTTTTAACAGCAAGTCGACAAATAATTTGAATTGTTCAGCTATTGCAGCGCGTTGTTCTTTACCGCGACCGGCTTCTACTTCTGCAAAACTGGCCTGCATTTGAGCCATTAGGCTTTCAGGAATAGCAAACCCAATACGCTTAATGCCAGCGCTGTCTTTGGCCATACTATTTTCTATAAAGACAATAGATTTTTTAGCCTGTTCATTATCGACCTTGCTGAGCAATTGACCGACCAGCGTACGCACAGAGCCTTGAATAAAATTGGCCAGTTTCGTCATCGTATCTTTTTTATCACTCGGCGGTAAAAACTCAACCAGTTTAACCAGCAAATTATCAACCAATTCCTTGTTGATCCCTTCGACGATTTTATCACGCGCTGGATATAAAGGGGTTTTATCATTTTGATTCATCTGAGCTTGGGCTTGCTGAATCGTATTCATTAATTGCTCTGAAGGGATAAAACCAAAAAAACTACGCATAATCTATTTCCTTTATATATGAAAATGGAATGAAACCGACAGATTAAAATTAGTCTACCTAAAGAGGCGACGCACGTAAAGCGGTTAATTTATGCTTAACTACCTTAAAAATCAATCAAAAAAACGAGCAGGTGTATTATTGTCTTAATAATCGGATAGGCTCAGGCAGCCAATCCAGATGCGATACCCGGCAAGGATTGATATCTAAGCCGCCGCGACGGGTATAAGCTGCATACACCATTAAACGCTCAGGCTGTAACTGCTGCCAAATATCGGCAAAAATCTGCTCGGTGCAAGCCTCATGAAATCCGGTATGGCGCCGATACGAAATAATATAGGCAAGCAAACCAGACGGATCAATTTGCAGCCCCTTATAGCGTACCATGACTGTCCCCCAGTCAGGTTGTCCGGTCACCGGACAATTGGTGCGTAACAAGTCGGTGTATAGCTGTTGTTCAACACAGACACCTTGCGGAACATGTTTTAAAATAGTCGCATTAGGCGCGGCATAGTCGGTAGAACTAAGCGCTGGCAAAGGATAATGGTCAATACATTGGCCCAATGGCGCCGATGCATTCAATTCATGTACATCATACAAATGTATGCCCACCCATGCCCCTGTTGCGTTGGACAAATCGTGCTGAATTTGGTCGATAAAATCTTCATGACTGGCAAAATGATGGAAATTTAAACTATTAAAGTATAATTTTAACGATTTAGACTCTATTAAAGCCGGTGACTGGGCCGGTATGTCAAGTCGTAACACCGCAACATGCGGCCGGCCCGTTAGGTCCAACCAAGAACATTCAAAAACCTGCCACCAGTCAAACCCTTGCGTCATGCCTTCGATCGCAGGCAGTTGCACCCGCGCCAGTGCACGTGGAATGGGCTGTAAAATGTGCGGGGCATAACGCTCGGGTGCCTTAGTCGCTTGACCCAACAAGGTCGCATTATGATATGGATTCAACATGAAAAGACCTATTAAACGTTTAAGCTAACTTCTGAAACTTTTAACCTGTGAGTATATCCAGCTCCTATTCACGCATGCCCGTACCACGGCGCAATAAATGATAGGCATAAAAATACATGGCCACACACAACAACGTTATCGAACCCAACGACATCCACACGTTAACATCACTTTTACCCAGAATACCATAACGGAAAGCGTTGACCATATAGACTATTGGGTTTAATAACGATAAATTTTTCCAAAAAGGGGATAACTGATCCATGGCATAAAATACGCCGCCCAAATAGGTTAAAGGCGTTAAAACAAAGGTGGGTACGATTGAAATATCATCGAAAGAACGGGCAAAAACGGCATTGATAAAGCCCCCCAATGAAAATAATAACGCCGTTATTAGGACTGTAAAAATGGTTACGCCTAAATGATAAATCGTTAAATGGGTAAAAAACATCGATAACAACGTCACGATAAAGCCGACCATCAAACCGCGTACAATACCGCCTATTAAATAGCCCGTTAATACAATATGGGCAGGCGTTGGGCTGGTAATCAACTCTTCGATACTGCGCTGAAATTTGACCGAAAAAAAACTAGAAACAACGTTTGAATAGCTATTGGTAATCACCGCCATCATGATTAAACCCGGCACAATAAATTGCATATAGCTAAAACCACCCATATCGCCGACGCGGCTGCCAATCATGCGCCCAAAAATTACAAAATATAGCGTCATCGTAATGGCGGGAGGAAGAAGCGTTTGCGGCCAGATACGCATAAACCGCCGCACTTCTTTAGTAACCAGCGTCATCAAGGCAATCCATAATTGCTGGCTGTTCATGGCGTGCCTCCTTTACTTGAATCCAGATTTTTTTCGACCATACTGACAAACAGTTCTTCCAGTCGATTAGATTTGTTGCGCATGCTCATGACTTTAATGCCTTGAGCACTTAACGCATCAAAAATATCGTTGATTGAATGACGTTTATCAATACTGATTTCCAAGGTTTTGGGATCGGTTAACACCACGTTTAAATCGGCAATCGGCAAGTTTGGCGCAACAGTGAGCTCATGTTGCAAATCAAAAATAAAACTTTCAACGTTTAATTGGCCCAGTAAACTCTTCATATCGGTATTAATGCGAATCTGGCCTTTATCAATAATAGCGATATTGCGGCACAGCGTTTCGGCTTCTTCTAAGTAATGCGTCGTTAAAATAATGGTAATACCGCTTTGATTGAGCTCTTGCAAAAACTCCCACATTGAACGGCGCAGTTCAATATCGACGCCTGCCGTGGGTTCGTCCAAAATCAGTAATTTAGGTTCATGAATCATGGCACGCGCAATCATCAAACGCCTTTTCATACCGCCTGACAGCAGCCGTGACGCCGTATCACGTTTTTCCCACAAGCCGAGCTTGGTTAAATATTTTTCGGCACGCAGCTTGGCAACATGAGACGCAATACCAAAATAGCCGGCTTGCGTCACTAAAATATCAAAAACTTTTTCAAAATGCCCAAAATTAAATTCTTGGGGAACCACACCTAAATTCATTTTAGCCTGCGACGGATTCGTATCAATATCCTGGTTAAAAATCAGGACGTTACCTGACGTTTTGCGCGTTAGAGAGCTAATAATACTGATCGTGGTCGACTTACCGGCACCATTAGGCCCTAACAATGCAAAAAAATCACCTTCCGGCACCGTAAAATCAATACCTCGCAAAGCCGTAAATCCGTTTTTATAGGTTTTGTGCAAGTCGCGTACTACTAAAGCATCGGTCATACGGTATCCTTGAGCTTATGGGTGAATGAGCTTATGGCTGCATAAATCAAAGCATATAAATGCAAAAAGTGGACTGCATAAATGCGCGCCCACTTTAGATTAAGCTATACACTTTAACGTTTAATAATACGATGGTAACAAGCAGCTATTTTCGACTACCTTAACTACTTTTTGAAACCATATAATCGACCGCGTTTTTAACTTCCTGGTCAGCCAAATCGGCTTGGCCGCCTCGCGCCGGCATAGAGTTAAAGCCAGCAATCGCATGTTGATATAAGGTCGGTTTACCTTTGGCAATACGCGGTGCCCAGGCAGACTTGTCGCCAAATTTTGGTGAGCCTAGCAGGCCTTCACTGTGACAGTTCGTACAAACCGCTTTAAAAATATCTTCACCGGCGCGTGCAACTCCGGCTTGAGCAGGTGCTAACGTAACCGGAACTTTAACGTCACAGCTGCCGCCTTGAACACATAGTTTGCCAAACGCTGATATGCGTTTAATCATGTCTGGGTAAAGTTTAATCATTTTTTGAGTGGCAGGCGTGTCGGGGGGCGCTTTAGCAACAGGCGGCTGAGGCGACAACATGGGCGCTGCCATGACTGAAGCAGGTGCCTGAACAGGCGTGCCGACCTGAACGGCCGCAACTGCAGAAAGTCCGCATAAGGCAGCAGATGCAAGCATCATAATTTTTTTCATGACATATGCCTCATAACATCAAAAATTTACAGTATGCATAGATTATACCTAAAAAACGCTTGCTAAAAATATTTAATCCATAAAAAGTTAGCAATTTTAGTTAAACAAGCGTTTCCTTATGCATCGACCTACGACCCTACAACAAAATTCTAGACATTAAGCTTAGGATTCTTTACACTATGCAGCCTTAAAGCGCCCATAGCTCAGCTGGATAGAGTATTGCCCTCCGAAGGCAAGGGTCGCGCGTTCGAATCGCGCTGGGCGCACCAATTATCTAACGCTCTGCTTAGGCTATTGCTATATTTAGTAGCTAATTCTGCCTCTATTTCTATAACTGTTTCTATCACGGGAACGCCTGCTATTTCAGCCATATAAGCAATTTCGCTTGTTTCTGGTCTGCGCCTTTTCGCTTTCCATTCTGTAATTGTTGTTGCCCCTCTCCCAATCTCTTTTGCAAGATTTGCCTGTCCATTTCTTTTAAATGCTGCTGCCTCAATTAGCTGTTTTAAGTTCATTTTTTCACCTTGACAATACACGAAAATGTGAAGTAAAGTTACTTCACTGATTTGTGAAGATTACTGTTATTTTTATTTTACCTTGTATGTTTAAAAGAGTTGCAGATTTTTTGTATACGTTGCCCTCTTTTTGGGGCTTTAATTTACCAAAATAATTTGCTTAGGTCGCTACGGATTTCGGATTCACTGGGAACGCCTGTATAAGTCATTGAAATGGTTCCGTCAATCATGGATTTATATTTTCGGCGTGCGGTTTTGGATATGCGAACAGTAGCCATAAGTTGCTGTGTTTTTTCATGGAATATTAAAAAACTGTTGTTCTTAATCTGTATTTGATTACGCCAGAATATAGTTTTTAGTGTTTCTTCAAGTGCTTGTAGTTCTTTTCGTGTTGGTTTTGCAAATTCTGGTTTTTGGTTTGGTTCGTCGTTGTCTTGATTTTGACTTGTAAACATACGTCGACCTTTATCAATACCCAATGCATAAGCAGCTAAACAGATTATTACAAGGGCAATTATATTTAATAGTGTAGTCATTTGATTAGCTCGTTAGACAATTGAGGATACTTTGTTCAGTTTTAAGCATAGCGCGCTAGTTCTGTACTTACAACAGGTTTTGGGTATTAAAGGCGGTGAAGTTGCAAGTGTAGCGCGCTAGGCCTTTAGGTTGCAAGGGACGCGCTAGGCGATAGAGACGGCACCCAGGGGGCCGCGACCTTGGGCGCGGGGGGCTTGCCCCTGCCAGGCTCGGGCGGTTTACCGCATCGCACAAGCCTTTAAGCCTTTGACTTTGATTTAGATTTTGAAGTTGATTAAGAATTGACCAGATACCCCACTAATAACATGGGGGAAACACGATAGGGCGGACGATATGGAAAACCTAGTTTTAGTGGATAATCGGCCTAAGTTAGTAATGCCGCGAGTGCCGGACGCTGGTCAATGCTGCGTTTTGGACTGGGTAAATTTTACGTTTGGTTCTGAAACCTTGCTGGGTGATAAATTAGTATTTTTGGATAAAGAAGAACGTTTAGCGGCTTTGGAATGTGCGATAGAAACGGATATGGATTTTTATTTAACGATGATATTTGGTTTTAAATTAGGTCAAAAAAGAGAAAAAGGCCTTAATTTTTATAGTCTGTCGTGGGAAATTGGCGAAAAGGGCGAATACGGTTATGTATGTGCTGGAGGTCAAAGGGGCACGATTTTAGTTATGTTATCTGGCACAGGGTGCCAGATGGCCCGTAAAGGCTGGGAAGAAGTACTGCATTATTTTTTAACAGATGAAACAACGAAGCGGCCTAAATTAACTCGTGTTGATTTGGCCCATGATGACCTAGATGGTGAATATTTGACGGTTGATATAGCGGACGAAGCAGAAAAAAGGGGCGAGTTTTGGACGGGACGTGGCCCATTTTCTAACGTTGAACATCGCGGGGACTGGCGGCGTCCTACGGGCGCGGGCCGTACTTTATATGTTGGCCAACGTTCAAGCGGTAAGTTTTGCCGAATTTATGAAAAAGGTCGCCAGTTAGGTGATAAAGATTCACTTTGGACGCGTGCGGAGGTTGAATTTAAATCATCTGATAGGTTAATCCCGTTTGATATTTTATTAAATCCGTCCAGTTATTTTGTGGGGTCCTATCCTTTTTTTTTGCAATTTACCAGCCATAACCAGCCGCTAAAGGTAGAAATTATAGAGAAAAGTTTAAAGGTGTCATGGGATACGGCTATCGAGAACACGCGGCGCCAGTTTGGAAAGTACATTAAACAGTTTGCAAAGATTCTTGAACCAAAGGAATTAATAGAGAAGCTATCGTTTAAGGGTCACGAAAGTAAAGAGTACCCTAAACGTTTGATTTTACATGATTTAGTTCAAAGTAATTTGCACGTATTTTCACCTCCAGCAGATTATGGGCTTGCTGGGTCAATGGTGCCGATGCCCAGTAATTTATAGTGAGTTTTAAAAATGCAAATGCAGACAACAATGGCCATAACTGGCTGGAAAAAGTCAAAGGGTGAAATGGAAGGTCGCGCGTACGATTCTACAAAGATTTACGTACAAATGCCGATGGATACAACAACAGGTAACGCGGCTGGAACTGCTGGCGCTGAATACAATTGGGGCACGTCTGCAAATGCTGACAAAATTAAAGATGTACCCTTACCATTTAATGCAACTGTGACTATTGAAACAGTCACAAATGGTAAGTCAATGAAACAAATCATCGTTGACGTTCAACCGATTAAAACGCAAAAGGTTTAAAAGATTATGGCCGTTTATGTCTGCGCGACGTTATCATTACCAGATGCAAACGGTTTTCAGAATTGTACAGCGTGGACTGAATACGTAAGTTGGACGGATACGCTGGCAATAACGACGCAACAAGCAAATGATTTGGCTTCGTCTGCCTTTTCATTCCTTGCTGTGTTTTTTATTTATCGCGCATTAGTGCGTTTACTCTGAGGTGTTTATGGATAATCAAACCAAACGTCCTATTACGATTGCGGAACGTGTCGTATTAGGTTTAGTTGTTACGATGGCAGCATGTGCGGCAAATGCTGGTAATTCAACCGGTATCGATGTATCAAGCGTTACCAGTGCAATCAGTGACGGCCAATCTGCGGCGGGTACTGTAGGCGCGGCGGCGTTGGTATTCATTGTAGGTATTCGTATTTTCAAATACCTGCGCGGTGCTGTTTAAAAGTTAAACGGCGTTACGGGTCCACACGTAGCGCCTATTTTTTTGGTGCAATATGAGTATATTAAATTGGTTAATTCCCCTACTTTGGATACTCGGCGCTTTAATCCTGTTTCGTTAATTGCGATTATTTCAACAATTTATCTAGGTTTTATGCCTGCTGTTGCGCTTGCAAGTGTTGCGACTCCAACAATGGGCGGCGGTTTTGCGGATTTTATGGGTAATGCGCCTACGGGTGCCCGTGCGCTTGGTGCCGGTTTAGCTGATGCGGCTGCGGCTGCGGCTGCTGATGTAACCTTGGGTGGTGTTGCTGCTGCGGGTGGTACAGTGGCAGGGTTAATTGGTGCGGGTGTTGTTGGCCTTTGTATTGGTAGTTATATAGAAGGTTCTGATGCTTGTGGCGCGGGTACTGCGATAGGTGGGGCTTTAGGTGCGGCTGGTATACATTTTGATAAGAGTGGAAATTTAGTTAAAGACGTTCCGGGTTCTGCTGCTGAAATGTGCCAAGATTTAGCTAAATTTAAAGCAATGTATTCTGGCCCTCCATACGGTGTAATTAGTTGTGTTGAGCGTGAAGGGGTTACATGTCAAAACGGTGGAAAAGCTTATGATGTTTGGCGAAATAAAGGTTCTTGGGATGAATCAATGCTTACTGCTGAGGGGTGTACAACGGGTGCTATAGACCCTACTACACGTCCAGCTACTCCCGATGAAGTTGGCGGAGCTATTGCTGCCAATCCTGCGGCGGCTGCCGCATATCGTGCGGCGGCTGCGGCGGCTGCGGTTGGTTTATTGGGAACTGATGCAGGGCCAGCACTAAAAGCGGCGGCGCGTGTTGCGGCGGCGGCTGCGTCGTCGCCTCCCGCTACTCGTGATTGTGCAAACGGTTTAACACTACAAAAAGACGGTACATGTTTAAAGACGCCAGGAGAGACTAAACCTAAGGCACCACCTAAGGCACCTGTAGACCCTAACGACCTTCCAGACGCTACTAAAAATGACTGGCCGGCATTTTGTACTTGGGCCAAGGTGGTTTGTGATTTTATAGATTATGCTAAACAAGCTCCAGACGCTCCGCAGTCCGGCAAAGTGACAATAACTCAAAAAGATGTAGGCGATTATCCGGAACTATCGGGTATAGATATAGATAAAAATAGGCTTAACTGGTCGGCGGCTTGTCCTGCCCCTTATACGTTTGACGCGGGCGTGTTGGGCCAGCATATGACCTTTAGTTTTTCATATGACCCGTTTTGTCAGGCATTAGCTAAAATTAGGCCTGTAGTTATTGCGATGTCTTATTTATCAGGGGCTTACATTGTAGTAGGAGCTGGCCGTAAAGATGGGTAAATTCTTGGTTTTGATATTATCTACATTTGGCGCCAGTGCGATTAAGCAGTTATTGACGGGTGCGGGTTTGGGTTTGGCGTCGTCAGTCGTAGTTAAAACAATTTTAAATATGTATATAGATAGGGCCTTAAATGGTTTGGGTGGTGTTCAAGTGTCTGGACTCTTGGCTATAGGGGGCCTAGATGTTGCCATTAGCGTTATTATTGGTGCGCTAATTATGCGTGCAACAATTTTAAGTTTTAACGTTCAATTAGTAAAAGCCTAAAGGCGTCCGAGTGCGACGCCGTAGAAGGAGCGCGAAGGACGCCAAAATCATATGATGACGTTAATTACGGGAACTCCCGGCTCAGGTAAAACTTTATTTGCAGTATCAAAAATTATCGAAGAGTCTAAAAAGGGCCGTACAGTTTATAGCGATATTGACGGTTTAACCGTTCCAGGTGTTTTGCCGATTCCTGAAGATTTAGATTGGAGCCAAACGCCGGACGGGTCATTAATTGTTTATGATGAAGCCCAACAACATAAAATCTTTGAGAACACAGGGCGCGCCGTTTCCAGTTCTGAAATTGTTAAAAAGATGCAGGTGCATAGGCACACCGGGCACGATTTATGGTTTATAACCCAAAGTCCGCGTTTAATTCATGGGGGGATAAAGGCCTTAATCGGTGAACATTTTAATTTACATAGGCCCTATGGTGCGGCTGTTGCCAGTGTGTATATGTGGCGTGTGTGTGAAGAAAATCCGAACACTGAAAGCGTGAGAAAACGTGCTGAAAATCAGTTTATGTTTAACTTCCCTAAGGATATTTTTCAATATTATAAGAGTGCTACAGTACATACCCATAAATTTAAGCTACCCAGAAAAGTAGTTATACCTATTGTTATCATGTTTTTATTAATAGGAGCCGGTTATTATTTATATAACAAAACCGCGTTATTTCACAATAAGAAAAAGACGGCTGATACTGAAACAGCAACGGCTAACGCTAATAAGGCCCAATCAAAAAATAGCGGCGTAAATGCAAATACTCAAACAGCTACGCCAATTCCGAATGTAGCCGCCGCACCTGCCGCCGCTATTGATTTAGAGTTAAAGCGCGTTGCTATGGTGATACAAACTAATAATCTTTGCATAGCAAAAAATAGTTATGGCGAACCTTTGCCGATAGATTATAAAACATGCTTTTTGTATGCCAATAACTCTAGCATGTTTAGTACGCCACGAGTGCCGCATAGTTCGACGTATGACCACTTTGGGACAGCTAACACATACGCCAATAATTCCCCTGTTTCGGCTTCTTCCCCTGCCCCTATTTCGGCCCCGACCCCTTCGCCTGTATCTGTATCATCTGCACCAATAGCAAATATGGCCCCTGTGCCTTCCAGCAAATTATAATAATTTTTAGTTTTCTGCTAAATAAAAAATAAAAATAAATCAAGTGTAAGTATGTAACTGCAATTTTGCATGTTTTGATTTTTAAAAATGTTAGATATATCAACACTTTATGCGTATTACTTACGCTATAGTAATCATACTGAATCGGCTAAAGTTCGTGACAATTCGGCATTGCTACGCTTAAAGCCCTACTTTTTAAATACTGATGTTTTTGCTGTTACGCGTCCGATGTTACGCGGTTATGTAGAAGTGCGGCGCGCCGCAGGCGTGCAAGATTCAACGATTAACCGTGAGTTTCGGTCATTTCGCGCCGCTCTTTCGTTTTACATGATTGATTTTGATATGAATGAACACAATCCCTTGTCTAATTTTTCATTAACTGAACATGAATTTTTAGAGAATTATTTAACACGTAAAGAGGCGCGCGAGCTTTTAAAACAGTGTGAACATTATTTTTTATTACATTGCTATGTAACGCTATTGTTAGAAACGGGTTGTCGTTCGGGTCAGATTCTAAAATTAACCTGGGAACAAATAGATTTTAATAAACGTATTTTAAATTTTAGTTCCAAAGCGACCAAAGGCAAAAAGCGTTTAATCTTACCTTTGTCTACTAACGCATTGGAGACTTTAGCGCACATGCAAAACGTTCAAGTATTAGCTAACTTTAACGATGGTTTAGTATTCGGCGGGGTACAATCGTTTAAAAAATCATTTGCGAGTGCTAAAAAACGTGCTGGACTTGATAAGTTGCGGATTCATGATTTACGCCATACCTTCGCAAGCTGGCTTGTCCAAAGTGGAACGTCCATTTACGTCGTTCAAAAACTTTTAGGTCATTCAAGGATAGAATCAACGATTAGATATAGTCATTTAGACGTGGAGCACTTGAGAAAATTTATTAAGTAAGAATAGATACGAAGTAGCACAGTATTTATTTAGATTAACGTTATAAACGGGGGTTGTTTTTTGTGCGTCGTGCGGTGTTTGCGTTTATTAACTTAGTCTGCCGCACAAAAAAAACCAAGCTTGTATTTTGCCTTAAAACAAATATTTTAAGATTCTAATTAGGGCATAGCACTATATTTATTTAAATGCACGGTCTAAACGCGGGTTGTTTTTTGTGCGTCGTGCGGTATTTGCATTTATTAACTTAGTCTGCCGCACAAAAAAAACCAAGCTTGTATTTTGCCTTAAAACAAATATTTTAAAATTCCGGGTACAGAATTAAAAAAAGTGCTTACCGTTCGTCGGATAGTTAAACCTAAAAAGCCCTCCGAAGGCAAGGGTCGCGCGTTCGAATCGCGCTGGGCGCACCATTTTATTAAAATTTATTTGCCCTTAGTTCTGATCTTATTATTAACCTTTAAACAAGACGGCCCTTACAGACTTCCAGGTCTATCTTTAATTTGGTAAACGCAGCCTCGCTTTCTGATGTCCCCTTTTCAATATCGGCTTGATGTTCATCAGAATTTATCTGGGCAGTATAGGCATCAATTTTACGCTGCATACCTGTTAATAAATCAATTTTAGAGGTTTGTGCGCAATCAGCAGCAGCCAGCTCTTCTGCCTCGCGTTTAATCGCTGTTAACTTTTCAATTTGTTTAGGAAAATCATTTTTTGGTGCGCTTGCCGCTTGTTGCTCGGCCACCTGCCATTTTTTATATATCATGTCCAGAGCTGCTAATGATGCCACGCGCGGGCTGCCGGTTCCCTCCGTTATAGAATGGCTTACTGTATTTGCCTGACTGGTCGAGTCAGTATCATGATTTTTATTAAACATTAAAGCCAATAAAACACCCGCCACTAACAAGGCAGCCATAATATAATTAAGCATTTTCATTTGTTATTTATCCTTTATTCATCGTAAAATGGATCATAAACTGATTATCAAGCATTGACTAGAGGCTACAGTTTGAGTTTATGGCA
>JAGLBJ010000029.1 GCA_018260315.1 Moraxellaceae bacterium | reverse complement strand
ATGATTATTCGTGCCTATCCTGCCGTTGCTCTGCGGCGGCGAGAATGGGCTTATGCGGGCCAGTTTATTGCACGTTACGCACAGCCGTATATCGTAGGTAAACAAGGCGGTTACGGTTCGGTGGTCGACTTTACCAAGGTGATTTATGGGTTTATGAATGGCGGCGCAACCGGTATTGGTAAAGATGACGATATCAATATTCATCAATTAAGCGGTGATGGATCGGCCTTTGAAAAACTGGAAAAACTGGCCAATACGCGTATTCAAAAGTTATTGCTAGGACGCGTTAAAACCAGTGAACTAGACAGCGGCAGCCGTGCTGCGCAAGAAACCGACGATGCCAGCCGCGAAAATCGAATATCGGCGTATTTGGATTTGATGGTGCAGGCCGTGCAACATGCCCTTGATGCGATGTTGGCCGTCAATGCCGTATATGGTGTTCCGATTAACGCACCGCAAGGCATTTGGTTTGAGTATCAACAGCAGTTTAAGCCCGATTTGCACCGCGCCAACGTCGATAAAATCTATGCCGACACCGGACAAATGCGTTTTACCAAAGCCTATTTTACCGATATTTTAGGCTATGAAGACAATCATATCGAAATGGTTGAAAGCGTGCCGACGGCTGCGCCTTTGTCTTTACCCTTTAAACTGGCGCAAACACCGCAACAGGCCGAACCCTTGCCCGATGAAGCAAGCGTCGGTCGGACCAAAGTTGAGGCCGTTTTAGGGGTATTAAACGGCATTGAGGATGAAACACAGGGATTTAAGCAGTTTAGTCAGGCGTTGGATACGTTAACCCTGCCCGATGGCGGTTTGGTCGCGGATTTGGCCGAAAAAACCACCGAAGCCTATGTTAAAGGCCTTAATGGTGCTAAAAATGCTGACGGGGAACATAACCTCTAATGCCAACATCTGCCCCATCTGGGCCCGACTACCGGCCCTTGCCCAATGAAGAGGCCATCGTATCGTTTAACGATAAAACCTTGCTTACCTCAGAAAGCTACCTTGACGTTAAGGCCTATGAGCATGCGCTGGCCTTTACCGTTGCGGGTATACTGGACGAGGATTTACTCAAGGATACACGCGATGCGATTAAGTCGGCGCTGGAAAACGGCACCGATTTTGCCACGTTTAAACAGCGTTTAAAGCCTTTTTTAATGAGCAAAGGTTGGCTGACCGAAACCTTGGACGATGGCACGCAGCAGTTAACAGCCGGTTCTGACCGTCGATTGCGCACGATTTATCATACCAATTTACACACCAGTTATGCTGCGGGGCAATGGTCACGAATTCAGCAAACCAAAGAATTTTTGCCGTATTTGCAGTATATGGCCAGTGTATCGGAACATCCGCGCCTTTCACATAAACGCTATTATGGCATTTGTCGCCCTGTCGATGATTCGATTTGGCAGAGTATCACTCCGCCCAACGGTTACGGCTGCAAGTGCTGGGTTAAGCAGCTTACCAAACGCCAAGCTGAACAGGTTGGTATATCGCCTGATCAGTCTTTGAAAACCGAAAAATATATCAATCCTAAAACCGGTAAAACGTCGGAGGTGCCAGCAGGGATTGAACCCAGTTTTAACCATAACTTTGATCGGCTGACGGCGCTGTTAAAGCTGGCTGAGGATAAACATGGTCAAGAATTTGCGAATAAATTAAAAAAAGGTGCCGAGGCCCTGTTACCAGAGCATTTACCGTCGGCATCTATACCACCGGAAGTGAAGAAAAAACCGGTTAAGAAACCTAAAAACAATCCGCAGTCTGTTGCAACATCTGCTCAGGAAAAAGAACCCGACTGGAAGGCAGTGGTTAATGCATGGGTACCCAATGACCGACTGCCTCAATATGAATATGCTTATAAAATACTCAATAAGAAAACATTCCCATTAAGTAAAGAGGAATTTTTTGCTGTACGTTACTATACACAAGATGGTTATAAAAAACTTAATCGGTATTTGCGGGGGGAGCTTACTGTGGAGGCAGAAACTCAGCAGTTATTTGACAATGCTGAAAAACTTATTAACAGTGCTCTTGAGCAGTTACCTTTTTATAAAGAATCAACGGTTATTCGTCGTATTAACCTCACGCAAGAGCAATTAAAAGAGTACAATATTGGTGAAAATGTCACATTTAAAGCACTGACCAGTACCACAACCAATGCTAAAGATGTTAAAGTCAGAGGGGATGAAAATGTGCGTTTTGTCATTCATCATAAAACCGGCCGTGATATACGCAAACTAAGCCAGTTTGAATCGGAAGGCGAGGTGTTATTAGGGTCACCAACGCATTACAAAGTTATCAAGTATACCGACCTAACCGTTAAAAAGGGTTATGTGGAAATTGAGCTACTGGAGCTTTAAATGACATTAGAGGATATTAAAAGATTAGCTGACGAGGCGAATATTACTATTGAAGGTAGTATTTTGGAATTACCGATTGAGCGTCAGCAAGAAATAGCAAAAGAGTTGGGTTTTAAGACTTTTGAACTCTATGTTAATAAACAAATTGCTGATTTTGTTAATAGCAAAGAGAGCTCTGAAGAAACCGAATCTATGACAGGGCGTGAATTTATTGATAGTCACCCATTAGAAAAACGCTATGCTGCTGCCGCTTTTTGTGGGCGTGTCTACACAAGAGATAGTTCACCGGAAGAAGTTTTAAAACTATCAGGTTATAGTGATAAAGAAATTGAAGACATCATCCGCGCCGATGAGAACAACCAAATACCGGCATAAATGAATTTTCCCCAAACAACCCGCTTTTAAGTGGGTTTTTTATTGTCTACAAATTGCCCTCAACATAACAGCCAAAAAAGGGTATGTTGAAATCCATTTAACAGAACTGCAGGGTTCCCATGACTTTAGATGATATTAAAAAACGAGCAGATGACGCATGGGTAGAAAGCCTTCGTTATAATGTTTTCAGTATGCCTATTGAAAAACAGCAAGCTATCGCGAAAAAACGCGGCTATGAAGATTTTGAAAAATTCGTGACTGATGAAATTCAAAAAAATTTTACATGCTCAAAATGAACCAGTCAAAACCATTAGTCTGCGTGATTACCTAGACCAACAGCCAATGGCACAACGCTACGCTGCTGCTTGCTATTGCGGACGCGTTTATATGGATGATGCAAGCCCCGATGTGGTGGTGCCGATGGACGTGGTGCGCAGTATGTCTGAGCGTACCGACGTTAAACCCCGATATAACACCGTTATGTTGGTCGGCATAGCTGCAAACGAGATTTATCGCAACCGACAAGGCCGCGATTTAATTGCGCCGCTTGAAAACAATGCCCTGTATACCGACCGCAATTGCGTGGTGCCGCGCGGCATTGAACTACTGTCAAACAGTGGCATGCACGGCCTGTATACCGTCAAAATGCGCTGGGCCGAAAAATATAATCTGCCCTTGGCCAAACTGGGACAAATTTGGCAGTTTAACGACGTGGACGGCGCATGGAAAGGCGTGATTACGTCGGTATCGGTCGCGGTAGAATGGGATAACGAGGCGCCGACCGTTTGGCAGACGCTCGGTGTAGATCGATACTTGGACGTTTAAAACCGTTTTGAACAGCCTTTACACCATGCTTAAAAGGACTAACGATGAATTTTTTAAGTCAGTTTAACCAATTGTTTAACCGAACCGAGCAGGCCATGGCCAAAGTAGTCGGCATTCGCACTGACGGCCGCCTGATTGCTAACACACAGGCTGGCGCCACTGTCTTGTTAAACGGTGTGGCAACACTGGGTAAAACGGTTTATTATGACCGCCGAACTGGTCAGGTTTTAGGTGAGGCGCCCGATGTAAAGTTTATGGCGTTTGGGGTGTAAGCGCCAGCCTAAAGCCGTTTAATCTTTTGAAAAAAATCGTTGTCCATGACCAGTTTAGGGTTTGAATCGACTTGCTTGACTCCTACTTCGTGCTCCATCATTAATTCAATAAGGGCAATTTGGTCGATTAAAATCAGATTATGATCTGTGAGAGTGTCACGATAATCGGTTGCCGGCTTAGTAAACGTAGTCGTTGTAATAAAAATGCCATGATGAAATTCTTTATGAGGTGGATAACTGCCAACAAAATTACGTAATTCACGATTAGATATATTATTGCCCTGACTATAAAGTTTAGCTTGAATATAGTAAGTATGGATTTCACCGTTAGGGAATTCCTGTTTAATCATACCGTCAATTCCCCCATCGTTAGTCTTACCCGTATGGAATGAATTAAGATTGGTTTCTGGGCCTTCATTTTCAAGCGATCGTTCGACCAGCTTTAGACAAAACCATTCAAATTGTAGCGGTGTTAGGTGTTCAAGTTGAGCTATTATCATAGCAGATGTAACCTGAACGTGACCGCTGCTATCCCCCACTAATACATCCTGATAATTATTCATAAATAAAGAAGTACGCCGTGTGGCTTCTTCAATAAGATAATTTATTAACGGATCGCCTTTTTTACTATAAGCTGCTTCATTCACCTTTTTAATTTCACGGTAGGAGCGTTCATCAAAAAGACGTAAATCCGCCAAATATGCGTTCTGCGGTAAGTTAATATGCATATAAGTGGCAAAATTATCTTGAGCAAGCCAGAAAAAAATGCGACCAAGGGGATCAATACGATGTAGGTTTTTTGCTGATATACTCTCATCAAAATTTAATAAATTGGCAAAATCTTTTCCAATGTTAGGTTGTAGGCTAAAAATATTATCTTTAATAATACCCAAAGCAACTAAACACAAGATAACCAAATCCATCAGTAAATCATAGCAAGGCGTGCCTTCGGTATATTCATTACGAATATCGTAGCTGCTCAAATAAGTCAGAGCTTTATGCTCGGGTGTTATGCCAGCAATTCTGTCAAACTCGCGAAAAAACAGATTTTGACTGATAGAGCTGCGACCACTAAAAAATTTAATGGTCTGAATTCCTGAATTAAGTAAGTCCCCAAAAGCAGGTAATTTAGTAAGATTTGTCATAGGTTATTCACTGCTGTCCTGTTAGAGGATTAAATCTAGCATAAGCACTTAAATATAAACAAATAAAATATGAAAATAAATGCTCATGACTGAACCGCTTCCCATCACAGCCCGCCTCCTAAACCGACATACTGGCCTTATTGTTAAAATAAGGCTTTTCTTATGGCAAGTTCTGCAAGTTTAGAAGCATCGTTACTGATCAAGGCCGGTGTTGAAGGTCTAGGTAATATTGATGAGCTAGCTCAAGTCATTCAAGCGACCGGCGGTGATGTGGCGGGTTTAACGGATGAATCGGCCAAACTGGCAAAACAATTTGCCGAATTGCAAAATAAACAAGGCTTAATCAATCAATTCCGCGATATTAAAGCCGCAACACAAGCCGCTAATGCCGAATGGCATGCTGCTCAGCAAACCACTGCCAATTTAGCCCAACAATGGCAAGCTGCGGCTGAGCACGCCGATGCTCTTAAAACAGCCATCGAACAGTCTGATAATGCGACCAAAGAACAAATTGCTGAGCAGCGTCAAGCGGCCAAAGAAGCCGAAAATCTACGCAAAGCCCATGAGGCCGCAGCCGCCAAAGCAGGTCAATTAAAATCGGCATTTGAGGATTTAAATACTCATTTAAGCAATACGCGTACTGCCATGCAGGCTGCAGGGATGGCAACCACCGGATTAAACGCGCAACAACAGGAACTAACTCAACAAAGCCGGACAGCTCATAACGCATTAAGCGAATTGACTGCCGAAGCAAAAAGATTACATGACATCGCCCAAGCAAAAATCAAACTGGGAATTGATAACGATGCCAATGTACGACGACAAATTGAAGAAGTAACGGCAGCTTACGAAACATTGCGAAGAAGTGGTACGTTGTCCAGTGAGGAGTTAGCGCGCGCAACACAGGCGCATACTCAGCGATTGGCAGAATTAGCACGCCAAACCAATACGGTAACCTCAGATTTAGAGCGGTTATTTCACGCACGTACCGACCAATCGATTCAACATGAAATTAATCAGGTCAATGACAGCCTTGCCACATTACAGCAACGTTTAAAAGCAGGCAGTATCAGTCAGGCAGAGTTTAATCGTTTAAATCAGGCCGCTCAGGCAAGGCTGCACGACTTGCAACATGAACTAGACGGCACTGCCCATGAACTGGAAAAAGTCAACAGTGCTGCCGACAAAAGTGGTCACGGGATTAATAATTTAAAGACAGCAATGGGCGGTTTAACGAATCTTTTGGGCGCGCTTGGCTTGTCGGTCGGTGCAGCCGAACTGATTGAATTAGCAGATAAATTTAAAACATTGGAAGCTCAAGTTAAGCTGGCAACCGGTGAAGGTGCTAACTTTATTAGTGGCTTTGAAGGCGTTAAAAAGGTTGCCAGCCATACGTTTATGAGTTTGGAAACAACAGCCGATCTGTTTGGTAAACTCAGTCGTGCTGGTAAAGATTTGGGCGTATCGCAAAAAGATTTACTGCAAATTACTCAAACCATTAATCAGGCCATTAAATTGTCGGGCGGTAGCGCGAACGCTGCCGAAGCAGCGATTACCCAACTTGCACAAGGCTTAAGTTCGGGGGTACTTCGTGGCGATGAATTTAACAGCGTAATGGAACAATCACCAAGGCTTGCACGTGCCATGGCGGACGGGTTGGACGTCAGCATCGGAAAATTGCGTGTGATGGCAGGTGAGGGTCAACTGACTTCAGAAACCATTATTAATGCTTTAAAAAAACAAAGTATAACGATTGACAAAGAGTTTGCCAGTCTGCCGCAAACAGTCGATAACGCGTTGGTGTTACTCAAAAACAAGTTTATGACGTTTGTGGGGGAAATTGATGGACAAATTCAATCATCGAATAAACTCTCAAGTTGGATTCAAGATATCGCCGATAGCATTGACCACATCAATCCGTCTACCATTGAGGCAGTAAAAGAAGCATTTAGTCAGTTAGGCACGATCGCACAGGCACTGTGGGGCACAACCAAAGACCTTTATGAAGGGATTAGCGGCCTGTTTGGGGCTTTTGACAACGCAACAAACGCCAGCGAAAAAGTCGGACTGTTAACGCATGCCTTGCAGGGCATTACCATCATTATGGGTGTGATCGGTGATGGTTTAAATGCCGTTCATTTGGTGGTCGAAACAGTATTTGGCGGCTGGACGATGGCCATCGGCCTGATTATGCACGGTTATGAAGAATTAACCGGCAAAAGCACGGCCGCCGGTGATGCGATGATGGCCAAAGGCCAAGAATTGCTAAATCAGGCAAAAGAGAATGCGGTTCATTTTCAAAGCAGTGCGGTTGCAGCCATTGATAACGCAGCTAAGACGCAGCAGGAACGACTCAAAGAAACGGCCCAAACCTCTAAAGCCACTTATGATGAAATGACAAAAACAGGCATTGCATCTGCCGAAAAACTGCAAGGTGCATTTATCGCCTATGCAACCGATGCCATTAAAGCCAATAAAGGCGTGGTTGACGAACGTTTAAAAGCCGAGCTGGCAGAAAAAGGCCTGCAGGCAGAAATCGATAACACCGGCAAGGTAACTGTTAGAGCGGCTGGCGATGGGATAACAGCCACAGAAAAGCAAAATGCTGCAACCATGCAGGCCCGTAACGCGGCACAAAATTTAGGGATTGATACCGATATTGCTCTTAATAGAGTATCGGCGGGTTTTAAGCAAAATGAAACACAGATTGATAAATTAAGTACAGGCTTACAAGGCTTAGGTTTAATCGGAGAAAAAGCAGCTGACGTAACCTTTGACGCATGGCAAAAATGGTTAAATCAGGCTAAAAGCAATGCTGAAATCGATGCGGCTAAAGCCAAACTGATTCAGTTTGGAGCTGAAGGCAAAATTGCAGCCGATAAAGTCGCAGAAGGGTTAGTACTCATTAGCAATAAATCTGCTGAAATTGACCCTGATTTTGCTAAATTACAAGAATCAGCTAAAGCGCTTGGAGTCAATCTTAATGGTTCACTCAATATGTATTCAACTAAATTTAATCAATGCGCACTTGCGCTTAAGGACTTAGATGAAGGGTTAAATAAAACAGGGACAACCGGAAAGGCAGCCGCCAACGCACTGTACATCGGGTGGTCAAATTTTTTAAAAACGGCCAGCAGTCAGGCTGAGCTCGATGCCGCACAAAACAAATTGGTAGAACTGGGTAATACCGGAAAACTATCAACCAGTCAGGTTGAACAAGGCATGATAGCCATTAAAAATCAGGCCAATCAAGTCGCTAAAAGTATTGATCCGGTGGCACAGGCGTTTGAACGATTAGGCATTAAATCAAAAGAAACCTTGAAATTGGCGGCGCAGCAACAATTGGCAGACCTTGAAACGGTAAAACAGAGTGGTCAGGCCACACAGGATGCCATCAAACACGCCGTAGAAAGTACTTTAAATGCTGCAACAGCCAGTGGTGATGCGGCAACAATTGCACAAGCCAAGGCACAGGCGGCGGCTAGTGGGCTGCGCGTTACAATAGATGACACGGGTAAAGCGACCGTAAAAAGTTATGCTCAAATGGATAAGGCGGCCGAAAATCATGCCAGCACGGTTAAAAATACGGTGGGGGCAGCTTATCAGCAAATGGGCGACGAAGCCAAAGCAGCCGCGCAAGAAGCAGAGGATTCGTGGAATGTGGTGCTTGATAAGCGCCTAAAAAGTGAAGCCGCCAATAAATCCTCGCATGGTGGCGACGGTATGACTGTACAGACTTTAGGCTTAGATTATATTAAAGGCTTACTGCAGCGCAAAGGGGCTGACGGCGATAAAATTGATATGTATGCAAAGAATATCATGCAGCAGGCTCTGGAGAAAGATCAGGGTCTGGCACAAACCACGACAGGAGCAACACGAGAATGGTGGAGTGCCTTTTTAAAGAAAGGTGAAGCATCACTTAATCAAGTCAACTTTATTGATGAGGCCACAGCACAGGCGGCGCATGAAGGATACGGGTCAATGCGTGACGACCGTAAGGCTGCCAGCAATGCTTTAAAGGCAGTTGATGAGGAAAAGAGTCAGCTACAACATGAGCTGGATTTACAAAAACAGGCTAATGCCGAACAAGCCCAAAGACTAGAACAGCAAAAACAGGCAGCGACCGTACCGCCGGTTCAACCGGTAAGCCCTGCTTATTCAGGCGATGATGGTCGCATAACTGCTTCGGCGCAGTTGGTCGCTGATGAAATTCGAAAAATTCGAGATGAAACGCTTAATGAGTTTATGAAAAAGTTGCAGGAGGAATTAAAAAGGACACCACGATAAGACGCATTTAATCATACATAAATATGTATATTTAAATGCAAATTCGGCATACTCTCTATGCACGATTAAATAAGATTTTATGCAGAATTTTTCGCGGTTTTACATGAAGTAGTGATTTTGCTCGTTATAAAAATACGAGTATTTCTAAATCACCTATGCGGCGTTGAAGTACAAGTCAATAAAAACGAGGTGTACACGGTGTTTCTAAATCACCTATGCGGCGTTGAAGATTACAACCTTTCATTGCGTCCACAAGTCGCATCTTTCTAAATCACCTATGCGGCGTTGAAGTCGCGGTTGTGTTAATCGTGCTGTCGATGACCTTTCTAAATCACCTATGCGGCGTTGAAGTTGTGATGACAATGCGAACAAATTTTACTACTTTTCTAAATCACCTATGCGGCGTTGAAGCGGCAATGCGCTATCAAGTCTTACCAAACTATTTTCTAAATCACCTATGCGGCGTTGAAGTTGTTCATAGGTCAGTATCCTCTAAATCAGGTTTTCTAAATCACCTATGCGGCGTTGAAGCATTAAGTACCCAAAGTAAACTAAAAGGATTATTTCTAAATCACCTATGCGGCGTTGAATGTGGGGGAGTATTTAATTGTGCATAACCGAAATTTAATTTAAAGATTACTTAAAGGTGGTAATTTCAAGGGTTACGCGGTTTTTACGGCCAAACTTATGCATAATACAAAATGCATAAAAATGGGTAAAAATGCTATAAAAATAGCGTTTAATAATGCATAAATGAGCGGTATTTAATAAGTGTTTAAAGGGTATTTAAATACTTGAGTGTTTAAAAGGCAGCCTACAAGGTTGCCTTTTTTTATTTAACATAGACCGCTAAATCGATAGGTCGTAAGCCGCATGGATAACCTGACCACAGATTTGTACTTCATTACTGACTAGCTCATTTTTACTGATATCTATAGGGTCGTAAAAACGATTATCACTGATTAGGCGTATGCCTTTAGGCAACAGCTGTACGCGTTTGACGAAGAGGCGCTCATCTATGCGGATAACATAAATTTTACCGTCAAATGGTTGGGTTTTAGACTGATCGACCACTACTATCGCGTCTTCGGGAATAGTGGGCTCCATACTGTCGCCTTTAGTGAAGATAACCGATAAGGACTTTACCTCCAAATAACGTGCCTTAATCCAACGTTTGCGAAAAGCCAGGTACTTGCTCGGCTCAATGGCCCCGTCACTAAATAAGCCGGGGCCTGCCGATGCTTCAATATCATAAGCCGGAATGTAAGCGTATTCCTCATTACTGACAGCCTCGGGCATAGTCAGTGCCATGCTGATATCTGCACCCGTTATGAGCCAGTCTAAGCTGACATTGGCGGCTTTTGCGAAGGCTAGGATGTTTGACATTTTGGGGTCGGATGTGCCGTCTTTCCAGCGTGTAAGTGTCGTGTAAGTAATTCCCGCCGCCTCACAAGCCTTTCCTACCCCGCCAATTCTATCCACACATTCAAGCAGACGTTTTTCGAACATTTCAGCGTTCATGTTGATTTCCTTTTTTCTTAAACGCTTGGAAGAAAATAAATGCTGCGTTCAAGAATAAATAAAGTAAAGTAAATCAATCCTTCAAGCTCAATTCTGCATAAAAGTTACATTCAGTAACAAGAACATTAAACGTTTAAGTTGATTATACTCTGCGTTCATGTTTAAATACGTCTATCAGCTTAAAGGAGAATGTAAGATGATGAACGTACTAACAAGCCAAAAAAATACGCACGACTGGCATCGTGCGGATGTAGTGGCTGAGTTACATAAACGTGGTTGGTCGATTGCAAAACTCGCTAAGGCTCATGGTTTAGCCCCTTCAACGTTACGCAGTGCTTTGGATAAACCTTATCCAAAATCAGAACGCATCATTGCGACGGCTATTGGTATTGCCCCTGAAGAAATTTGGGCTGACCGTTATGCCAAGCGAAATTTTACCCCTATTTTACACGGATAATAGGGGTTATTCAACATGAATGTTGAGATCAAACAGTTTTATACTGCTACAGAGTTAGCAGCTATGAAACTTACTTCCATTCCAACTTCTGCTATTCGTGTACGTGGAAAGGCAGTTAAAGAAAATTGGGATAGTCGTAAACGTGAAGGCAAAGGCGGTGGCATTGAGTATGCCTTTAATGGTTTGCCAAAAGAAGTACAGGCAGAAATCAAAGCCAAGCAGGTGAAGGCTGAAATGAAAGCCTTGACCGCTAAGTTAGATACGTCCGCAAGCCGTGCCGCTGCCCTACTCGAACGTGATACCACAGAGCTTACTCACACCCAACGCACTACAGCCGATGCACGGTTACTCATGACATTGCTGGTCGCTCAATATGAGTTGCAAACCGGCGGACGGTCAAAAGCCATTGCGCTGGTGAGTGCGTTAAGTCGCGCCGGTGCGTTACCCAATGACAGCGTGGACTATAACCAAGTTTGTCAAACGGCCCTTGCCAAAAAACGCTCGTCTAGTCTGGGTGTAGGTGAACGTAAACTGCATGAATGGTGCCTGCAAGCGGATAAATGCCAGACCGGTGAAGACCGCCTAAAAGTGTTGGCACCACAAAAACAGGGCCAGCCCGTTATGGCCTTAACCCGTATGAACTGGTTACCCGATTTTTTGGCCATTTATCGCAATACTCGTGGCTTAAATGTGGCTGAGGCGTATCGGATTTTTGAACTGGCCTATGCAGGCAAGCATGGTACAGACACGGTGCCGCATATTGATGCGGTTTATCGGGCGCTTAATAAATTGCCGCGCTATGTGCGTGAGCAAGGTCGCCTGACGGGGTCAAAAATGAAGTCGTTATTGACCTATATCAAGCGTGACTGGAATACGAGCTGGTTTGTGAATAATGATGTATGGGTCGGCGACGGTCACAGTTTGAAAATGAAAGTACAGCACCCCGACCACGGCCGACCTTTTACCCCTGAACTGACCATCATTATGGATGCGCCAAGCCGTTATGTGGTCGGCTGGTCGCTGGCTTACTCCGAAAATACGTTTGCGGTGGCCGATGCCCTGCGACATGCCATGCAAAAACACGGCATTCCGGCGATTTATTACAGCGATAACGGCAGCGGCCAGACCAATCATACGCTGGACGATGACCTGACGGGCATTTTGCCGCGATTGGGCGTGCACCATGAGACGGGTATTCCGGGTAATCCGCAAGGACGCGGCATTATTGAACGGTTTAATAAAACGGTGCCTAAATGGATCGCCCAACAGTTTGCAACCTACTACGGTGCAGGGGCCGACGCCGAAACCACGCGCAAAACGTTGGTCGCGGTGAATAGTTTGGCCAAAGCGCAAAGCGAACATAAGGCCGTATTGACCCCGATTCAGCAAAAAGCCAAAGGAAAACTGCCGACGTGGGCGCAGTTGCTCGACGTGATTGAACACGCGATTGATTACTACAACAACCAATGGGTACATAGCGCCTTGGGGACGACACCGGCGGCGTTTCGGGCGCAGTTAATGCAAAAAATGCAGACCCATGGCGAGCAGATGATCGAACTGACCGAAGTCGAAGCACGCGATATGTTCCGGCCGAGTTTTAAGCGTAAGGTTTCGCGCGCTTGGCTGTCGGTACTTAATAACCAGTACTGGCACAAGGCACTTGAACCGCTAGATGGTGTGGAGGTGGTGGCTTATGTGGATATTCATGACCCTAAAACGGTGATTGTACGCCATACCGACGGGCGTTATATCTGTGATGCGGTGCTGGACGGCAATCAATGCGCGACCTTCCCTAAATCGCTGGTGGAAAAATCACGCGATGCACGGGCCGATCGACGTGTTAAGAAATTAAAGGAGGAGATTGACAAGGCAGAAATGGAAAAACGGCCGACCCTAGAACATGAAGCGATGGCAACGCTGCATGAACTGGCGGCAGGTACCGAAAAAACGCAAGATGACGAACTGGTGATGTTTGAATGGCAAGCGCTTGCCAAATACGGTTAATAAGGAGTAAGCAATGATGAAAATATGGGGAAAACGCGCGCGTGCAGCACGTCTGCAACGACGGATTGAGCATTTAAAGCAAGAGGTGGCAGAAGCTCAAGCCCTGCGGCCAAAATCAACGTCCGACCAGACAACGGCTAATCGTTTTAAACCATTTAATCCAATGCATTAAAAAAACCGCTACGGCAATAGCGGTTAGGGAGTACATGATGAGTCTTAATGCACTAAAACAGTATATCGCACAAAGCGGTATCAGTCAAAACAAGGTAGCGGTGATGGCGGGCGTATCGTCTGCCGTTATCAGTCAGTATTTAAAAGGCGACTATAAAGGCGATGTGGCGGCGGTCGATAAAAAAATAGCCGAAATGTTGGAGCGACAAGCCGATAAAGCCAAGGATTTAAACAGTGATTTTGTGCTAACCCCGACGGCGCGCGATATTTTTGACGTATGCGGCATGGCGCATGCCATGAACGACATCAATTTGATTATCGGTGAGGCGGGCCTTGGTAAAACGGTGACGCTCAAACAATACGCCAAACAGGTCGATAACGTCATTTTAATTGAGGTCGAGCCAACGTTTAGCCCCAAAGTGTTGCTGGTCGAACTGTGCAACAAGCTGGGCATTGTGCCAAGTCGCAGTAACCATGACAACGTCAGCGGCATTGTTGAAAAACTCAAAGGCTCGGACAAATTGATCATCATTGATGAGGCGGAACTGCTGGCGTACAAGTCGCTTGAAATCGTGCGGCGCATTCACGATATGGCAGGTGTGGGAATTGTGTTGGCGGGTATGCCCCGTTTGCGGGCCAATTTGCGTGGTAAAAAAGGCGAGTACAAGCAGCTTTATAGCCGCATCGGGTTTGTTAAAGATTTAATCGACCGTTTACCCGAAGACGATATTGGACTGTTATGCGAGTCGGCAGTGGGTACGGCAGCTTTTAACGAGCAATTTTTTAAAGCCAGCCATGGCAATGCACGAAGGCTTAATAAACTGTTGCGCGGGGTCAACCGTCTGGCCACGCTTAACAAGCGACCGATTGACGGCAACATGGTGGAAAAGTTTACCAAAATGCTGATTGATTAACCGCCAACTCTTCCCGACTTTTAGGAGCATGCTATGCAAGACCGTAACGCCATGATTGCCAAAATTCATATTGCCAAAAAGCAACTTGGCTTTGACGACGACACGTACCGCGATGTCTTGTTGCGCGTCGGCAAACACGCAAGCAGCCGCGATATGACCCTTGCCCAGCTTGATAAAGTGCTGGCCGAACTGCGTCGTCTGGGTTTTAAGCCCGTGAGTTCACACGGCACGGCACCCAATATGGCCGAAAACAAAAAAGCCTTAATCGGCAAGGTCGGAGCTATTTTGGCAGAACAAAAACTGCACTGGAACTATGCTAAAGCCATGGCCAAAACCATGTTTGATAAAGACGCGATTGAGTTTTTGACGGTGCGCGAACTTTATAAATTAGTGCAAGCTTTGGCGGTTTATGAACACAGGCAGCAACACAGGCAGCAACACCGGCAGCAAGACCAGCAGCAACAGGGCCACCCCGCCTAGGAGTCAATATGAGTCAATCAACGATAGATTTAGCAGCAGTAGAACGGCTCTTGCCCGCGCAAGTGGTTGAAATTGCCCGTTTGATTGGCTATGACAAAACGTACTTTTTGGTCAAGGCGCTAGGCGGGTTGATTTTGCGGTGCCTAAAGGCGTTGAAAACAGCGAGCGTGAGGCCGTATTGGTTAATGCGCTGGGTCAGGAAACGGCCCAAGTGCTGATGCAAATTTACGGAGGCAGTCGTTTATATATTCCGCGCTGTCAGCTTGCCATGACCGAACTGCGCAATCAGGCATTTTTTGCCGAGATTGAGCGCGACATAAGCCGTGGCAGCAGCCAGACCGCGGCCATACAGCACCATGCTCCTCGATTTGGCTTTACCGAGCGCTGGGCGTATGAGTTATTGAGTAAAAAACGGCAAGACCATCGCAAAAACCGTGTACAGCAAGGGTTTTTGTTATCACTGGGGCACCTGTTTTACGATGTTTGGAGATAAAAAAATGGACGCAATGGAAAAACGCCATGCCTTTTTTAAGGATTTAAACAAATTGATATCGGGCAGTCACATGCTGGTACCTGTAGAGCTAAATCCCGAGTTAAGACATGCGCTGGTCGTGGCGGTTTTGGGGCCGTTTAATGCTCAAAATACCCAAGGCCAGCCCTGTTACAGCGACGACATGGCCGCCAAAGCCAACCGTTTTGTGCAACACATTTTACCGAATATTTGGGCGGTGCTTAAAAATGCCAATCCGCCCGAACCCTATCCGATTCAACAGCAAGCCAATCAGGAAGAAGCCTTATGAATGCAACACTGCAAGACTATATGACCAACGAAAAGGGCTATTTGATTCCCCTTGACAAAGTAAAGCCCGTTGACAAACTGCGCGATGAGACCGTTAAGCAAATTATCGATATCGGCCATGAATTGAACCTAGCCATGACGGCGGCCAAAGCGCACATATTTAAACTCTTTACCGATTTTGTCGATTTATCGGCGCAAGAATACAGCGTTGAACTTGGCGGTAAAAAGGGCAATACAACCCTGTACAGTTTTGATGGCCGCTTAAAAGTGCAGATTGCCGTGAGCGACCATATTCGGTTTGATGAACGCTTGCAGGTCGCCAAACAATTGATTGACGAATGTATCGCGGACTGGAGCACGGGTAGCAACGATAATATCAAGGTATTGATTAACAACGCCTTTCAGGTCGATAAAGAAGGCAAAATATCGACCACGCGGGTGCTGGGCTTGCGCCGTTTGGACATTAACGACGATAAATGGTTAAACGCCATGCAGGCGATTGGCGACTCGATTCAAATTACCGATACCAAAGAATATATCCGGCTGTATCGGCGGAATGCTGAAGGTCAATATCAACAAATTCCGCTCGATTTTGCCAATGTTTGACCCATCAAAACCGCCGCCGGTCGGCCACCGGTATTTTTTAAAGGAAAAACGTCATGAACAAATCAGACTTAATCGCTAAAATTTCTGCCGATGCCGGTATTAACAAAGTACAGGCTACGGCAGCATTGCAGGCAGTAGAACGTGGTGTTATGGATGCGCTGGCTAACGGTGAAGACGTTAGTATGACCGGTTTTGGTACATTTTCGGTCAAAGAAACTGCCGCGCGCGCAGGCCGTAATCCTAAAACCGGCGAACCCATCGAAATTGCCGCAGGTAAAAAGCCCGTGTTTAAAGCCGGTCAAGCGTTTAAAAACGCCGTAAAGGTGGTTTAAAGGGCATCTAAATGGAGGTTTAAAACGTTTGAAGCCCACTCACTGAACCCCTTCCACTCACTCTAAAACACCAACCCTGACACAATGGCCTCACTCTTTTAGTGAGGCTTTTTTTATGCCGTATCAAGATTAAAAACTAAGCCAAGACTTTTATTTATCCGAATTGATTACCAGTCAAACCGCAACGCGGCACGGCATTGATAACATGCCCCCTGCCCAATACAAACAACACCTTGAACAAAGCTGCACACACTTATGGCAACCAACCCGTGAGTTACTTAAACAACCGATGCTCATCAGTAGCGGTTATCGCTGTCCAGCGCTTAATCGTGCAGTAGGCGGTAGCGCAACCTCGGCGCATTGTGTCGGCTATGCCATCGATTTTACTTGCCCCGATTTTGGTACGCCGCGCAAGGTTACCTTATTTTTAGTCAACGCCCTTAAAGCACACGGCATAGCATTTGACCAAATGATTTTTGAGTTTGGGCGCTGGGTACACCTTGCCTATAAATCGCCTGCGGGTGAACAGCGCGGCCAAGTACTGACGGCCAAGTTAGTTAAGGGCAAAACGGTTTATTTAAACGGCATTGCAGGTGAATAATGGCATTTAAACTGGTCGATAATTGGAAAAAGGGCTGGAAATGGTTTAGCACGTGGGCCTTTGCACTGATTGTGTTTTTTGCCACAACGCCCCTGCCGCAAGAGGTGCTTAACCTGATTCCGTCTTATCTGCATCATCATATCATTGCGCTGGTGGCCGTCTGCGGACTGGTACTGCGTTTTATTAGTCAAAGCAAAGACAGCACAGGGCCGCGAGCATGAGTGATATCGTCGATCATGCGGCCCTGCACACCGAGGCATGGCTTGCGTTAAACATTGGTGCTGTGACGTGTAACCCACCGCCGAATCCTGTTAACCATTGTATTGACTGCGGGTGCCCTATAGGTACCGTTCGCAAGCGGGTATTGCCGTATGCGGTACGATGTATGCCATGTCAAGACTGTCTTGAAAAAACGGCGGAGAAAACAGCGTGAATTTAGATGCGATCGGTATGCTGCTCATTACCGCTGTAGTGGGTTTTATTACCACGATTTTTTGGCGGTGGGTGTCGGTTGTGAGTGATACCAGTAAAGATAATACGAAAAAACTTGAAGATGTTAAAAGCGATATCGGTCTGTTTAAGCTGCATGTCAGCGAACTTTACCAAAGCAAAGCCGATGCGCATAAAGACATGCAGTTTATTATTGAATTGTTTAAAGAGATTAAAGCCGATGTAAAAGAAATTGGCAACAAAATGGATAAAAAGGCCGATAAACCCTGAACTAAGGTATGAAACCATGGCGCATGCAAAAGACAAAATCAATGAAGTACGCAAGCGCTACGTGTTCGATGGCATGAGTCTGGCTACTTGTGCAACCGTTGCAGGCATCAGCTATGCCACGGCCCAGCGTTGGAAAAATACAGCAAAAGACAACGGCGATGACTGGGACAAAGTACGCGCTGCGCATACCATAGCGGGCAGTGATTTAGAAGATATTGGGCGGCAGATATTGACCGATTTTGTGGTGCAGTATAAGGCCACGATGGATTTAATCCATGATGAACATTTACCCGCCGCAAAACGCGTTGAACTGCTGACTGGTTTGGCCGACAGTTATACCAAAGCTATTGCCGCCAATAAAAAAATCATGCCTGAAACCAACAAACTGGCGGTGGCATTGCAGGTGCTTGAGCAGTTTGCCGAGTATATTAAAAAATATAAACCCGATGTATTGCCCGTGTTTATGGAGGTTTTAGAACGGTTTGGCGAGCTGCTGGAAAAAGAACTCAAATGATGAAAAGCCGTGAATTTTTAAAAAATCTGGCCTCTATCGCCGATACGTTAAGACAGACCATTGAAGCCGGTTTTAACGGCTGGGACGACCACCCCACAGCCATTGCCGAGCGTGTTGCAAACGTACAAGATCGCGCGACAGGATTTGAGTATTTTGTAGCCACGTACTTTCCGCATTATGTGCGTCACCCGTCAAAATCGCAACTGCACGAGTATTTATTTACAGCGTTGCCCAAAGCCACTACCGAACCCGACAGCGTACTTTTAGCCATTGCTGCACCGCGCGGTGAAGCCAAAAGTACCATTGTTAGCCAGCTTTATACCCTGTATCGCCTCATCACCCATAAAACCCATTTTAGCCTGATTGTGATGGACAGTATCGACCAAGCCTACCCTATGCTTGAGGCTATCAAAGCCGAACTGGACAGTAACCCACGGCTAAAAATCGACTTTCCCAAGGTGTTTGGGCAGGGTCGCGTGTGGCAAGCGGGTACAATCGTTACCGCTAATAACATTAAAGTACAAGTGGCAGGCGCAGGTAAAAGATTGCGCGGCTTGCGGCATGGTGCGTACCGTCCTGACCTGGTGATTTTGGACGATATCGAAAATGACGAAAACGTGCGCAGCCCAGACCAGCGCGACAAGCTGCACAACTGGCTTAAAAAAACCATTATGCCGCTTGGGGCAGCAGGCGAAAAGTTAGACATTATCTATATTGGTACGATTTTGCATTATGACAGTGTATTAAACCGTACCTTAAATAATGCGGCGTGGCGTGCGGCGCGGTTTAAGGCTGTGATTACAATGCCCGATAACATGGCGCTGTGGGATGAATGGGAAGCTATTTTTAAATCCAAAGACTTGGCGGGTGCAGACCGGTTTTATCACAACAATAAAAAGGCGATGGATAAAGGCGCCGTCGTGTCGTGGGCGGCACGGCCTATTTTGGCCTTGATGAAAATTCGGGCGCGTGACGGGCACGATGCGTTTGACAGTGAATATCAAAACGACCCGACGGCGGGAGAAGATGCACCGTTTAACCATGCCGTTCACTATTGGCATAAATTGCCTGACGGCTTAACCCTGTTTGGCGCGTGTGATCCGAGCTTGGGTAAACACGGGGCAAGCCGTGATCCGTCGGCCATCGTGGTCGGAGGCTATCATCGGGCGAGCGGCAAGCTGTATATTATTGAAGCGGATATTAAAAAACGTCTGCCCGACAAAATCATCAGCGACATTATCCACTATCAGCGCCGATACAACTGCACGTTATGGGCAGTGGAAAGCGTGCAGTTTCAGGAATTTTTTCGCACTGAACTCGTGAAGCGTGCCGCGCAAGAGCATATCCATGTTCCGGCCCAACCCATCATACCGCATAACGACAAGTTACTTAGAATTGAGGCCTTACAACCGCATATGGCCAACGGTTATTTGCTGCTACACACCGAGCAGGCGACGCTGATTGACCAGTTTCGGCATTTTCCCAAAGCCGATCATGATGACGGCTGCGACGCAGTTGAGATGTGCTGGAAAATTGCCACGGGCTTTATGTCGAGCAGTCAAGCCAAAGCGTTTGAGTTACCTGAACCGACGTTGGAAGGGTTTAACGCCATGGGCAGTATGGGTCGTTTTAATCATTGGTAAACAGGACAGAGCATGGCAAAAGCAAAACCGCAAAAGATTGACCAAAACGCCCTGATCGTCGCATTTGACAGCGCCATGGATAACTATGCGACGCTGGCTAGTACCGATCAGCTACTGGCAGAAACGGGCAAAAGTCGGCAACAGCTGCTGGACGCCGTGCTGGCCGATGATGAAGTGGAAAGCTGCCGTGAGGATTTACGGACGGCAATTTTGTCTGAAAGTTGGCGGATTTACGGTGAACAGTTAGATGACCTTATTAGCAATCGGCTTTATAAAATCGTGCGTAAGTTTGCCAATGACTTTGCAGAACTGGTGATTTTAGCACGCTTTGGCGGTTATGCGGTGGCGGAATATGTGTATAAACAAGAGCCTGACGGGTTGATTGTACTGGATAAAGTGCTGTCTAAAGAGGGTGAGCTGGATAAATACGAGTGCCAACGCGATGGCGATGTCAATTATAAAAGTGAACAGGATGAAGTCGCCATTGATCAGCGCATTAAATATTTAGTGCTTAAAAGTAAGGCGGTGCCTGCGCGTCCTAGTGGCGAGTTGATGATTATTCGTGCCTATCCTGCCGTTGCTCTGCGGCGGCGAGAATGGGCTTATGCGGGCCAGTTTATTGCACGTTA
>JAGLBJ010000028.1 GCA_018260315.1 Moraxellaceae bacterium | reverse complement strand
CTGCATTTCGTTATGGTCGTGGCAGGCAATGGCGGGCGCTGTCACGTTATGCTGGGCCAGTAGCGGGGCAGAGTGTCGCGTGTCTTCAGCGGCAATCAATTGTACCTGGCGCAGGGTGTCTACGGCACGCGTGCTAAGATCTTGCATATTGCCAATGGGCGTTGCTACCACGTATAAACGGCCAAAAGTTGAGTTATAAGTTGACATATTTTTTACCTCGATAAGAGCAAGCGCCATTATGCCGTGTTCGCGGCAAAATGGGCTAAAAAGTAATATGCTAAATTTGCGCCTCTTGTTTTGCGTGCTTGTTTGAGAGATAGTAGGGACAGATGTTAAACACCAGGCAAAAATCCATATGACCGTTGGTCGTTCTACCAGTCCTACCCATATTATTGGCGCGGCTGCCGAAGAGCTAGCCTGTCAATTTTTACAAGCGCAAGGCTGTACGTTAATCGCTCAAAACGTGCATACTGCCTATGGCGAAATTGATTTGATTATGCAGCAGGGGCAAACGTTGCTATTTGTGGAAGTGCGCGCACGAAAAAATGAGCACTTTGGCGGCGCTGCGGGTAGCGTGACGCGTGCTAAAATGCGTAAAATCTGGCAAACAGCCGACTTTTGGTTACATAATGTGGCCGATTCAGCTTTTTTAGAGTTTGATATTCGGTTTGATGTTGTCACGGTCCAAATGCCTAACCGTATTCATTCCACTCCAAGATTAAATTGGATTAAAGCCGCTTTTGATGGCAATGATTTAAGCTAAAATGGCTGAGTAAACGTTGCATAAACTTAAACTAAAGCATTTATCTAAACAGTGATTGCTTATCAGAGGTTGATTAGTCAGCATTTTTAACAGACGAGTAAGCTATGAATCCTGCTTTAACCGAATTACACCCTTATCCCTTTGAAAAACTAGCCGTATTGATGAAGGATATTAAACCGCCCGCACATTTAAGCCCGATTTTGTTATCCATCGGTGAGCCGCGTCATGCTGCGCCGGAGTTTGTCAAACAAGCCCTGGTTACGCATCTTAATCATTTATCGACATACCCCGGCAGTAAAGGAATAATTGAATTAAGAACGGCTATTGCCAAATGGCTCGTGCAACGCTTTGGACTCAACTCTATCGATGCCGATACGCAGGTTTTACCGGTGAGTGGAACCCGTGAGGGATTATTTTCGTTTACCCAGGCGGTCTTTAAGCGAGCTAACCTATCTCAAGCCGGGGACACAAAGGCGCAACCGGAAATCTATGTGGTGATGCCTAATCCGTTTTACCAGATTTATGAAGGGGCTGCCATTTTGGCGGGTGCAACGCCGTATTATGTCAACGCCAGCGCCGAAACCAGCTATTTGGCTGATTATGCCAGCGTACCGGTCGAAATCTGGCAACGGACCCAATTATTGTTTATTTGCAGTCCGGGCAACCCAACCGGTGCCGTCATTCCCGCCGAACAATTGCGTATGCTGATTGCGCTAGCCGATGAATATGACTTTATCATTGCGTCGGACGAATGTTATTCTGAATTGTATTTTGATACCCCGCCGGTGGGTTTGCTTGAAGTGTGCGCACAATTGGGCCGCCATGACTATAAACGCTGCGTGGTGTTTCATTCGTTGTCCAAGCGTTCTAATGTGCCGGGCTTAAGGTCGGGATTTGTGGCAGGCGATGCGGATATTTTGGCCCCATTTTTAAAATATCGCACGTATCATGGGGCCGCAATGCCGGTTCAAAACCAGTGGGCATCAGTGGCAGCATGGCAAGATGAAACGCACGTTGAAGCAAATCGGGTACAGTACCGACAAAAGTTTGCGTTGTTTTTAAATGAACTGGGGGATAAATTTAACTTAAGCCGGCCTGATGCAGGGTTTTATTTATGGGTGCCGGTGGCTGATGATGAAGCCTTTACAAGAACATTGCTGCAACAGCTTAACATTCAGGTATTGCCGGGACGCTATTTATCGCGAGCGACGGCCCAGGGTAATGCCGGTTTAAATTATGTACGCATGGCTCTGGTGGCCGATGTTGCCCAATGTGAACAGGCCGTGCAGCGACTTAAATCGTTATAATGGTTTAAAAGCTGCCTTGTTTGATTAAGTTAATAGATTAGGTTTAATATTGGGTGAATTAAAAATATCGTGTAATATCAACCGGTTAAAAGGCCATTTACCACACGAGGGCGGCACCATGAAACAGTACATGCTAGGCAAAACGGGCATTTTAGTTCCTGAATTATGTTTAGGCACCATGACCTTTGGTGAACAAAATACACCTGCTGAGGCGTTTGCGCAGCTCGAATATGCAGCCGATAACGGTTTAAATTTTTGGGATACAGCCGAAATGTATCCCGTACCTCCGCGTGCGCAAACCCAGGGGGCAACCGAAAAAATCATTGGCGACTGGTTTAGGCAAAGCGGGCGCCGCAAAGAAATCATACTCGCTAGTAAAATTTCCGGTCCAAGTCAGGTAGGCGACCATATTCGCGGCGGTAAAACGCGCTTTCGTACGCCTGATATTAAACAGGCGCTCGATGACTCGTTAAAACGTCTGCAAACCGATTATATCGATTTATACCAATTGCACTGGCCCGAGCGTCAAACCAATTTTTTTGGGAAGGCTGGATTTACCAACGCTATGGCAGTTCAGGATATTTCTGATTTAAGTGAATTTACCGATACGTTAGAGGCATTGGAGCGTGAAATTAAAGCCGGTCGCATACGGGCCATCGGTTTATCAAACGAAACGCCGTGGGCCACCATGCGCTACTTGGCCCTGGCCGACCATATGGGACTGCCACGCATGGCCAGCATTCAAAATCCGTACAATTTACTCAATCGTACCTTTGAAATTGGTTTAGCTGAAATAGCTTGCCGTGAAAAAATCGGACTGTTGGCGTATTCGCCACTCGCGTTTGGTGTATTGAGTGGTAAATATTTAAACGGCCAAAAACCGGAAGGCGCACGATTGACACGCTGGGAGCGTTTTTCACGCTATACCAATCCGCAAGCCGATGCCGCCACTGCTGCCTATGCCGATATTGCTGCCCGCCATCATATGAGTTTAGCGCAAATGTCATTGGCGTTTATTCGTCAACAGACGTTTGTGACCAGTACGATTATTGGCGCAACCCATATGACTCAATTGCGTGAAAATATCGATTCGTTAAAAATTCGCTTGTCGCAAGAGATTTTAGATGACATTGAAGCCGTGCATACCGCGCACCCTAACCCTGCGCCTTAACCGTCGTCACAAAAAGGTTGAGCGTTAAATTTTACGGCGTTTAAGTAATTTACAAGGCTTAAACGTCAATCAGGTTTTTTGAACGCTATCAATCACTTATCAATGATTCTCATTATTTAAAATTCCTAAAGACTAATTTTATCGTCTATGATATGACTAAAAATATTGTCCTTTTTCAAGATTTATATAATAAAAATCAATAAGTTATTAAAAAAGTGGGCTGTAGCATGGGTTTGCGGCATGTATTCAAATAGTGTATCCTTGCTCGACCGAAAACGCTGTAAGGAGATTACTTTGTTAGAAAAACGCCTGGCACAAGACCGGGGCCGTGTGCGCTTAAGCTGGTTGGATTCTAAACATAGCTTTTCGTTTGGGCGCTATTACGACCCTAAACATCTGGGTTTTTCAGATTTATGCGTGATCAATGATGACCATGTGCAAGCCGGTAAAGGCTTTGGCACACATTCTCATCAGGATATGGAAATATTTTCATATGTATTAAGCGGGCAGCTCGCACATCAGGATTCACTGGGTATGGGCGGCGTGCTGGAAGTGGGCGATGTACAGCTCATGAGTGCCGGAACGGGTGTGGCCCATAGTGAATTTAATCCTTCTGACGAACAGGACGTGCATTTTTTACAGATTTGGCTTATGCCCTCCCAAGTCAGTTTAACGCCGAATTATCAGCAAGGTTATTTTGATAATGCTGCAAAGCGCGGTCAGTTATGCTTAGTGATATCGCCTGATGGTCGGTATGATTCTTTAAAAATTCAACAAGATGCTTATATTTATGCCGGACTATTTGATGGGCAAGAACAGGCCAGCTTAACCCTCGAGGAACCTAGATTTATTTATATTCATCTGGTTAAGGGTCGTTTGCAGGTTAACAGCGAATCTTTAAGTGCAGGCGATGGGCTTAAAATTCGTCATGAAAGTAGCGTTCACTTTAGTAACGGGCAACAGGCGGAAGTACTGGTGTTTAATTTGCGGCCCATTGAACAGACCGGGCCATAAGCTTAAAACACGCGTTAATAAATTTAGCGGGTTTTAGAGCGTCAAACCTAAATCATTAACAGGAGGTTACCATGTCAAGTATCAGCGTGATTTATTTTAGTGGCTATGGTCATACGCAAAAGCAGGCGGAGGCGGTCATTGCAGGTTTACAACAGGTCAGCAATACGCAAGTTCATGAAATCCGTGTCGATGCAGAAGGTAATATTAAGCCTGAAGACTGGGCTACGTTATCGACCAGTGACGGAATCATTTTTGGCTCGCCGACTTATATGGGCACTGTCGCCTGGCAGTTTAAAAAATTTGCTGATGCCTCAAGTAAACCGTGGTATACGCGCGCCTGGCAAGGTAAATTGGCCGCAGGATTTACCAATTCTGCCTCATTAAATGGCGATAAAGGTTCGACCATCAGTTATTTAATGACCTTTGCCATGCAACATGGCATGTTATGGACGGGTACCGGGTTGTTGGCAGCTAATTCCAAGGCGGCAGTGCGTAGCGATATTAACTGGCTAGGCGGATTTAGCGGTTTGCTGGCCGCGTCGCCTTCAGATTCAACCCCGGACGAAGGCCCGCATGTTGGCGATTTGGATACTGCGAAAACGTTTGGCAAGCATTTTGCCACTCAATTACAACGTTTAAGCCCGGTCAACCCCGTTTAATGTTTGGAAAATTATCGCTGGTTATTTGACTGGCAACAGTAAACAACGCTTGATTTGATAAAAAGTGGCCTCTGATAGGCCACTTTTTTCCAAAATCCCAAAATCCCAAAATCCCAAAATCCCAAAAAGTCTGATATTTAGTGGTTTAATACTAGACGTTTTTACAAAATTCCTGTAAATATGAAATCATCAACTTCATTTTTTAGAATGTGCCTTTTTATAAGGTGCAGTAGGAACGTCTATGGCTGTTTTAACGTCGTCAAATCAAGTACTGATTGCCTCGGTGGTTACTTATCTGTTGGTGTCCATCGGCATTGGATTATGGGCAGCCAGACGCGTATCGTCTAGTGGCGATTATATGGTGGCAGGGCGTTCGTTGCCGTTATACATTACGGTGGCGACCGTATTTGCAACGTGGTTTGGCTCTGAAACCGTTTTAGGCACATCGGCGACGTTTTTAAAGGCAGGATTAGGCGGTATTGTGGCCGACCCGTTTGGCGCTGCATTGTGCCTGGTGTTGGTCGGAACATTTTTTGCCGTGCCGCTATATCGCATGAATTTATTGACGATTGGCGATTATTATGCAAAACGTTATGGTCGCGATATTGAAGTCATCACGTCTTTAGTCATTATTTTATCGTATTTAGGCTGGGTAGCGGCGCAGTTGCTGGCACTTGGCCTTGTGTTTAACATTATTACAAATAATTATATCAGCCGCGAGACCGGAACGTTAATCGGGGCAGGTATCGTGATTTTATATACGCTCTATGGCGGTATGTGGTCAGTGGCATTGACCGACTTTTTTCAAATGACCTTGATTATGGCGGGCCTGATCTGGATTGCCATTGCCATAACCAGCCAAATTGATGGCGGCGCGGCAACCGTTCTGGCCCATGCCACAGCCCATCAGCATTTGAATATATTACCGGAACCGAGCCTGGCGGGCGTATTGGGCTTTGTTGGCGCTTTGATTACCTTGGGGTTAGGCTCCATTCCGCAGCAGGACGTTTTTCAGCGCGTAATGTCGGCGCGAACTGAAAAAACCGCACGCTGGGGGGCTATCTTAGGCGGCGTATTGTATTTGCTCCTGGCGTTTGTGCCTATTTATCTGGGCTATAGCGCGTTAATTATTGCGCCACATGAAGTGCAAGGATTTTTGGCTGAAAGCGGCGACTCGCAAATGGTACTGCCGTATTTGATTTTAAATCATACCTCGTTACTGTCACAAGTCCTGTTTTTTGGTGCGTTGTTATCGGCGATTATGAGTACTGCGTCCGGAACATTATTGGCACCCTCAACGTTATTAAGTGAAAATATTTTAAGAGCGGTTTTTAAACCCAAAACTGACCATGATTTTTTAACCCTGGTGCGCCGTGTTGTATTGACCTTTGGCCTGTTGGTTACTGCATTTGCCTTGTACAAAGCGCATTTATCGATTTTTCAGATGGTGGAAAATGCGTATAAAATTGTATTGGTCGGTGCCTTTGTGCCGTTGGCGTTTGGATTATACTGGAAAAAAGCCAACGTAATGGGAGCCCGTTTATCGATTGGGCTAGGCATTGGGGTTTGGCTATTGTGTGAAAGTAGCTGGCTGGCCGATGTTGCTAAACTGTGTCCGCCACAATTAACCGGTTTTGGAGCGGCATTAGCCGGTATGTTGCTGGGAAGTTTATTATTTAAAAATAAGACCCTACAGCCCGTTTTATAACTTAGAATTAGCTGACTTTAAAAAAGTTTGGCGGTTAACGAAAATCACTAAAAAGTGTAAAAATATAGCCCGTGTTGTAAGTTTGCTGTTTATAATGCGGTAGCGTATCCCACGACTACCGTCTGCTCAAACGTTACCTGAATTTTTCTTAGCCTTCGTTTTTTTCATGCAGTTAAAGGATTAACCTATGCGTACCTCTCGATTTCTTAAGCTTAGAAAAAAAATACTTCCGTTAGGTCTAGGTCTTTGTGTTCTAGCCCTGCACAATGTTGCACGAGCCGACGTAATCAATCGTTTAGGCTGGCAGGATACGCGACCTAAAATTGGCGATTTACACCGTGTTTATGCGGGTATTGGTTTAACCAACGATTTTGTCCATGTCAATGCCGATATGCCTACGCCCTATGGCGATGTTTACGTTAAAGCAGGACAGTATTTTAATAACGGTAAAGGAGTCGCTGTGCAAGCTGGCTGGCGCTATCCTTATGCGTATACGGGCGTTGACCAGAATGGCTATTATTTGGGCGCATTTGCAGGCCATGTCGATGGCGTTCTGGTCGATAATACGCATAAAAATCGGCTGGGGGGCGGCTTGGAATTATCGTATTTAATGTTAAATCGCAGCCGTATGGCTTCGTTTAGTGTGGGCATTGGTGCAGGGCAAGAGGTGAAGTCAAGCACAGGTGTCTTGATTAAAAAAGTGGAACCGATGGTATTTTTTGGCGCTAGTGTAGGCTTTGGACTGTTTTAAAGGCGGCTATTTTAAAGATGGCCAGTGAATGTATTCGTTTTAACAGCACAGTTTAAGGGGTAAAAGGTGCGCCATGGGGTATGATTTTTGGGTAAAGCTGGCGCAACGTCCTGATTTTATTGGTTTTATTACCATAGCACCAGTTGCCGCGTTTGTAACGTGGGTGCATGTGTGGATGGCCTTAAAGATGGTCTTTTATCCGTTAACGTTTTGGGGCATTCGTTTAGGGCCGCTACCGTTAGGCTGGCAAGGGATTGTGCCGCGTAAAGCCGGTAAAATTGCCGGGGTTATTGTCGACCAGACGTTAAGCAAGTTAGGCTCATTGCAAGAATTTTTTGAAGCCATGAACCCCACCGAAATGGCGCATATTCTTGCCGAAAAAATAAAACCAGAGCTCCCTGCCTTAATCGATGACCTAATGCTAGAACATCAGCCTGTGGTTTGGAAAAATGTGCCGTATTCGATTAAACGTCGGGTCTATGCGCAAGCTGCTATTGAGCTTCCGGCGTTGCTAGAAGGCATTGTCGTTGAGCTGACGTTTAATGTTGAACAATTGGTCGATATGCGGCAAATGATTGTGCGGCAAATGGAAGATGACCGCGCGTTAATGGTGCGTATGTTTTTGCGTGTTGGACAAAAAGAAATTAACTTTATTTGGCATATCAGTTTTTTTATTGGGCTATTTTTTGGCATCATTCAAATGGGCATTTGGCTCGTGGTGCCCTGGCATTGGACCATTGTATTCTGGGCGGGTCTGTGGGGCCTACTGACCAACTGGATTGCGATTTGGATGGTATTTAATCCGGTCAATCCGATTGATTTTAAGGCGCCTGTATTATTTAAACGCCTAACCCACTTTCCGTTTATGCGTCCGACTTTACCGCATATTGGCACGTATCGTTTACATGGGGCATTTATGCGGCGGCAAAATGAGGTGGCCGATGTCTTTGCGCAAATTACCACACGCGAACTAATTACCGTAGAACGTATTATGCAGGAAATGATGTATGGGGAGGGCCGCGAACGCACGCGCCGGATTATTCGCCAGCATATCGCGCCGGTTTTAGAGCGGCCGGTGGTTCGTACTGCGCTGGCTGTGGGCCTGGGCAAATCAGAAATGACGCAATTAAAAAATGGTATCATTGACCAGTGCATGAACATGACGATGGAGCCCATGCGTGACCCAGAATTTAACATGAGCCGTGCTGCCAAAATTTTTGATTTATTCCGGGTTCGTATACAGGCCTTAACGCCGCGTGAATTTCAAAATTTATTGCGCCCGGCGTTTCATGAAGATGAATGGATGTTAATTGTGTTGGGGGGCATAACCGGCGCTATTGCGGGGTATTTGCAGTATATTTTTGGATTTAAATAATACGTGTTTATGGGTGAATAATGCTATGATGCAGCATTCCAGATGGCAAGTATAAAGCGTTTTAGCGCTTTAAATCCTGATGAACGGTTCAACTTAAATCATATGGCGCACACGTGGCACAAGCTGCACAAAGGGTTTACACATGGGTTTATTATATGCTTGAAGCGTTTGAACCGATTGCAGCAGGAAATTTAAAAGAAGTCACTGTGCGTGGCAGTTTTGATTTAAGCCCTGATTTGGTCTGGCTCGATTTGATTTCACCCAGTAGCGACGAACAACAGTGGATTACCGAAGCCTATGGCCAGCATTTTCCAACATTAAAATCGCTAGAGGATATTTCTGCCTCCTCTCGTTACTATCGCGATGATGACGGCATTTTACATATCAGTACCTATTTTTTAACTAAAAACCGCAATATTCAAGCCGATGGCATAGAAGATCATAGCGGGCAGATTTTGGCCTCAACTCATACCGTTGCCTTTATTTTGCATAAAGACCGTTTGTTTACCTTACGTAGTCAAAAACTGGTCTCATTTCGGGCGTTTCGGGCGCGGGCGTATCGCAACGATTATGACCTTAATTATAAAGACCCCATCTGGATTTTTTTAGGTCTGATGGAAGCCAAACTAGACGAACTGGCGGATATTTTAGAAGATGTGCATAAATATTTAGAAGTGTGTACGACAGAAGTGTTAAACAATCATCACCGCGAATATCATCTGGATTTAGATGATATGGTGACACGATTGGCACAACAAGAAGACGTTCTAGGTAAAGCGCAGCTCTGTTTAATGGATTTACGCCGTGTGCTGGTGTTCGTATCGCGTCCGCGAGCGCTGGGCAGTCATATTTACGATACCGATTTGCGTGAATTATCAGAAGATGTGCGCTCTTTGGTTGAACATAATGCGTTTTTATTTCAAAAGGTACGATTTTTGCTCGATACCACATCGGGTTTTATCAATACCGAACAAAACGATATTATTAAACGGTTCTCGGTGATTTCGAGTATGTTGGCACCGCCCATGCTGATTGCCAGTATTTATGGCATGAATGTCGACGATTTACCTTTTGCCCACGGGGTGTATGCCTTTGTGGTGGTGAGTATCATTATGCTGACGGTCTTTGGATTGCCTATATTGTATTTTAGAAAACGCGGCTGGTTGTAAGGCTACAGTAAAAATTTAATCGTTTTGGATGAAATTAAATCTTTTCAATATCAAATACAAAACACGGCTTGTCAGCGTGGCTAGTTTGGTCAGCAGCATGTAAAATTTGACCAGATTTTTCGCAATATCTAAGAATATCCTGCTGGCTATTTGGGTCAGTGGCCAATAATCGCACGATTTGCCCTGCTTCTAACTGATGTAATGCCTGACGAAGTTTTAATAAAGGCATAGGGCAGTTAAGCGCAGTGGCATCTACGGTCAAACTAATCACTAAGGGCGACGATGAAACAGGGGTCAGCATTAACACGGTTCCTTAATATTAAGCGTAACAGGTCAAAAATCCTTATATTCTACTTAAAATAACCCGCAGCATTCGGTATAAATAGGCATACTGAGCAATCATGATACAATAATCTGGCATAGTAAAACATCAACTGTCTGAAAGGATTTTAACCCTCGTTGAAGGCCATGAATACTAAAAAATTGGCATGCATGCCTTATGCTTAATATTTGGCAGCCTAGCTATGCCCATATGAAATCGATTATACCGCGCTTAAAACGGCTCGTATCTTTACTGAGCCTATGTGCCTGTATGATTTGGGGCATGGTGTATACGCCAGTACTGGGCAAACTGGGCTTATGGCTACTCAATAAAACGCCCATTACGATTAATCCCGTGGCAGCAGATGCGCATTTAGCGGTTCAAAGCGATACCTCTTATACTATGGTGCCTGTAGATAGGCCCGTCGAACCTGTGCCCGCCATTCCCCATACTGTTACAACCGTACGAACGACAAGCCAAAGCGATAAAAATCAACATGCGCCATCGAATCCTTTAACAGCCCCTGTTATCGATACACCGATGCTGCAAATCGGTTCAACAGAGTGGCTGGCCTGGCGCACCAGTTTAAGCATGTTAAACGCTGTGCCCGAATATGCAGCACCTCGTTTAGAGCAAAATACCCACAAAGCGCAAGTCATTGTAGTCTTAGGCGGTGGGCTCGGCCGTGATTATTTAAATCGTATCGTCGCCAATCGTTATACGACCTTGCGGCTGGCGCAGGCTATTTTGGTACATGAAAAAACCGGTTTGCCTATATTGTTAAGCGGTGTAGAAGCGCCCTGGATGCAAAACTGGCTTATAGATAAAGGTGTTCAGGCCAACTGGTTAGAGCCCAACAGTATGAATACCTGCGAAAATGCACGCTTTAGTACGTTAATGTTGCAAAAATATGGGGGCGCAACGCATATAGATTTAATCACAGATGCGTACCATATGCCGCGCGCCCGACGTTTATTTGCCCAAAATGGCGTCATTACGACCCCTGTTGTGGCCGCTATGCCCGGTGACCCGGCGCCTTGGTGGCCTGATGCGCGTAATAAAGAGCATTCACGGCGGGCTATTCATGAATTATTGGCATTGGCACGCGATATAGGATTTGGGGATACTTCATGCCGCGAAGTTCCTTGATCATTAAAATTTGATAGGCCTAGGTCTTCATTGTATTTCGGCATAAATAGCCTAAGTATTAAACTTAAATTTAGGCGTAGCAGCCAACGAAAAGATTGAGCCTCACGGGCAGCTTATTATAAGAAAGTTTGGTATTTTTAAAAATTTTGTGGTAAACATAATGGCCGATCAAGTAAAGGCGCGGTTTAAGATGTTTTGTTGATTTAACATTTAAGGGTTCGCCTTATTTTAAAAAGAACGTTTGAGTACCCTTTAAACGCCTGCTGGAGCGTTACCCCATGAGTAATTTACCGTTTGCCCACCCAAACGAGCTTAAGAACACGTATTTGCCGCTTCCTGACCGTATTACAACGGCTGCCTTATTGCAACCGCTTGACTTCAATGCAGCCGGGCCTTTATCAGACGGTTTAAAGGGCTATCGTACACTATATGGTTTTAACAAGGTCGCGTGTCACGCCACACAGGGATTTTTAACGTTAGCACAGCATCGCATTCATGTCCACATGTTGTGGCCCAGGCAGCCCAGTCAAGGGACGGTCTGGTTAATTCATGGCTACCTGGAACATAGCGGTATTTATCAGCCCATTATTAAAGAAATTTTAGAACAAGGCTTTAGTATCGTTACCTTTGACTTGCCGGGGCACGGGCTGTCGTCGGGGGATGTGGCGAGTATTCAGGATTTTAAGGTTTATCAGGATATTTTAAATGAACTGGCAGAATGGGTTCAGGCGCAACCGACCGATGTGCTGCCTAAACCGTGGTTAGGAATTGGTCAAAGTACCGGCGGTGCTATCTGGCTCGAACATTTGTTGCGTAATTCAGCCCATCGTAAACCGATTTTAATTGAGCGGGCGTTGTTATTATCGCCATTGGTACGGCCGGCACGTAGTGCATGGTGGCATAATACGCTGGGCTTAAGTTTAATCAGTCGCATTAAACGTGATGTGCCACGGGCGTTTCGGCGTAATAATCATAATCCGGAATTTTTACGCTTTGTACGCACACTTGACCCATTACAGTCGCGTACCATGAGCATGCAGTGGATTATCGCCTTAAGTCGCTGGATTCCGGCTATGGAGCAACTACCGGCAGCACGCATACCGGTCTGGGTAGCGCAAGGCGCGCTAGATGAAACGGTGGATTGGCGCTTTAATATTGAGTTTATCAGGCAAAAATGTCGCCTGCAAATGTTACTGTTACTCGAAGAAGGGTCGCATCAGTTAATTAATGAATGCCGGGATATCCGTGCGCCCTTAACGGCGTTAATTCCGGCTTTTTTAACGCTGGATCGCTCTGCCTAGCGGCTGAAGAATCACAAAATCTTTAAAACCCCTTAGCCACTAGACGCGCCGGGCGCTGTGTAACTTGGCATAATAATTCATAACCAATGGTTCCGGCACAGGCTGCAATGTCATCAACATGCGGTGCAGTGCCCCATAACGTTACGGGTGTGCCTAAATCGGGCAAGCACTGCATGGTACGCTGCCAATCGGTTAAGTCAATAGCCAGCATATCCATACTGACGCGTCCCACAATCGGCACTTTGATTCCTCCAAGCATGACAACTGCCCGTTCATCAACCACTCGCGGATAACCATCTCCATAGCCCACGGCTACAATGCCAATATATCCAGCGTCAGCAGGGGTCCAGCGTGAACCATAACCGACGGCCTGGCCTTTTTCGACCGGTTGAATCGCCATTAAACTGCTGGAAAACGTCATGACCGGTTGTAGGCCAAGGGTTTGTGCGGTTATATGTGAAAAAGGCGAGCTTCCGTAGAGCATAATGCCGGGTCGTACCCAATCAAAATGCAACTGCGGCCATTGAATCAATGCGGGCGAGTTACAACATGACGCAAGCACTTGTGTGCCATAAGAGGAAGCCTGTTTAAAGTCATTTAATACAGCGTGAAAGGTGTGCATTTGTTGCTGATTTAAAGGGTGCAGAGGTTCATCTGCATTGGCAAAATGAGTGGCTAATACTACCCGGTAGCCTGCTTTAAGTAACTGCTGACCTGCTTTAAAGGCCTGTGCCGGGCTAAACCCCAGACGATTCATGCCACTGTTTAATTTAAGCCAAACCGTATCGTCAGGTCTAACATGGGTTAAGGCCCAGTGGAGCTGCTGTGGCTGTGCGATCATAAACTGTGCATTTAACGTGGCGCCGACCTGCCATTCTGTTTCATTAAACGCGCCTTGCATAATCATGACAGGCTGGCTAAGTGGTAATTGGGCCTGTTTTTGATATTCCCTTAACCCAATGGCTTCTTCAAAAAAAGCCACGCCAAACCCATTACATAACGGTTCATGACTTAGCGTTGTAACGACCTCTTTTAATCCGTGCCCGTAAGCATTGGCCTTGACCATGCACAAAATGCTGGGGCCTAGTCTGGGTCTGGATTGTTGAAGTGCCGTTTCTGTAGGTTGGCCTGATTCAATGTACTGTTTAACCCGCCGCAGATTATGCAGCAAGGCTTGCGTATGAATACAGACATTCGTATTTCTAAAGGGATCGGCAGTCATCGTATTCATGCAGGTCGCTCATGGATTAAACCGGCTGGCTTATTCATCGTCATAATCATATTGACCCATTTGCAGGTCTCTAAAGCGGGTAAAAACGCCTTCAAACTGCAAGCGCACCGTTCCGATAGGACCGTTGCGTTGCTTGCCGATGATAATTTCAGCAATACCTTGCTCGGCCGATTCTTTATTATAAACTTCATCTCGATAAATAAACATAATTAAATCGGCATCTTGCTCAATTGCGCCCGATTCACGCAAATCAGACATCAACGGGCGCTTATTGGGACGACTTTCCAGGCCACGGTTAAGCTGCGACAGGGCAACCACAGGGCAATTCATTTCCTTAGCCAAGGCCTTTAAACTGCGTGAAATTTCTGAAATTTCTCCCGTACGATTTTCTGAAATGCCCGGTACACGCATCAGTTGTAAGTAATCGATCATAATAATGCCTAATTTGTTATTATGCTGCTTAGCAATACGCCGACAACGCGCGCGTAACTCATTAGGTGACAGGGCAGGCGAATCGTCGATATACAGTTGCTGACCCTCCAGCTGCGTAATGGTGCTCATCATGCGTACCCAATCGCCTTCGTCCATGCGCCCCGAACGCAAACGGCCCTGGTCAATAGTGCCCATTGATGATAAAAGACGTATTACCAGTGAATCGGCGGGCATTTCCATAGAAAACACCACGGCTGGCAAATCGGTTTTAAACAACGCGCTTTCAATTAAATTCATGGCAAAGGTGGTTTTACCCATCGATGGACGCGCGGCAACGATGATTAAATCGCTGGGTTGCAGGCCTGACGTACGCTCATCAAGCTGGCTAAACCCTGTCGGAATGCCGGTAATGGAATCGCCACTTTTTTGTAAATGGTCTACTTTAATCAGAACGTTTCTTAAAATGCTGACCAAGGGCTGTGGGGCATTATTTTCGGTATGATTGCTAAATTTGTCTTTAATAGCAAAAATACTGGCTTCGAGTTCGTTTAGCACTTCGCTTGCCGAACGATTTTTGGCATTATAGGCCGTTTGCAACATGGTTTGGCTAACCTGAATCACTTCACGTAACACGGCCATTTCATGAATACGTTTTGCATAGGCCTCCAAGTTGTATAAACTGGCCGGACTTTCGGTTAAAATTTCAATTAAATACGGCTCGCCGCCAGCCTCTTCTAAAAGTTGCTGACCGTTAAGCCAGTTGTTAACCATGACCACATCATACGGCTGGTTAGTAGTGGCAAGTTGATGGATTCCTTTAAAAATGAGCTGATGGCGCGGCGCATAAAAGTCATGTTCTTTTAATAGTTCGCTGATTTTTTCCCAGCTTTCGTTAATCGACATTAAAGCCGCTAAAACAGCCTGTTCAAGAGGCAAGCTATAGGGGGGACGCTGAGCGTTTTGCAGTTCATTCGAGGCGGTGGTGTCGGGCGCTGAAGGTTTTGATTTTGACATAATACTGTCCAGCAATGACAAAATAGGAGGATAAGTTTAAGCAGGTTTACAGCAAAGGGCTAGGTTTTTATTTCTGCGTTGGGGTATTGACAGGTTTTTTTTGGTTTAAAAATAAAGGGTTAGCGTGTATTGGGGTGCTTGAATTTTTCGTAACGGTCTTTAGGCAGCGCGTTAGGTAAAACAGGGCATTGTTGCGAGTCTAAATGACTTTTAGCATAGCGACTTTTAGGATAAACGCTTCCAGGCGAATGCAGTGCGAACAAAATCATCATATAAAGCGGCTATGCTTAATACCCTGCGGCATACCTAATAACCTTTAACATGGAATGATAACCTGATGTCACACCCCCTACGCGATAAAATTTATAACATAATTGAAGGTAATGATACGCGCATCGGGCGTAGTTTTGATGGGGTCTTGATTATACTGATTTTGTTAAGTGTGCTGGTGGTTATTTTAGACAGTGTCCAACATTTACAAATGCAGTATGGGCAGTATTTACATGGGCTGGAATGGTTTTTTACTGTAATATTTACCATTGAATATGCGTTAAGATTATATGGTGAACCTAAGCGCTGGCAATATATCATCAGTTTTTACGGCATTATTGATTTAATTTCGATTATTTCAGGTTATTTAAGCTTATTAATCGTTGGATTTCAATATTTTTTGATTATTCGCATTGTACGCGTGCTTAGAATCTTTAGAATTTTTAAACTGGCGTCGTATTTACAGCAAGCCGGTTTTTTAATGGAAGCCCTTAAAAGTAGCCGGCAAAAAATATTGGTTTTCTTTTTGTTTTTAATCACGCTGGCGACGGTCTTTGGCGCGCTTATTTTTGTGATTGAAGGGCCGCAGAACGGCTTTACCAGTATTCCACGCAGTATGTATTGGGCCATTGTTACGCTGACGACCGTGGGATATGGCGATATATCTCCTAAAACAGCGCTCGGTCAGGGCTTGGCGTCGTTTATCATGATCACCGGATATGCGATTTTAGCAGTCCCCACCGGTATTTTTACTGCAGAGCTGGCGCGCAGTATGCAGCCTAAACCACAGATTTTAGAGTGTTCCAGATGTGGCAAAGCAGAGCATGCCGAGCAAGCCAAATTTTGTGATGCGTGCGGCGAATCGCTGGCGCTGGCAGTATCCACCACTTCTGATGCACATGATAACGAGGAAACCAAACCGGCCGACGTTAACTCGACCGGTCATCAGAATAACTGAAGGCTTTAAAGAGGGCCTTAAAAAAGGCCACTATTAATCCTTCTCCATCTCCAGGCTTAAACCGCGCGTTGCGTCCTGCATTTTATCGGTATCGCTGGCTCCAAGTTTAATCAACAGGCGTAAATTGTTGGGCGAGTCGGCATAGCGCAGGGCATCATCATAGGTTACATGACCGGCAATGTACAAATCATAAAGCGCCTGGTCAAACGTCTGCATACCGAGTTCGCGCGAACGTTTCATGACTTCCTTGATTTCATGAATTTCACCCTTACGAATATAATCGGAAATCAGGGGCGTATTAATTAATACTTCAATACTGGCGCGGCGTGATTTTCCATCAGGCGAAGGAATAAGCTGCTGCGCCACAATGCCGCGTAAATTGAGCGACAAATCCATATAAAGCTGGGAATGACGGTCGGCATCAAAAAAGTGAATAATCCGGTCAAGCGCCTGGTTGGCATTGTTGGCGTGCAACGTAGCCAGCACCAGATGTCCCGTTTCAGCAAACGCGATGGCATAATCCATGACTTCACGGGTCCGAATTTCGCCAATCAAAATAACGTCCGGCGCCTGGCGCAAGGTATTTTTAAGGGCAATATCAAACGAGTGGGTATCAATACCGACTTCACGCTGGGTAATAATGCAGCCCGCATGTTGATGGATAAACTCAATCGGGTCTTCGACGGTAATAATATGCCCGCGTGAGTTGTGGTTGCGGTGGCCAATCATGGCGGCAAGTGAAGTGGACTTGCCGGTACCTGTAGCGCCTACAAAAATAATAATGCCGCGTTTGGTCATGGCTAAATCCTTGATGACGGGCGGCAGCAGCAGTTCGTCAACAGTCGGAATTTTACTTTCAATACGCCGTAAAATCATAGCCGGTTCGTCACGCTGCACAAACGCACTCACCCTAAAGCGCGGGGTTTCGCCTTTGCCCATAATGGCAAAGTTACATTCGTTCGTCGTTCTAAACTCTTCGCGTTGCCGTTCACTCATAATGCTGTGGATAATTTGCCCGACAATTTCACCGGATAATGGCGATTTGGTTACCGGTACAATTTGCCCGTTAATTTTCATAGAGGGCGGCACACCTACCGTAATAAATAAATCCGAGCCTTTTTTATCATTCATTAGGGTCAGCAAGTCGTTAAATTCCATGGCATAGTCCTTATAGGCTGGTCTGTTCGCGCGTCAACCAATACACGGTCAAGGCGTGGTTATCAACTTAATATTATAAAAATGCATCGGGAATTTTAGCCGCAGAACGCGCGGTTGCAGAGGTAATAACGCCTTTTTGAACTAGATTTTTAAGGCTTTGGTCGAGCGTGGTCATGCCGTAACTGGCACCGGTCTGAATGGCAGAATACATTTGGGCCACTTTATTTTCACGAATCAGGTTACGTATCGCCGGAATACCAATCATAATTTCATGCGCTGCAATTCGCCCCCCCCCTGCCTTTTTGAGCAAGGTCTGCGAAATCACTGCTTGCAGCGATTCGGACAACATGGCACGAACCATCTCTTTTTCTTCAGATGGGAACACGTCCACCACCCGGTCAATGGTTTTGGCCGCAGACGTGGTGTGCAAGGTACCAAACACCAAATGTCCGGTTTCTGCGGCTGTCAATGCCAAACGAATGGTTTCCAAATCACGCATTTCCCCAACCAGAATAATATCGGGGTCTTCGCGCAGCGCCGACCGTAAGGCCTCACTAAACCCTAACGTATCGCGATGCACTTCCCGTTGATTAATCAGGCATTTTTTGGATTGATGCACAAATTCGATAGGGTCTTCAACGGTTAAAATATGATCCATGCGTGTGTTATTGATGTAATCAAGCATGGCGGCCAAAGTCGTCGACTTACCCGAACCTGTAGGGCCGGTTACCAACACGATGCCACGCGGCAAATCGCTGATATCCTTAAAGATTTGACCCATGCCCAAGTCGTCCATGCTCAGTACTTTACTGGGAATGGTCCGAAATACAGCACCCGCGCCCCGGTTTTGGTTAAAAGCGTTAACCCGAAAACGCGCCAGTCCCGGCACTTCAAACGAAAAATCGGTTTCTAAAAATTCCTCAAAATCACGGCGCTGTTTGTCGTTCATAATGTCGTACACTAACTGATGGACTTCTTTATGTTCCATAGCTGGCAAGTTAATGCGCCGCACTTCGCCATCTACCCGAATCATAGGGGGCAAACCTGCCGACAAATGCAAATCCGAAGCTCCGTTTTTGGCCGAAAATGCCAATAATTCTGTAATTTCCATATTAAAATCCTCAATAGTAGACATGACAACGACGCCATGGGGAGTGTTCAAATAATTTGGGTTAGCCCTAGTTTAGCGTGTTTTTAAGTGCATCGCTGCAATTGTTTATGAAAAAATCGATAGGTGACGTTATCTAAGGATTAAACCGAATGCACAGACTATAAACGACGATTCTCAGTTTAAAACTAAATTTGAGGATTATTTTATAGGGTATTTAAAAAAATACGGTTTTTTTGCGTTTTATTCAGGACCTTTCGGTCTAAAATAGCCCTGTCCTTGGTTAATGGCTTATTCAATAATGATAAATGAGACTACTTTAGTACAGCATTATGCAGCCGTTAGGCAGCGTATTCAAGCTGCCTTAGAACAAAATGGGCGCCTTGAGCATGTTCAGTTATTAGCAGTGTCTAAGCGCCAATCTGCCGAAGCCATTCGTTATCTGGCAACCCATACGCCGCAGCGCGAGTTTGGGGAAAATTATGGGCAAGAAGCCTTGGAAAAAATGTCACAGTTAGGAGATTTAGACCTGATATGGCATTTTATCGGGCATGTACAGCGTAATAAAACCCGCATACTGGCTGAGCATTTTGACTGGGTGCATGGCGTTGACCGGCTTATGATTGCGCAGCGTTTAAGCGAGCAACGTCCGCCGCATTTGCCGCCCCTGAATGTGTGTATTCAGGTTAATATTGATAACGAACCGACTAAAGACGGCTGCCAGCCGAACGAATTGGCAGAATTGGTGACTCATATCAGCCCATTGCCCGGAGTGTGCTTACGGGGCTTAATGGTCATTCCAGCGCCCGAAAATACCGCAGCGTTTAGCCAGACAGCCGATTTATTTCAGGAAATGCGCGCCTTGCACCAACAGCCTAGCCATTGGGATACATTAAGCATGGGGATGTCGAACGATTTAGAGGCAGCAGTTGCAGCAGGGGCAACGTTGGTAAGAGTTGGAACAGCGTTGTTTGGCGAGCGGTTATAAACCGAGGTGTCACTAATCCTGACAAAATCAAACGGTCAAGAAAATATCGGCCTTATTAAAATATGTCGTCCTGCTAAACTTCATCATTTCTACCTAAGCGGGCTATAGCCCTGTGTTAAACTGATGCAAATTTAATCCCTGACCCTATAATCCAGCAATGATAAAAGGATAAGCCGCGTGGTGCAGCAACGATTTTCGTTTTATAACATACGCCATCATGGCAAGTGTCAGCCTTTAGCCAGCTGGGTACGCTTTATCCTACTGACGAGTATAGTTGTTGGCTTAAATTCACCCGCCTATGCCGGGCATAAATTATTGGAGGGTTTAACGGGTAATACCGATAAAAATCAGTCTAATAATAGTGAAATTGCGGTTGCGAACGCCTTACCACACAGTACGTTATTAGGCAGTATCCCTGCACCAGTCGATAGCGCCCCCAAATTTTTACCGGTTGAACAAGCCTTTAACATGGAGGCACATCAAGAAGGCCATACGTTAGTGGTTATGTATCAGGTAACGCCTGACTATTATTTATACCGGGATAAATTGCACGTCAAACCAGTCAATAAGACCCTGACGATAGGCGCACCGAGTTTTAACCGGCAATCTGTGGTGGAACAAGACCCCGATTTTGGTGCGGTTCAGGTATTTAATCAAAATATCACGGTTCGCTATCCCGTGCAGGGTAGTGGAGCAGTTACTATTCAATGGCAAGGTTGTGCCAAGGCAGGCTTATGTTATCCCCCGCAGCGCCAAAATTTTAACCTGTTGCCTGTAACAGGCAGTGTTTTACAAGCTGATGATGTGCCAAGCC